>NZ_FOMF01000004.1:0-309163 GCF_900112535.1 Bacillus sp. UNCCL81 | reverse complement strand
CTCAGTTCACTTATGTGAAACTGAGTTTTTTGTTATTCTTGCTCTTTTAACTCATTAGGTAATATAAATTGTCCATTTTCATCAGCATGAAGATCAACAACTTTAAAAACAGCATCTAAATTTAATGGTCCATAAATATGAGGAAATAATTGGCCAAAGTTTTCAGTATCTTCATATACGATTTTTGATTTTGTTTTTTCCTCATTAATACAAAGTATTTTTAAATCAGTTGCACCTTTAAAAAATAAGTTTGCGATTTCAACAGTTTGCTTTAGGGTTGAACAATGGATAAAGCCTTCGTTGTTTAAACTATCAGGTGCATATTCACCTGAATTATTTGCATTTTGCCAGTCTTTGTTTCCAATAATATGTAATATCATTTTGATTCTCCTTTACTAATTCTCAAAGTATAATTTAATTTTACTTTTCATATCTTCTTTATTTTCCGCAAATTGTTTATGTCGATGTCCATTCCCGCCAGATGTATGGGGGAATCCGTATAAAATGGGGTCCGAGTTTAAATATCCATTCGTCGTTAGATAGTTTAAAACTTTTGAAACATTAACTCCTAACGGGATAATGAGGGGACGTTCTAGTCTTATGATTTCCGCAGCAAATGTATTAACAATATACTTTTTAAGGAGATCGGTTCTTAAAATATTCGGGGTTGAACCATTATAGTTTTTCCCTTTATAAAAAACTGGGTATTTAATGACAGAGGTTGTTTGTACTAAATGACTAGCTGTACTAAAAAGTTCGCTAGTTGAATTTAATCCAAGATAATGATGTAATTCCAATTCATCTAACATAGCAATTAAATTTTTTCGCATCGGTCCTTCGAAACTAGAATTCTTTTTAACTTCATGTAAAATTTCTTCGTCATCCATCACTTCGTCTTTAAGTCTAATCACAGTAGAGTAGGATTGCTTCATTTGATGTAAGCCGGGAGTAATCCCAACTATGATGACTTTAGCTCGCTCATTAATGTACTCAAAAGGTGCATAATAAATTTCTAAATTTTTCTTTTCATCTTTATCTACTAAAAATTTTTCACTTTTTAATGTACTAGTTTCAAGTGAAGGAGATAAAGAAGAGATTAACGTTTTATATTCTTTAAATTTTGCATTAGCCAAGATTGCCATATTTGGTCCTCCATCAAAACTATTTATAGTTCATTGTATCGAAAGTTCTCCGTTAAATCCAACTATCTCCTAACTAGCCTTTCAAGTATAAAATAGGTGATTTTTGATAAAACTGATTAGCTGAAAGTAATCTGGAAATTTATGAAAGGATGGAAGATTAAGTGGATTATTCTAATCAACAAAAGAAGCGTTTAAGAAAATATAATTTACGCTCTTCCGTTCTTCATACTGAAGGAAATTTAATAGAAAACTTTAATATTATTCAGCGAGTGTTCCCGACCTCTGACTTAGTAAAAAAAGATATAGTTGTTAAAGATAAACAGGCTATAATTTGTTATTTGTCTAGTTTAGTTGATGAACAAAAAATAGGTCAATTTATTAATACAGTAAGTTCGTATACTGAAGATATAGAATTATTCATAACGAATAATACGATTCGGACTAATCAAATTTTAGATATTGAAACAGCAATATTGAATGGTAACAGTATTCTTCTAGTAGAAGGCGATCCAGTCGCATTTGTATATTCTTGTGGAAAATTGCCACAAAGAGCTTATACGCCTCCAAGTATTGATAATTCCTTAAGGGGCACAAAAATATCCTTTATTGAAACTGTTCAAGGTAATATTACTTTACTTCGAAGATTTATTAAAAGTCGAGATTTTCAAGTTAAGGAAGTTGAAATTGGGAATGAAAATAAAAGTACGGTAGCAATTGCGTATATCGATGGATTAGTAGATGAAGATTTACTATCTGGTGTAGAACAAGATATTTCAAAGATAAAACTTGATTCTATAATAAATGCAAACCACTTAGCGCAATTAATAGAAAGAAACCCATTTTCTCCTTTTCCTCAATATTTTACAACAGAAAGACCGGATGTTGCAGCTACGACATTACTTGAAGGAAAAGTAGTTTTAATCGTAGACCGATCTTCTGAGGTTATTATTTTACCGATTAATTTTGCAATATTTTTTAAAACGATTGATGATTATTCAGCAAGAGCGATGGTGGCTTCATTTAATCGTATACTTAGAGTAATTGCATTCTTTTTAACAATCTTTTTGCCGGGAATCTATATTGCAATTATTTCATTTAATTATGAGATCGTTCCTTTAAAATTACTATTATCAATCGGGGAATCTAGGGCAAAGGTTCCATTTGATCCTTTATTTGAAGCCATTGTTATGGAGATCACCTTAGAAATGTTAAGAGAAGCAGCGATTAGACTACCAGCACCTATTAGTACAACAGTTGGCATTGTAGGTGGGATTGTAATCGGGCAAGCAGCGGTACAAGCAGGAATCGTTAGTAATATTATGGTAATCGTCGTAGCTTTAACGGCTATTTCATCATTTATTATTCCAAACTATGAAATGGCATCTAGTTTACGAGTCATTCGATTTCCAATTATGATTATGGCTTCATTATTTGGTTTAATCGGTTTGATTGTAAGTACAATGATTCTCATGATCCATGGTTTGAGCTTAACTAGCTATAACAAACCTTATACATTGCCATTTTCTCCAATCAATCGTGATGCATTTAAAGATACAATCATAAGAGTACCTTTAAACTATCTTTGGAAAAAACAAAATAAACGTAATGAAGAATGAATGTTAGAAGGGATTCTTTCATGATAATTACGAAGTCAAAAATTACACAATTTCAATTTATTTTAATGATTTTTGGTATTCAAGTAGGGATTGGAATGTTGTCACTTCCTAGAGAACTAGCTCTAAAAGGAGGTACTAGCAGTTGGATTGCAATTCTTTTTGGGGGAATACTTTCTACTTTAATTAGTATTGTATTTGTTAAATTTAGAGAGAAGGCTCCTAATTTAAACTACATAGGTTTTTTTACTTTTTATCTAGGAAAAATTATTGGATCAATCGTAGTTTTGTTACAAGCAATTTATTTTCTATATGGAGGATATCTTGCATTAGTTAGAGCGATTTTATATATTCAATCCTACATACTTCAAGAAACTAGAACTTATATTTTATTAGTGCTATTTCTTTTTCCAACTTATCAGCTAATAAGTGGGGGAGTTCATTTAATTGCAAAATATATAGAAGCAATTTTTCCAATTGCTTGTTTTACCTTATTCATGCTGTTATTCACACTTAAAGATGCTGATATAAATTTTATTTTACCAATTATTAAGGATGGCTGGATGCCGATTTTAAAGACGATTCCATTAACGACGACTTCATTTCTAGGCATCGAATTAATCCTAGTTTATTATCCATATTTAAAGTCGAAAGAAAAGGCTGTAAAATGCGTTATTATTGGAAATGCTTTAACAACTTTTACCTACGTTTTTGTAACAATTATTTGTTTTGTTATTTATAGTCCTTATGAAATTAAAATGACATTTGAGCCAGTAATCGATATTTTAAGTGTAATCGAATTTCAATATGTTGAGAGGTTAGATTTCATTTTATTCTCATTATTTTTAATGATAATATCGAAATCATGGGTTACGTTTATTTGGGCTGGTATGAATGGGTTATCAGAGTTATTTAAATTTAGATTATTACCTATTGTCATTATTATTCTTTTTATCCTCATTATCATCCTTACATTTATTCAAGTTCCGACATTTACAAATACAACTAATCATTTACACGTTTTAATGATTTCTGGAAGATACATCACGATCGGTATCCCTATCCTGTTATTGATCGGCGGTTTAATAAAAAATAATTTAAGTAAGGTGAAAATCAATTGAAATATTTTCAAGTATGTTTGCTTAGTATTTTTTTAATAATCGGCGTTTCGGGTTGCAGAGGGAAAATAAATATAGAAGATGTCACATTATCGATGATTTTAGGAATCGATGTGAACGATGAAAATAAAGTAGAAGTATTTATGGCAAGTCCAGTCTTTAGTGGAGAAACACAAGCGAAAACTGAACATTTTAACGTTCAAACTCTATCGATTAAAGAATCTAGAAATTATTTTGATACGCGTGCTAGTGGTGTTACTGGTGGAGGTAAAATTCAAGCAATCTTAATAGGGTCAAGAGTACTTGAACATAAAAATTGGTTTTCAATCATGGATATGTTTTTTCGAGATCCCAAATTTCGATTAAATGCAGATCTTATTTTTGTAGATGGTCCACTTGCCGATGTTTTTGATTTAAAACCAAAGGATAAACCTGAGTTACCGATCTATATTCCTCAATTAATACAAACTGCTGATTTTCGAAATGTTGCCTTTAGAACGACTATACGACAGTTTCATCGAATGTATTTTGAGAAGGGGATTACACCTTTTGCACCTGAACTAGCAATACAAGGAGAGCATTTAGTAGTCAATGGGACAACTTTATTAACTAACAATAATTTGTATAATCGAACCTTATCAATGAATGAAACACAACTGTTAAAAATTTTAAAAGATCATTTAGAGGGACAATTAGTAATTGCATTGGATCTTAAAAAATTTAAAAAAGATGTAGATGATGTCTTTACAGATGAAGAAACTAGTTTTTATATTAAAGATGTAAAACGAAAAATCGATAAAAAATATTCTAATGGTCATTATAGCTTTAATGTGAATTTGACATTGCCGATTATGTTTACAGAATCTCCAATAGGATTAACGAATTCATCGGAAGCTATCTTAAAAAAAGCGATAGAAAAAAAATTGCAAAAAGAATTAAATAATCTAATCCAATCTTTTCAAAAAGATAAAGTTGATCCAGTTGGTTTTGGTATACTTGCTCACTCATTTCAGTACGCTGATTGGAAAAAAAATGAGAATCATTGGCTTGATACATATCAAAAATCGAATATAAAAGTAAAAGTTAAGATTATTGTTATAGATAAAGGAATAACGATGTAAGTGAACAAAACAAAACCCACCAAAAAAATTTTGGTGGGTTTTAAGTTTAGGCGGCTGCATTTTCAAGATCTATTGCTTTTCTTTGTTTACGATCATGCAATAAATAGTAAATGACAGTCGTTGACAATACAGCAATTGCAGTTATGACATACATAATATGGAATGATGTTTTCGCAGATACAACTCCAAGTACGTAAGAGCCAATTCCCATACCGACATCAAAAAACATAAAAAATGTTGCTGTCGCCATTCCCTTTTTAGCAGGGGCAGCAGTGTTAATCGCTAATGTTTGAAAACTAGGTACGATTGAGCCATAGCCTAGACCGATTAATGCAGCGGAAAATAAAAAGATTGTTGGTACAGTTGAGAAGCTCAAGACAACTAGACCAATTGTAAATAAGATGATCCCAGGATATACAATTATGTTAGCTCCTTTACGATCAAATAGTTTACCAGTGAAAGGTCTTGATCCTAAAATGAAAACTGCATAAACAATAAAAAAGAAACTAGCAACATCTACAAATCCTAATTTTTTTGCGTATAATGTGATAAATGAAATGATACCACTGTAACCAAAAGAGATAATTGCTGAAGTAATTGAGATTGGTAATGCTGAACGCTCAATTAATTGTGATGGTTTAATTCGAGTTTTTGCTTTTAATGTTTGTTTAGGAATCGCAATGAATAGTCCGAAAATAAGTGAAATAATTGCGAAGAAACCACAAACAAAAAACAAAATATGGAAGGTAAAATGATTCATTAAATTAATACCAAGATAAGGACCAAATACCATTGCAAGGATCATTGATGAGCTATAATAACTCATACCTTCGCCCCTACGTGATATAGGAACTATTTCAGCGACTATTGTACCTGTTGCAGTTGTTCCTAGACCAAATGCAATCCCTTGTGCAAAACGCAATAAAAGTAATAATGCAAAATTATTGATAAAAGGATATAAAAAAGTTGTTAATGTAAAGAAAACTAATGAAATGATTAGTATTTTTCTGCGACCAATTGTATCAAGCCAGATCCCTGCAAATGGACGAATTGCAACTGAGGCAATCAGAAAGGATGTTACTACAAGACCAACTTTACTATCTTCTTGGCCTAAATTATCAATCACAAAAATCGGTAATGTCGCCATCAACGTATAAAATACTAAAAACACAAAAAATCCACTTAAGCTTACACTTAGAAAATCCTTTGTCCATAAACGCTCGTTTTTCAAACTTATTCCCCCTGTTTAGTAACCTCCGACGCTTTCATATTGTTCATCATTTTTTGAAAAACTTGAAGTGCAATATCAAGCTCTTCATCGGGTATATCTTTAATAACATCATTCTCAAATGAGATGATTTGCTCTTTCCAACTATCATATTGATTTATAGCTTTATCAGTTAGATGAATCATTTTTTCTCTTTTATCTGTTCCTTCTTTGCGAACAATTAAGTCTAAAACTTCCATCCTACGTAGTGTTCGTGTAAGGGTAGGTGGCTCAATATTCAAATTCGAACAAATTGTTCGTTGAGTACATGGTCCATGTAAATGGATATAGTGAATAACAGACCATTGTGCCAAATACAATCCAGTAGGAACAAGATGCTCATTAAATGATTTCGAAAACTGACGTGTAGTTTGATTTAATAAAAAAAAGAAAGGCTGCTTTTTGCGCATAAAAAAGTCTCCTTGGAAAATTAGTTAGCTAGCTAATTAAAATAGTTGTCTAGCTAATTATATTTGAACAAATTGTGAATGTCCAGTGAATGAACTTAATTAGTATAAATTGAGCATAAGAGCAAATATTAAATATAGAAAAATTTTACAAAACAGTTAGGACGGTATTTGAGATGGCAGAAGTAGTACATTCAACAAACGGGAAATCTCATAAAATGAAGATTTTACAAAGAACAATCGCAATGTTAGTTGGTTCCTTACTTGTAGCGACAGGTCTTGAAATATTTTTAGTTCCAAATGATGTTATTGATGGTGGAATAACAGGTATTTCGATTATGGTTTCCCATCTTACAGGGCTTCCACTTGGCGTATTTCTTTTTGTATTAAACCTACCATTTTTTTATTTAGGTTATAAGCAAATAGGGAAAACATTCGCGATTTCGACGATTCTTGGCATCACTGTTCTTTCTTATTTAACAAGCAGGTTTCACCATATCTCTGCTTTTACGGAAGATATTCTACTAGCAACAATTTTTGGAGGAATGGTCGTAGGTGTTGGAGTAGGATTAGCCATTCGATTTGGTGGAGCACTAGACGGGATTGAGATTCTAGCGATCATTATTAATAGCAAGATTCCTTTTTCCGTTGGTGAAATCATTATGGTTTTCAACTTATTTATTTTAGGAGCTGCTGGATTCATCTTTTCTTGGGATCGAGCAATGTACTCAATAATTGCATATTTAGTCGCATTTAAAACAATTGACATCGTAGTAGAAGGATTAGAACAATCAAAATCAGCATGGATCATTAGTGACAAAAGTGAAGATATTGGAGAAGCAATTCTTTTTAAAATGGGCCGTGGTGTTACCTATATAAATGGAGCAGGTGCATACTCAGGTGAAACGACAAAGGTTATCTATTGTGTTATCACTCGATTAGAAGAAGCAGAATTAAAAACAATTGTCGATGACATTGACGAAAGTGCCTTTTTAGCAATTTCAGATATTGCAGAAGTACGTGGTGGAAGATTTAAAAAGAAAAACGTACATTAGGACTGTTCAACAAAAGCATTGAAATATGGAGGAAGGTTCAAAAGTGGTTTGGACCTTCTTTGCTTTTATTCTCTTGCTATTTGCTGTATTATTTATTTGATAACTGAAAATTTAGAAAACTATTTTGTAGATAAATTTATAATTTGATAGATTAAAAGGCTTAAAAGGAGGGAGAAGTTGAATGGAGAAATTCGATGTGATTGTTGTTGGAGCAGGATTGGCTGGTTTAGTTGCAACTGCTGAGATAGCTGATGCTGGGAAAAGTGTATTATTACTAGACCAGGAACCGAAAGCATCAATAGGTGGTCAAGCTTGGTGGTCATTTGGTGGGTTATTTTTAGTAGATTCTCCAGAGCAACGTAGATTAGGTATTAAAGATTCGAGGGAATTAGCTTGGCAGGATTGGCTTGGAACAGCAGGATTTGATCGAGAAGATGATGAGGATTATTGGGGAAAGAAATGGGCAGAGGCATATGTCGAGTTTGCATCAGGAGAGAAGAGGCAATGGCTTTATGACATGGGGGTGAGATTTTTTCCAATCGTCGGTTGGGCTGAACGTGGGGGATATCTTGCAGAAGGACATGGGAATTCAGTGCCCCGATTTCACGTAGTATGGGGTACAGGTCCTGGAATTGTTGCGCCTTTCGAACGAAGAGTTCGCGAGCATATGAAAAAAGGTTTAGTAGAATTCAGATCCCGACATCGTGTAGATCAACTACTAACACAAGATGGAACTGTAGTCGGAGTAAGTGGTTCTTTATTAGAACCAAGTAATTCAGAGCGAGGAGAAGATAGTTCTCGAGAAGTAATTGGTGACTTTCAATATGGGGCAAAGGCGGTTTTAGTATCAAGTGGCGGTATTGGTGCGAACGTTGATTTAATACGCCAAAATTGGCCAAGTCGATTAGGCACTCCGCCAAAAAGAATGATATCTGGTGTACCGGCACATGTTGATGGTCGAATGCTTGCCATTACTGAAAAAGCTGGTGGTCGAATTGTTAATCGTGATCGAATGTGGCACTATACTGAAGGCATAAAAAATTGGAATCCTGTATGGAGCAATCATGGAATCCGTATTCTTCCGGGACCATCATCAATTTGGTTAGATGCACGTGGACAGCGCTTTCCTGCACCTAATTTTCCTGGTTTTGATACGTTAGGTACATTACAAGCCATTCAACAAACTGGTTATGATTACTCCTGGTTTATTTTAACGAAAAAAATTATACAAAAAGAGTTTGCACTTTCAGGTTCAGAACAAAATCCTGATTTAACTGGAAAAAGCATAAAACAAGTGATGAAACGGGCAACTTCAGGAATACCAGCACCTGTAAAAGCTTTTATGGAAAAAGGAGAGGACTTTGTTGTTGCAGACACGTTAAAAGAGCTTGTTGAAGGCATGAATAAAATAACCGGGGAAAATTTACTAAACTATGATGTAATCGAGCGTCAACTGATTGCACGTGATCGTGAAATGGATAATAAATTTACAAAAGACTTACAAATCACTGCCTTAAGAGGAGCACGAAATTATATTGGTGATAAATTAATTCGTGTTGCGTCTCCTCATAAAATTTTAGACCCAAAAAATGGTCCGTTAATTGCTGTTCGTTTAAATATTGTAAGTCGTAAAACACTTGGTGGACTTCAAACAAATTTAGATGGGAATGTATTAAATTCTTCAGGTGATGCAATACCTGGACTATATGCAGCAGGTGAAGTTGCTGGATTCGGCGGCGGTGGTGTACATGGTTATCGTGCAATGGAAGGAACATTTTTAGGTGGTTGTTTATTTTCAGGTAGACAAGCAGGTAGAGCGATTAGTAGAGAGTTAGAATAAACTCGAACTCTTCAAATACATGCGTTTGATCGACAAACTAGTCGATCTTATTTTTTTCTTTAGTTGACTTAAACCATAGTTTAAGTCGTATGATAATCATGTTGACATTGATCGATTATTGATTGGGGCTTCTAATGAAATATTGCTCAAGTACAGAAGCAACCTTAAGATCAAATTATTAATAGAGATTGGCTTAGTTAGTAACATATAGAAAAAAATAGAAATGAGGAATTAACATGAAACTTTC
Organism: Bacillus sp. UNCCL81; assembly: GCF_900112535.1. Lineage (NCBI taxonomy): Bacteria > Bacillati > Bacillota > Bacilli > Caryophanales > Bacillaceae > Bacillus > Bacillus sp. UNCCL81. Next base: position 299,353 of record NZ_FOMF01000004.1, on the reverse strand, counting down.
AGGTAACACAATCCTTATTACAGGTGGTAGTACTGGTATTGGATAAGCTTTTGCAGAACGCTTTATTAAATCAGGAAATAAAGTCATAGTGACTGGGCGACGTGAAAATGTACTTGAAAATGCTAAAGAAAAATTTCCCGATCTTATTACACATGTGAGTGACTTGAGCTCTGAACCAGAACGCGTATCATTGTTTGAGTGGGTAACAAAGAACTATCCAGAAGTAAATGTGCTAGTAAATAATGCAGGGATTCAACAACGTTTTAATATTTTAAAATCAGATGCCAAGAACGATTGGAAATATTTTAATAATGAAATCATAACTAATATTGAAGCACCAATCCATTTGTCTATGCTGTTTGCTCCATATTTTGCTACAAAAGAAGCGGCAACGATCATTAATGTTTCATCGGGATTAGCTTTTACTCCATTGGTCATTGCGCCAATCTATTCAGCAACAAAAGCAGCAATCCATTCATTTACTATGAGTTTACGTCACCAACTTTCCGAATCATCTGTGGAAGTAATTGAAGTTGCTCCTCCGGCAGTTAATACTGATTTAGGCGGTGCAGGATTGCATACTCACGGTGAACCTTTAGATGAATTTGCAGATGGGATTTTCATGGAATTAAAAGAAGGGAAACAAGAAATCGGATATGGAACTTCAGTTGAACGACTTCGTATGTCGCGAGATCAAGTAGATGAACATGTTACAAATATGTATAATATGTTGAAAAATACAATTCAACAACATTAGTTCAGCAGTATTTTTTTTTTATGAAGTAAAAACGGGCAAATTCGTTAATTCGGATTTGTCCTTTTGGTGCTTTATATTGATTTTTTCCTTATTCCCAACAATTGTATAGCCTGTTCTATGATAGGGTACGAATAAAAAGGGTACTAAAAAACTGAACAAGCTATTGATATTGGAAAAGGAGTGGGTGTGTAATGGATAAAAAGAATACAGTCAGTCCCGACACACATGCTAGTATGGCACAAAAAACAGTTGGGCGGTTTTTGTTTGATTGCCTAAAGCAAGAAGGGATTACTGAAATTTTTGGCGTCGCAGGGGACTATAATTTTTCATTACTTGATACGTTGGAGCGATATAACGGAATCCAGTTTATAGAAGGACGGAACGAACTAAACGCGGGTTACGCTTCGGATGGTTATGCAAGAATCAAGGGGATTTCTGCTCTTATTACAACGTTTGGTGTTGGGGAGTTGAATGCATGCAATCCAATAGCTGGCGCCTATAGTGAACACGTTCCAATAATCCACATTGTTGGTTCACCAAAAGAGAAAGATCAAAAAGAGCACAAGCTGATGCATCACACTCTAATGGATGGGGATTTCAATGTATTCCGCAATATGTATAAACAGATAACAGCCTATAGTGCTGTACTCACACCTGAAAATGCCATGATTGAAATTCCTGCTGCTATTCGAATTGCAAAAGAAAAGAAACAACCTGTTTACCTTGTTGTGGCCGATGATTTAGTCGATCAGCCGATTATGGACAGGATAGAGCCAACACCACAACAAAAAACATCAAACATAAAATCTCTTCAAGCTGCGACAGATCATGTCCGTCAGCTACTAGAATGTGCAAAGCGGCCAGTTATCCTAGTAGATGTAAAAACGATACGTTTTGGCCTTCAGGCTGCAGTTCTGCAATTGGCAGATGCGATGAATATACCTGTTGCATCCATGATGTTCGGTAAAGGCGCATTTGATGAAACCCATCCTAATTATATCGGTATGTACTTAGGCTCGTTTGGCTGTTCTGAAGTTCAAAATAGGGTAGAAAATGCAGACTGTATCATTGCGATTGGCTTGGTACCCGCGGACACCAACACAGCGAATTTTACCGCAAAACTGAATTCAATGGTGACCATTAATATCCAATCGGATCTAGTGAAGATTGCTGAGGCGGTATACCAGAACGTTCTAGCTACTGACATGCTTCAGGCGATACAAAAAGTGGGGTATAAAGGTCAAGGCTTACCAGGAAAAGTGTCATTTCCATACGATCAATCCAATGTAAGTAATGATGAACCACTTAAAGCGGCCGACTATTATCCAGTTTTTCAACGGATGCTGAAAATGGACGACATTATGATTGTTGAGATTGGTACATTATACAATGGTATGGCGGAAGTGAGATTGCCTAGTAATATTACATATATTGGGCAAGGAGGCTGGGGATCCATCGGATATGCAACCCCTTCGACGTTTGGTGCCTGTATTGCAGCCCCAGAGCGTCGGGTGTTGCTGTTTACTGGTGATGGCTCACTACAGCTAACTGCACAAGAAATCAGCTCCATGCTCTATTACGGCTGTAAACCGATAATTTTCGTCTTAAACAATGACGGTTATACAATCGAAAAATATTTAAATGTTAATACGAAAAATCAAACATACAACAAAATCCCTAGGTGGTCTTACACTAAGCTAGCTGAAGCTTTTGGAGGCAATGCGTTTACTGCTATTGTTCATACTTATGGAGAGCTTGAACAGGCAATAAACCAAGCTGAAATTGAATGTTCCGAAAGAGTCAGTATTATTGAAATGATTGTAAAAGACCTATTGGACGCACCAGAAAATATGAAAAAAATGTACAAGTATTTGGAAAAGCAGGCAATGAAACGCAACCAAAATAGTTAATATAAACAAAAAAGTTGGAATCAATAAAACAAATGATCTCAACTTTTTTTAATTGTCTTTTTCCCTATATTTCTAATGGCTATTTGTTCAATAAATCGAGTGATGAAAACCTTAATTTGCTTTATTGTAGCATACTTGAAATTTAATTTAATTTTTGTCTTGACTTGAAATCCATTTCATAAATTAGATTGAAAGTAAGCCGATTTTCTACGAGATGTGAAAAAAGATGAACTTAATAGGTTAACTATTATCACAATGGATATTCATTGTTTGACAATACAGGGTTATTGGAAATCTTTGAAGATTTGTTTTTAACTTATAAAAGGTTATATATTGTAAGCAGTAAACTATAAAATAGTAAAAAATCTTTCTAGTTTGAGGAAGATATTGAACATTCTATTCTCTTTGTAGGAGAACACAGGTTTACGAAATATGACATACAGAGGAAGAAACCTTATATGAATGGTTTTAAGAAATTGAATTTAAATATGTAAAATTCCTTAAAATTTATACTATGTTGGCGGTGTAAGATGACAAATATTAACGATATTGCAAGATTAGCAGGTGTATCCGTTTCGACTGTTTCTAGGGTACTAAACAATTATAAGTATGTTGCTAATGATAAACGAGAGGCTGTTCTTAAAGCCATTGAAGAAATGAATTATACGCCAAATAAAAATGCAATTGATTTAATTCGAGGAGAAACAAGAGCAATAGGTGTTATTCTCCCATATAACAACAATCCAGCGTTTGATCAAATTTTAAACGGTATACTGAACAAGGCATTAGAGAAAGATTTTTTGATAACGGTACTTCCTTCAAATTATCGTAAAGAAAAAGAAGTCGAGTATTTGCATAAATTAAAAAGCAAGCTGTATGATGGCATCATTATCACGTCACGAGCAAATGATTGGGAAACAATCATTCCATTTAGCAAATATGGTTCAATCGTTGCTTGTGAATATACCCAACACAAAGAGATTGGCTGTTCCTATTTGGACCGCTATTCGTCTTATCTAGATGCCTTTCAATTATTAAAAAACAAAGGACATGATGTGGTAGCATTCACATCTGCTAGGTTAGAAAGTAATAGCACGAAGCAATTGATTGATGCTTATATTGAAATATTTGGTGAACTTCAACCTGAATACCATCTATCAGAATGTCATTGCTTAGAAGACGGATATGAAGCAGCAAAGAAATTTATGCATTTACACAAAAAGCCAACAGCTATTTATGCAAATGGGGATGAAGTGGCTGGTGGAATGTATTTATACGCAAAGTCGCAACAATTAAAAATCCCTACTGATTTAGCAATCATAGGTCAAGCAAATCAACCAATTGGGATCGGTATGGGAATTTCTACAGTGGATCATCAATTAACGAAAGTTGGTGAACAAGCTTGTAGCCTTGTAATAAAGAAATCTAGAGACAAAGTAAAAATACCTTATCAAATTATTGAAAGAGATTCTGTTTAATGTAAATCAAAGATAAAAAATAGAGAAAATGTGGGGAAAGAAAATGCGGGAAAAATTTATTGTTTTTGACATAGATGGAACATTACTTACGACTGAAATGAAGTTTCTAGACAGTACGAAACAAGCTTTGGTTTCTCTAAAAGAAAATGGCCATGAAATCGTAATCGCGACAGGAAGAGACTACACTTCTGCAATATCGATCGTCGACGAACTCGAAATTGATACTTATGTTTTATGCAATGGATCTGTAGGGTTTGTCCGTCATGAAATAGCTCATGAGGAAATATTTTCAAAAGAATCTATTTTGAAACTAATTGAAATTGCGATTGAAAACAATGATCAGATTGTGTTCCAAACATTGAAAGGGGTAAAAAGACATTTTGAAGAACCTGGAGAGTCGCTCACTACGGCCTATGAAAGTCTAGGTTTAATTATCCCTGACTTTGATGAGATGTATTGGAAAGAAAATTCGATTATTCAAGCTATGCTGTTTTGCAAGAATGAAGATCTTCACAAATATGATATTAACGAATTCCGATATGTGAGTTGGCACCAATTTGGCTCAGATGTCATCCCTAAAGAAGGATCGAAGGCAAAAACAATTTTGAAAATTGCTAAGGAAAATGGATTTAAGCAAGAAGATATTGTTTTCTTCGGTGATGGAATGAACGACATCGAACTAATGGAGCTTTCAGGAATTGGTGTTGCAATGGGAAATGCTGAAACAGCGGTTAAAGAGAAAGCTAATTTAATCACAGATAGCTGCAATGAACATGGCATTTATAATGCTCTTAAGAAAATGTTATTAATCTAATACGTGAAAGAAATTAGATTAACCTTGAAAAGTTTGAAATGCTTTGTAAGCTCGACTTGAATATTGATAACTGGCTTAAATACTGTCTTCATGTATGATAATTTTGGAAAATCGAATAATAAGCTTCAGTTAACTCTTTTATCAGGAGGATAAATATGAAGCGCACTTTTAAAATAATTGGAATTTGTTTACTTATATTGATCATAATTAGTGTTGGATCGATATTTCTATCCCCAAGACCTGTAACGTGGTTTTTGAAAAAGTCTTTTGCCGGTGGAATTGAAGTAGAGGCAGCTGATTATGGCATAGCAAAACAAAAAACAAGTATGGATACTGATATTGAGTACTCAACAAAATATAAAAGCAGTACTTTTGATTTGATTAAGTATAAAGGTGATCTGAAATACGTTCCAACCATTTTTTGGATTCATGGTGGTGCTTTTGTAGCGGGAGATAAAAATGATGTACGGAAATATGCTACATATATAGCAAGTCATGGGTATAATGTAGTGAATATAAATTACCCCTTAGCTCCGAGTGTTGCTTATCCAATACCTTTACAACAAATTGATCAAGCGTACCGATTTATTAAAAAAAACGCTGGTAAATATGGACTGGATTTAAACAATATTTATATTGCTGGAGATTCAGCTGGAGCTCAGCTTACAGCACAATTTGTAAGTATTCAAATGAATAAAAACTACTCCAATACAGCTAAAATAGGTCAAAGCGTCGATCCAAATACAATACGTGGGGCAATACTTCTTTGTGGTCCTTATGATCTGAAAGAAGTTCAGACGCACGCTTCATCAACGTTGATGAAATTTGTATTTAAGCGAGTTGGCTGGGCTTATTTTGGAAAATACAACTGGGAAGATGAAAAGATGACAAAGGAATCTTCCCTTTTAAGAAATGTACCAGAAAGATTTGTTTCAACATTTATAACTGACGGAAATACAGGTTCCTTTGAATCACAAGGTAAAAAATTTGCAACATTACTAGAAAAAAGAACAGGTGTTAAACAAGTCTTTTATAGTAAATCAGAAGGAAAACTAGGTCATGAATACCAGTTCCAAATGAATACGAAAGCCGCTCAAAATACATTTAATGAACTACTCAATTTCTTGAATGGTACGAAAGTTTCTCAAATACAACCGTGAGTTCAAAAATAAATAAGAATCAATTTGAATGCAAATGAGATTTCAATGTTTTTGAAGTCTCTTTTTTTGCACTTTGTTTTCTCCTCGGGGCAAAAAAGAATTAAAGTTAATCAACTTTTGATAAATTTCTTGATAGATTACGTCGAAAATCTTTTAGATGTTGATTTGATAAGGGATAAATAACCCAATTGACCGAATATTCAGAATAATTAATAATAAAAGTGATTTTTGTTTCTGAATTTTAGGAGGTAGAGAATGGGAAAACATTTTTCTAGAAGTAAGTTTGTCAAAAGTTTTTCAGTGTTAGCATTATCGTCTGGTTTTATTGTTGGCTCCTTAAGTCATGTAACAATCTCATCAAAAGCTGCAACATACTCGAAAGTAGAAGATATGCTTGCAAATTTATCATCAGCTCAAAGAGCAGCACTTCATCAGCTTTCAACAAGTAATGAGACAGGGCTACAAGTTAATCAAGATATTGATTTAGATTCTACTACTCAAACGAGCGTTATTGTCGAATTTAATAATAAACCTGCAAAAGTCGCTCAGCTTGAATCTTCTTTAAATGGTAAACAGCTCACAAAGAACGAGGCATCAAACCTTGTTGATCAAGACCATGCAACTTTTTCAAAAGATTTAGGACAAGTATTAACCGAAGAAAATCATAAAAGTGTAAATTACAAAGTAAATCGTTCATTTAAGCATGCTTTTAATGGTGTTTCAATGAGTCTTCCAGCAAATCAAATAAAAAATCTACTAAAATCAAAAGCTGTTAAAGCAGTTTGGAGTAATGAAGAGGTACATGCAGATGTAGATAATACTCAAGAAGGATTACAAGCTGGAGGATCAAGCAATGAATCAGCCCTTTCTTTTCTAGGAGTAGATAAGCTTCATCAGGAAGGTATTACTGGAAAGGGAGTTAAAGTAGGAGTAATTGATACAGGTATCGACTATAATCATCCAGATTTAAAGGATGTATATAAAGGTGGATACGATTTTATTGATAATGACAATGATCCGATGGAAACAACATACGAAGATTGGAAAAAATCCGGTTTTGCCGAATTTTACTGGGCTACAGGAGCATCGTATTATACTGAACATGGTACGCATGTCGCAGGAATCATCGCTGGTCAAGGAAAAAATGACGGGGATATTAAAATGAAAGGTATTGCACCAGATGTTGAGTTACATGCATACCGTGTATTAGGGCATTATGGTTCTGGTACAGATTCTAGTGTTTTGGCAGGGATTGATCAAGCTGTAGCAGATGGGATGGATGTCATTAATTTATCTTTAGGTGCAGGAATAAATAATCCTCTGTATTCCACAAGTATTGCAATTAATCAAGCAGTACTCAGCGGGGTTACAGCAGTTATCGCTGCAGGAAACAGCGGAAATGATATGTACACATTAGGTTCTCCAGGTACTGCAGCACTTGCTTTAACTGTAGGCGCAAGTAATGAACCAAATAATTTACATACATATAAGAGTGTACTACAAACAGGTACTGACTCAATTTCAACTGACTTGCAAGAAATGGCAAAAGGATATACAGATCATGTTGAGCAATTAAATGGCCAATCCTATTCAATAATTGAAGTAGGTTATGGTGCACAGTCGGATTATAAGAATAAAGATGTAAAGGGGAAAATTGCATTAATTAGTCGCGGGAATAATATTACTTTAGGAGATAAAGTTAAATTTGCAAAACAAAACGGTGCAGTAGCTGCATTACTTTTTAATAATAATCCAGATGAGGGACTAATACCTGCTTATTTAGGTGATGGATTAGATTATATTCCAACTTTCACCTTAACGAACGCGCAAGGTTTAGCATTGAAATCAAAGATTAATACAACAAGTAAATTTACTTTTAATGAACTTGGACAAATTCAAACGAAAGCAGATGAGTTAGCGGATTTTAGTTCACGTGGACCAGCTCGAGTTACTTACGATATAAAACCAGAAGTTACAGCCCCAGGTGTAAGCGTTTTTTCTACAGTGCCAGCTTATATGATCAATAAAAATACGCCAAATGATTATAAGTATGCGTATGAACGTCTCTCAGGTACATCCATGGCAACACCAAATGTTGCAGGGATGGCGGCACTTTTACTCCAAGCAAAACCAAACATAGAGCCAAGTGATGTCAAAGCGATTCTAATGAATACAGCTACTCCATTAAGTAAGGATTATAGCGTGTTTGAATCAGGTGCAGGTCGAGTAGATATTTATAAAGCGGTGCATTCATCCATTGAAGTGAAAGTTCAAAATGAAACACCAATTTTAAAAAATGGAAAAGAAAAATCAATTAAAGATGAAACGGGTGCTCTTAGCTTTGGTTCAGTCGATCTAAGTGAAGATGTTAACGAAGAACGTAAAGTTGTAATTAAAAATATAGGTAGTGAGGCAAAAACATTTGATGTAGCAGTTAAATTTCAAACAGGACTAAGAGGATCTAAAGATGCCGACAAAAATGGAGTAAAGCTCTCTATCGAACCGACCATTAAGCTACCTGCAAATTCACAAAAAAATACCAATGCTTCAATCTTCATACCGAAAACTGCAGAAAAAGGTAATTATGAGGGATTTATCATCTATACAAATCAGAAAGATCAAAAAGAAACATATAAAGTACCTTTTGCAGTACATGTTGTTGAAGAAGGAATAGCAGTTTTTGAACCATCATCAACTGGGTTATCCGAAGACCATTATAGAGATTCATATTCAAGTCCTAACACAATTAAGGCGATAACTGCTCAGGTTCAAATGAAATCAAATAGTAGAAATATTGATTTCATTTTGGAAGATGGAATGACAAATCAGGAAATAGGTTTTCTTGGAACAGTGAATGGATTTAGCTTAAATGAAGGTGATTTAGTTAATATAAGTCTCTTTAATGGTACGTATTATCCTTTTGATAAAACATCTCCGAACGGTATAAGTTCTACAAGCGTTGTGTTGGGTGAAGGTTTTTATAAGATCAAAATGCTTGCAACATCCGACACTGGTAAACAGTTCATAACATACCGTAATTTAATTATTGATAACAGAAAGCCTAAATATACAATTGATGGTCCAGTAGGGGATATAATTGAATATGAGGAAGGACAAAAATCTGTTACCATAACTGGCTCAGTGTTCGACCAGGATATAGAGGATTATAAAGCAGCTGGAATGAAAATTGATCAATCTGCTAACAAGGTCTACGATATAGCACAAGGAGATATTCCTGTTGAAATACCTGTTAATAAGGATGGTACGTTTAAATATGATGTACCAATAGGCTTGGGGGTAAAGATTGTAAAATTAGTAGTTACCGATTCTGCCGGAAACGGTAGTGTCATTCCTAAAACAATTAAAATCTTGAAAAAAGGTACACCATATTTGACAGCGGTTGTAGATAAAGATACGGCGAAACCGGATGATCTTGTTAAAGCAAAAATCGTTTTAAAAAATGCTGTCGATTTTAAGAAAGGTACGGTAAATTTAAGCGTTCCATCAGACTTTTTATCGATTGAGGATATTGCACTTCATCCAGACTCTAGTAAACTTGGAGAGATAAAGTTTACTAAAACTGTAGGTAATAGTGTGACTGTAGAAGCTTCTGATAATAATACGCAAACTTTAAACGGAGATATCCCACTAGCAGAAGTTACGTATAAAGTAAAAGATTATAACTTTGAAATCAGACCAGATAGTAGTCTTATTTATGCATCTAGCTCATATGTAAACCGATCAGGAAAAACAACTTCTCTTATTACAAATTCACCATATGTTGATTTAGTTCCAACATATTCGAAAATGAAATCTATTTTATATGCTGAAGGTTTATTAACTAGTAGTGGAGCATTTGATAGTAAGAGAGATTACAGTTTAGTAGGAGCGGAAGTGTCGGTCCAAGATTCTACGGGAAATAAGTATGACCAAATTTTTAATAAGTTTGGAAAAATTGAAGCTTTACATTTAGCCCTTACTGATCAACCGTTACGATTAACTGTTAAAGTTCCTGGACATTTTAGAAGTCTTTATGATTTTAATATTGGTATGTTAAATGAAAAAGGTGAATTAACTGGTCAATTTAAAAAGATTAATCTTCCATTATTACTTGGTGGAGATGTAAATGGAGACGACGTAATTGACGTAATGGATGCACTATATATTCAAACATACTGGGGAACAAACAAACGAAGTGCAGATATTAATATGGATGGTAAAGTAGATGCAAAAGACTTTGCATTTGTAGAAAAAAACTACTTAATGCAAAATCCTTCAGTGCAAAATGCACCAAAACCAAAAAGTAAATATAAAATGAAAACATTAGAGATTGTTAAGGAAGAGTTAGGTCTCTAATCTACTACTGCTATAAATTATAAAAACCGATTTCCTTCTATTATGGAAATCGGCTTTTTATTTAACTCAAAATGTAAATTGAAATTATTTTACACCAACTGCATCAAATGCATTATTAACAGTTGTTACCTCAGCAGAGCTTGCACCATATAAGTCAGCAGCAGATTGTACAAGTGCTGCACGAGCTTGACTAAATGTTGCTGAAGAAGTTAAGTAAACTGTATTTGCACGATAGAAAATTTTAGCTAGTTTATCATTACCGATGCCTGTTACAGATACACCGTAATGAGTTCCACCTACTGCAATTAAGTAAGCAGCTTTATTGATGATACTACTATTTGTATGAACGCCTCCATTATCAGAAGTTCCAGTGTAACGTTTTGAGTAGTGATCTGGATCACCGTATTTAGTTGGGTCACTCATTGAACGAAGTGAGTCACCAGCAATACCTGGTGTGTAGATATCCTCACCAATCTCGTAATCTGGATTGTTATTATTATAGAACTCAATAACAGTTCCAAAAATATCCGAAATAGCTTCGTTTAATGCACCAGATTCATTTTGATAGATTAAGTTAGAGCTTCTTTCTGTAACAGCGTGAGTTAACTCATGCGCTACTACGTCAAGTCCACCTGATAAGTAAGTAAATGTTGTTCCATCACCATCACCATAAACCATTTGAGAACCGTTCCAAAATGCATTGTTATAACTACGGCTATAATGGACAGTTGATTTTAAAGCAGCACCATTACCATCAAATGAATTACGTCCAAAAACAGTTTTATAGTAGTCGTATGTTTTTCCAGCATAATAATGTGCATCAACTGCCGCAGCTTCAGCTGTGCTATTTAGTAGTGTGTCAGTGCTTGATAAAAGCGTTCCAGGAAGAGTTGTACGATTAGCTCCATTATATGTGAAAATACCGTTTCCTCTAGTATTGTCTTGTAAATAATAAGTTGAACCAGATTGAGTCATATTTAATGTTTTTGTATCACCAAGTACACCTTTACCTGTTGCAGTTACATTTGTACCAGTAACTGATGGTTTAGCAACTGATGATCCAGCTGATTTACTAGCAGCATGGATGCTATCCATTGTATCAATACTATTGTAGCTATTTAAAATTTTACCAGTTGAAGCTTCAATGAAATAATTATAGTTTCCAGGTTTTGGAGAAAGGAAGTTTAAGTTTACTAGATAAGCATAAGTTGCATTATCACCATTTGTATAAACTACTAGTTGAGCTGTAGGGTCTTTTTCATAGTCAGGGGTATATCCAAGGTCTGCTTCTGCGATTTTGATCGATTTATTAGCGTTAACTTTTTTAGTAGATTTTAACCCTTTTTTAGTATCTAAGTTTGGAATAACTGTACCAGAGAAAACAGTTAGAACTCCATTATCTCCAACTACTGCCGTTTGAGTTGATCCCCATACAGGAACACCGTTATAAACTTGTTGTAGGTGAAGAGCAGTACCGTAAGTATCTTTTTTACTAGACTGAACAATGAACGAATCATCTGCAGACTTCGATCCTAGTTTGAACTTATCTTTGTTAGCATTTACATAAGCTTTTACAACGCCTTCAGCATTTTTAGCTGATGGTTTTGTCAGTTGTCCAGAAACGAATTCAGGAGATCCCACTGATTTGTTGTACTTGTAATTTGATAATACATTTTTTGGTGCAGCATATGTATTAGTTACTGATAAACTACTTGCCGCCAAACCTACCGATAATCCAACCGCTAAAACTTTTTTGTTCATTAAAAATTCCTCCCCTTGGTTAACAATGTGGTATTGAGGAATTCATCGTATCATCTGAAAAACTGGTTTATCAAACTACAAAATTCGGCAAATTTTGCATTTTGTGAGGGAAAAATAAGCGGAAATATCGAAGAAAAAATAATTCAGAATCTTTAAAATAGTTAAAAAGTATCAATTTTAGTTAAAAAATGGTAAATAAAAAATCGAATTTTATTAAGAATATGTATGATTTTGGTTAAAATTAACTCAAAAAATTGGACTCTATGGAGAGAAAAAGTATTAAAATTATTATATTAGTAAATAATTGTTTTCTGTTTTAGTTTGAAGTTAGGACGGAAATACAAAAAAAGCAGAAAAGGTAAAGAATTTCTGCTTTCCTAGTTTTAGTATTCATTTATCATTTTTAACCGACTAGTTGGCCTCGTATCGAAAGAGATTATGATGATATTATTCTAGAAATAAGAAATTCACTGAACTCCGAAAAATTAGTAATTGTCCAACTAAGTATAAAATCACCCTAAAATTACCAAAATAAATAATAAAAACTAGTAAAAGGGTGAGTTACTTGAGTATCGAATTCCAGGTTGGAAAAGATTACGAAAATGGTTCAATTAAAGACGTTTTACACGATTTAGGTTTTCAAGAAGATGGTAGAGCGTATACAAAAGACGGAAAGAGATTTAAGTATGAAGGCTGTGATAAGTATCAAAGCTATATCTTTTCTGTGACGATGAATCAATTAAATTAAAGTTTTATAAATAAAGCTAATTTGTTTTTGGTTTAAATTAGGCTATTTATTAAAATCCTATTGAAATTTCAATAGGATTTTTTTTTTTTTTCAACGACTTTTTCTCCAAATTTACACAAATTCTTCCTCATTTTTGTATCGAAAATAGTCGAAAGTAGTCAGTTTTTTTAAAAGTGTTGATGTTACAGCATTAAAATAACCCGTTTGACCTCCGATTGAATTTTCAGAATAATTGATTACGTAGTCGGAAAATAGGAGGAAGAGGATGGGGAGTAATTTATATAAAGGAAATTTTCTAAAAGGTATGGGTGTCGTAGCGCTATCATCAAGTTTGATTTTTGCCTCTTTAGGAAATGTAAATCATGTTTCAAAAGCTGAAAGTTATTCAAAAGCAGAAGATATTCTTGCGAAATTAACACCAACGCAAAGGGCAGCTTTAAATGAGCTATCAACAAATGAGTCGAAAGGTCTGCAAATATCGGATATAGATTTAAATTCCAATGAACAAACAAGTGTAATCGTTGAGTTTGCCAATAAACCGGCAAAAGTTGCACAAATAGAAGCAAGTGCAGAAGGTCAACAATTATCGCAGTCTGAAGCTTCTAAACTAGTTGAACAGGACCATGAGAATTTCCAAGAAGATGTAAGTAAGATTTTAGTTGATGAAAAAAAATCAAAAGTAAATTTTAAAATTAATCGCTCATACAAGCATGCTTTCAATGGTGTAGCGATGAGCATACCGGCCAATCAAATTAAAAACCTTTTAAAATTAAAAGCGGTTAAAGCTGTTTGGAAGAATGAAAAGTTTTCAATTGATCCACCTAAACAGGCAGAAAATAATGAACAGTTAAAGGCTGATGAGTTTAATGTAGCAAATTATTCTCCATATGATGGCTTAGATCGCTTGCATGCAGAAGGTTTTACAGGAAAAGGAATCAAAATCGGAATTCTTGATACTGGAATTGATTATAATCACCCTGATTTAAAAGATGCATATAAAGGTGGTTATGATTTCGTTAATAATGATAGCGACCCGATGGAAACTACATATGCGGATTGGAAAAAATCAGGTCAACCAGAGCTTGCTGGATCAAATACATATTATACTGAACACGGTACGCACGTTGCTGGAATTATTGGTGGTCGTGGTGTTGCTAATAGTGAGTATAAAACACTGGGTGCTGCACCGGAAGCAGATCTTTATGCTTATCGAGTGTTAGGACCATATGGTAGTGGAATAACTGCTAATATTATTGCTGCGTTAGACAAAGCTGTGGCAGATGGTATGGATATCATTAATATGTCTTTAGGAGCGTCAATTAATGATCCTCTTTATGCTACATCAGTGGCTGTAAATAATGCAGTTTTAAGCGGTGTAACTGCTGTAGTAGCTGCAGGGAATAGTGGAGATCAAATGTATACGCTTGGATCTCCAGGTTCATCAGCTTTAGCATTAACTGTTGGAGCTTCATCAACAGCGATTAATATGTTTCAGTTTGCTGGACTACAAAATGGTAAAAATTATACTGTAAGAGAAATGGCAAGAAATTATACAGATGACTTAAATTCATTAAAAGGAAAAACGTTTAAATTAGTAGATGTCGGGCTTGGAAAAGTAGCAGATTATAATGGTAAAAATGTAAACGGAAAAATAGCTTTTATCTCCCGTGGGGAAACAGCATTCGTCGATAAAATTAAACTAGCAAAAAGTAAAGGCGCAGCTGGCGTTATTATTTATAATAATGAAGTGAATAAAGCAGAAGGACTTATCCAAGCGTATTTAGGTGAATCTGTCAATTCAATTCCTAGTTTTTCAGTTTCATATGAAGACGGATTGGCTATCTCAACAGCGATGAAATCTGGTAATACTGATTTCACATTTGGTGATTTCACGAAAGTTAAAACACCAGATGATGAATTAGCAGTATTTAGCTCAAGAGGTCCCTCAAGAGTGAATTATGACATAAAGCCCGAAATTACTGGACCTGGTGTCGCGGTTCTTTCAACTGTTCCATTTTATGTAAATAATAAAGCAGCAGACGGTACGAAGCCTGAAGATTATAAAATCGCTTATGAACGCTTATCTGGTACATCAATGGCAACTCCTTATGTTGCAGGAGTTTCAGCATTATTACTTCAATCAAATAAAGATTTAAAACCTGCAGACTTAAAATCAATCCTAATGAATACGGCTGATCCTTTATCGAAAGATTACAGTGTATATGAGATTGGTAGTGGAAGAGTAGATGCTTATGAAGCTATTCATTCAAATGTTGAATTTAGTGTTGTTGATAAAACACCAACAATTATTGATGGAAAAGAAAAATCAATTAGTGAGTTAACTGGTGCAATGAGTTTTGGTTCAATTAGCTTTAATGATAAAGATCAAACTTCAGCACGAAATATTACATTAAAAAATAGAAGTGAAAAAGCAAAAACCTTTAGTATCGAAGCTAAATTCCAAACAGGTCTTAGAGGTTCAAAAGATGCTGCAAAAAATAATGTAGCGATATCAGGTCCAACATCAGTAAAGTTAAATGGAATTAGTTCAAAATCTATTAAACTAAATTTAAACATTCCAAAATCTGCGGAAAAAGGAATTTACGAAGGCTATATTGTATTTACAAATAATGCTGATTCAACTGAAAACTATCAAATTCCATTTGGTGTTCATTATGTAAAAGATGGATTTAATTCAATGGAAACATACAATAAGATGCAGACTTCAGACTACAATAATTTCTATCCTTTATTAAATTACACAACAGGAGTAGTTTTCAACACTAGATCGAGTATGGAAACAATTGATTTTGTCTTATTAGACAGTGAAACAGATCAAGAGATTGGCTATTTAGGAACAATTCATTCATCTCAGATGAATGAAAATACGGATTATTATCAAGACGGAGTATTTGGAGGCTATTATTTTCCATTCACTGGAAATCCGAAGCAACCAATATCAACTACAAAGGTTAAGGTACCGTATGGACCTGGACATTATAAAGTAAAAATAATTGGTACAAATCGAGACGGTAAAACTTTTACGATGATTGACCATACAATGATTGATATTACAGGTCCCAAATTTACAACAGATTTAGAAGAAGGAGTAATCGAGTATAAGCCTGGTACGACGTCTTATCCAATTTCAGGTAAAGTGTTTGATATGACTCAGGATGAATACAGAAAACAAGGCATTTCAATCAATCAATCTGGCAATTTCGTCATGGAAAAGAATAATAGTTCATTATTTACAAACGGATTTCACGTGGATGCAACCGGAAACTTCACATACAATATTCCAATAAGTGCGAAAAGCTTTAATGTAGAACTTGCAGGGTATAATTCAGCGGCGATCGGTGACCGTTATAAATACTATACTTTTATTCCGGAAGGCACTCCAATTGTATATGGAAGTGTAGATAAAAAGATCGTAAATCAAGGTGAAAATATTAAGGTGACATTAACGGCTAGTAATCTTATAGATGCGAAAAAGCTTGATACTAGTTTTGCATTTACAAGTAGCCAATTAGAGGTTTTAGACGTGAAATTGAATCCGGCGATTGAAAAGTTTGGTACTGCTAAACTGACAACTACCTCTGTTCCAACTGGTTCTTTAAAAGTAAATGTAGAAATGACAGACAGTAAAGTAACAGGTGATGTACCTTTTGCAGAAGTAACATTAAGGATAAAAGATGACACGTTTAATATGCTATCAACTTTCAAATCACCAACAGCGTCTTATGTAAATGAGACAAACCAAACGATCTCCATGTTTTCAACAATTACACCAATTTGGAGCCAACCAATTAAATCAAAAATATCTGGTGGCATTAGTATACCGGATTCATTGAAAAGAGAAGGTAGAAATTCGTGGAGGGTAGACCCTTCAAAAATTGGAGCGGTTCTTTCTGTAAAGGATCAAAGCGGAAAAAGCTATCCGGGAGTCATTAGTTCATTAGGTTTACCATCCATTGAAAAGTTACCAGTTACATTAGAAGAAATGAATGCTTCACTTGATATACCCGGTCATTTCACAATGTATGTGCCTTTCCATGTAGGCTTTTTAGATGACGAAGGTACGCCAACTGCACACTGGAATCCAGAAGTAAACTTTAGTACACCAATTGCAGGAGATGTTAACAAAGACAATGTAATCGATTTAATGGATGCATTATACATCCAAACATATTGGGGTACGAATAAACGAAGCGCAGATATTAATTTTGATAATATTGTTGATGCAAAAGATTTTGCTTTCTTTGAGAAAAATTACTTAATGCAAAATCCAACGGTTGGGGATGCACCAAAACCGGTTAAAAAATATAAGGGTAAAACGATTGATGATATTAAGGAAGAGTTAGGGATCAATTAAATAATTAAATGAGACAAACCCTTCTAGTAGATAGCTATAGTAGTCTGCTAGAGGGGTTTTTATATATGCTTTAGATTAGTGAAATATAAGATAACTAGCTCACCTTAGGGGGGAGTCCATCTCCTAGTACCAATGAATCTTGTGGAAGAAAACAAATAAAACTTTAGAGGTATAATTAGTAGACATGCTAAATAGAATGATACAAAGAACTAGTCCTAAGTAGGTTTTAATAATAGGACTAGTTCTTTTTACGAAAAATCGTTGTTCTATATAAGTAGGAGGGGCAATTATGAACTTTACAGATTATCTAATAAATGTAAAAAAACTAAATGAAGTAAAAGCAAGTCAATATAATCATAGACTTTCAACTTTAAAAAAATATAGAATTTATAACAATGAAAAAGTATTAAGTGTTCATATGTTAAAGAGGATTAAAAGTCTCTCCAAAGATACAACAAAACAATATTTAAGGACGATTAATTATCATATTGAATTTTTGAATGATAACTATAGGATGTAATAAATGTTCGTTACTCGTATACTTTGTTTATCTACGCTAAATAATGTTTGAAAGGACACTCTAAAGGATAAAATCCTGATAGATTGTCTTTTTTTATTAAACAGTTTTTGAAGGGGATGTAAGTAAATATGAAGAATTTTTATAGAGGAAGTATTTTATTTATTTTAATGCTTTTTATCATGAGCGGATGTAATGGGAATACACTTAATACAACTAAAATTTCAGATGAGACAAAGGTGGCGAATGTTACAATGAACCCTTCTTTTTTTGTAGATCCATCAATCGATTTTTCAACGAATCAAATGACTTCGATTATTATTGAATTTAAAACAAAGCCTGCTGTGGTAGCTGTAAAGGAAGCAGAGGCAGCTGGAAAACAACTTACTTTGGAAGAGGCAACTAAGCAAGTAGAAGAAAGTCATGCAAAATTTCAGGAAGAATTAAAAACACTTCTAGGAGATCAACATGTACCGTATACGATTAGGCATGTTTATAAGACTGCACTGAATGGTGTATCAATGGAGCTACCTGGCAAAGATATTAAACGATTATCACAATCAACAGTGATTGCAAGAATCTATCCAAATAAAAAAGTACATATCATGCCTCCTGTTACACCGTATAATCAGAAATAATACTCATTAGTAGTGCCTCAAAAGTTTACACACTTTTGAGGTGCTTTTTTTTAGAAGGAAAATTTGAGATTTAACAATCACTTCAAATACTATTTCATTAAAAACGATTAATTAAGCGTTTTTAATCTACAAAAACAAAATAAATTTGCTATTATGATATAAAAAAGCTAGAAGTGAAGGTGAAACACGATGGAAATTCATTTAGTTGCAAAAGATGAGTTAGAAGCTTCAGGGATTAGGTGGGTCGTGGAATCGCACTTTACTGGTATTAACCTTGTTTCTTGGAAAACGATGGGAGAATTTGAAAAGGCTATTCAAAAGCAGCAGCCTGACCTGGTCATATTTGATATGGATCATTGGAAAAATGAGAGTGAAAGATTTGGTGATTTAATCCAAAAATTTTCAATTCGTTGGTTAGGGATTTCATCTGAGCGAATTTTTCAAACTGCCTATCTTGCATTACAATATCGAGCAGAGGATGTATTGTTTCGCCCGTTTTCTCCAACTGATTTAATTAAGCATATACAACAATTACGCTATCAAATTCGTAATAAAGAAAGATACTTTACTAGAAACATTAATGAAGAAATAAACCCATTTAATATAGATTATCCTGACCTTTTTTTGAATGAAAGAATGTATGATGGTCCGATTACGATGGTTGCATTTTTGACACCAAATTCTGGGACGCTACCTCTTGTCTATAAAGCATTAGAACGAAATCCTTTTACCGGGAAAAATCGTTTATTCGTAGGGTCTGACTTTATTTTATGTGTACATGAAATTGATGAAGTGTTATTGCAGGACGAATATAATGCATTTCTTGCTCGTTGGAAAGAAATGATGGATGAGCCTCTTGCGATCGTCATGAAAGTTGGAGCAAGGGAGGAAACATTAAAAGATATTTTCGAGCAAACACTTCAGTTAACACGAAGAATCTTCTTTGAAGGTTATGATATTATTTTGGCTGAAAACGAACCAATGCCATATCAAGAGAAGGATCCATTCCTTACACCTCTAGAGCAACGCCACTGGATTGAAATGCTAGAAAAAAGAGATGCAAAAGCGATTCGAGACTGGATGGAACGAGAATTTTTAACCTTTCAGCAGCCATACCCAGATCCAGAAATTGTCCGAATCCGATTAACAAGTGTTCTTGCACAAATAAGAAGATATATGAAGTCAAATAATCTTCAAAATGCATCATGGGAAGGAACTTATTATGACATTTTCCAAAAAATTGTACATGGACCGATCATCTATCAAATTGTTCAAGAGTTGCTTGATTTTACAACAAGTCTATTACTACAAGGTCATGATTCTTCCCAAGAAGGTCATCGTACATTAGTTGAGAAAACAAGGGAGCTAATTGAATCGAATTATTGGGATGCAGGATGGAGTTTAACGGATTGTGCTGATGCACTTCGAATTAATAAAAGCACACTAAGCCGTCGCTTTGCAGCCGAATCAAATCATTCGTTTAGAGAGACGCTCCATGAAGTGCGAATTAGAGAAGCAAAACGATTATTAGATGAAACAGACTTACCACTAGATGAAATCTCAAGATTAGTTGGCTATTCTCACCAATCATATTTTAATGCAAAGTTCAAACAACTTGAGGGGTGTACTCCTTTAGTTTATCGATCAGGATTGTAGGATGTTGTTTAAAACACTAACGTATACCACTAAAAGACTACTATTGCTATAGTAGTCTTTTTTTGTCATATTAGTATAATGTAACAGTGAAAACATAAGAGCGTTAAATTAACTAGAAAAAGCGGTAAAATAGTGAAACTACCAAATTTTAAATACAATCCAAATTCAATAAAATTAGGTGTCATAGTTGAAGAAGTGACAATTTGTCCTGTTTGTGAACAAAAACGGAATTTTGTTTATGAAGGTCCATTTTTCTCAGAGGAAGATGTTGAAGGTATTTGTCCATGGTGCATTGCAGATGGTTCAGCAGCACAAAAATATGATGGGGAATTTCAAGACCTAGAATCTTGTGATGAAGTTGACAGTGATGAATTTGTAGATGAATTGATTTATCGAACTCCTGGCTATACAGGGTGGCAACAAGAATATTGGCTTAGTCATTGTGGAGATTTTTGTTCGATTATTGATTATGTTGGATGGGAAGAAGTTCAGCATTTAGAAAATGAAATAGAGGCTGATCTAAACAGGTTATGTGAAGAGTATGGATTATCCATTCAAGAGTTTAAAGATAATTTGAAAAATGATGGTAATTTACAAGGTTATTTATTTCAGTGTAATTGCTGTAAAAAGCATCGACTTCATGCTGATGCATCATAATTAACTTTTTTCAATTTATTAATTATTATAAAATCAAATTTTATGTAGAGAAAATGAAAGAGGTTGCAACTATGTACGAATGGAACAAATTACTATTGGTTGGAGAACAAGACGGCGTAAAAGGAGATTTTAATACATTAATTTCAATGATGAATTATGTAAGATATACAACTTTGGAAGCTATTAAAGATATTTCAGTGGAGGAGTTAGATTATTTGCATACCCCAACAGGTAATACCATTGGGATGTTATTAACTCATATGGCAGGAGTTGAGTATTGGTATCAGCTTAATACATTTGAAAATCGAGATTTAAATTTAGAAGAAGAAGTGAAATGGTTACCTGGTTTAGATTTAGATGATCATGCTAGAAAGACGATTAAAGGCAATGATGCAGACTATTATATTAATCTTTTAAACTCGGTTCGAGAAGAAACTTATGCAAAATTTAATTCACTTTCAGATGAGTGGTTATATGAGCAGACAGAGTTTGGAAGAGCAAAAGCTACAAATTATTTTAAATGGTTTCATGTATTTGAGGACGAAATCAATCACCGTGGCCAAATCAGAATGATCCGTAAATTATATAAAAATGCTTAAAAATAGCCTGTATCGTCGATTTACAAAATAATCGATCATACAGGCTTTAAATTTTGGATTTTCTCCTACCATTCTCCCATATTAACTAGTACAAATCATTAACACATTCCCATCCAAATCTTCAAAGTTAAAATAGGCAAATTCTCCAATACGTTCAATTTCTTTTACGATTGTAATATTATTTTTTTTCATAAAGTTATAAGCAACGTCTATATTTTCAGTGTGGAAATTAAATAACACATTTTTTGAAGGTTCAAACTTAAAATTAGGATCAAAATTATGATCATCTAATGTAAGTCCAGTAGTACCTGTTACTGGGATGTTGAAAACTGGGGATTCAATCTGGCTACTATCGAGCGTAATACCAAGGAGTTTACAATACCAATTAACTGATTTTTTTAGATCCTTTACATGGATAAAAACGTAGTTAACTTTATTAGCAATTGGGGAAACGGTTGATTTCATGACGATACCACCTTTCGAATTAATCAATTAATGAATTCAACATCACTTATTTTATCCCTTTTTTATAGTTATAGTTTTCATTTAAAATAGACTAATTAATTAATAGAAAATGAAATAGTTTATAAAAATATAAATTAAAGTTAAGGGTAGTGAAATAAATTATAAAATAATCACTATTTTATAATAAAATATCGGAAAATTCGTGTTAGACTGAAAATATCACATCAAGGGGGTATTAAATTATGAATACGGTTACAGTCGATAAAGTAGTTAGATATAGAGGTACGGAATTAAATACAAAAGGTTGGCAACAAGAAGCAGTTCTTCGTATGTTAATGAATAATTTAGATCCAGATGTAGCAGAGCGTCCAGAAGATCTTGTTGTATATGGTGGAATTGGGAAAGCAGCTCGTAACTGGGAGTGCTTCGATGCGATTGTTGATTCATTAAAGAATTTAGAAAACGATGAAACATTATTAGTTCAATCTGGTAAACCAGTAGCGATTTTTAAATCTCATACTGATGCACCACGTGTTTTAATTGCTAACTCGAATCTAGTACCTGCTTTTGCTAATTGGGATACTTTCCATGAGTTAGATAAAAAAGGTTTAATGATGTACGGTCAAATGACAGCAGGTAGCTGGATTTATATCGGTTCTCAAGGTATTGTTCAAGGAACTTACGAAACATTTGCTGAATTAGCAAAACAACATTTCAATGGCACACTTGCAGGTACAATTACTGTTACTGCTGGTCTAGGTGGAATGGGTGGAGCTCAACCACTTGCTGTTACAATGAATGGCGGAGTTTGTATCGGGATCGATGTAGATGAAACTAGAATCGATCGTCGTATTGAAACAAGATATACGGATGTAAAAACAAATTCATTAGATGAAGCAATACGTCTAGCTGAAGAAGCGAAAAAAGAAGGAAAAGCATTATCAATCGGACTTGTAGGAAATGCTGCTGATATTTTACCAGAAATGATTGCTAGAAACTTTATTCCAGAAGTATTAACTGACCAAACGTCAGCTCATGATCCATTAAACGGTTATACACCATCAGGGATGTCATTAGAAGAAGCTGCAGAATTAAGAGCTTCAAATCCAGAACTTTATGTTGCTCGTTCAAAAGCTTCAATGGCAACTCATGTAAAAGCAATGCTTGAAATGATGGAAAAAGGATCTGTGACATTTGATTACGGTAATAACATCCGTCAAGTTGCGAAGGATGAAGGAGTAGAAAATGCATTTGATTTCCCAGGATTCGTTCCAGCTTATATCCGTCCACAATTCTGTGAAGGTAAAGGACCTTTCCGCTGGGTAGCATTATCAGGTGATCCTGAAGATATTTACAAAACTGACCAAGCTATTTTACGTGAATTTGCTGATAATGAGCATTTATGTAATTGGATTCGTATGGCTCAGGAAAAAGTTCAATTCCAAGGTTTACCTTCTCGTATTTGCTGGTTAGGTTATGGAGAGCGCGCTCGTTTCGGTAAAATCTTGAATGATATGGTTGCAAGTGGCGAATTAAAAGCTCCAATCGTAATTGGACGTGACCACTTAGATTCAGGTTCAGTAGCATCTCCAAACCGTGAAACTGAAAGCATGATGGATGGATCAGATGCAGTAGCTGACTGGCCAATCTTAAATGCAATGATTAATGCAGTTGGTGGAGCTACTTGGGTATCAGTTCACCACGGTGGTGGAGTAGGAATGGGTTACTCTTTACACGCTGGTGTTGTAATTGTTGCAGACGGTACAAAAGAAGCAGAAGCACGTATTGAGCGCGTATTAACAACTGACCCTGGAATGGGTGTAGTTCGTCATGCAGATGCAGGTTATGAGCTAGCTAAACAAACTGCTCGTGAAAGAGGAGTAAATATTCCAATGCTTGATAAAGGGACTGATAAGTAATGACAAAACCAATTTGGATTAAAAATGCAGCTCAATTAGCAACGCTTGCTTCAAAAGTGAAAGGACCTCGCTCAAAGGAAGCAATGTCAGAGCTTGGTTTAATTGAAGACGGTAGCTTATGGATTGAAGATGGAGTTATCCAAGCTGTTGGTACAACAAAAGAAATTCAAACTCGCTATGCAGAAAAAATTCATGAAGCAGAAGTAGTTGATGCATCAAACCAACTTGTTACTCCTGGTCTAGTGGATCCACATACACATGTTGTGTATGGTGGAAGCCGAGAGCGTGAATTTGAAATGCGTCTTGAAGGTGCAACATATATGGATATTATGAATGCAGGTGGCGGAATTCATGCGACTGCCCGCATGACTCGTGAAGCGACTGAAGAAGAATTGATGGCACAAACAATGCGTCGTCTAGATTCATTCATTGCACACGGTGTGACAACTGTAGAAAGTAAGAGCGGTTATGGAATGGATTTAGAAACCGAGCTAAAGCAGTTAAGAGTGATGAAAAAATTAAAATATATGCATGCAGTTGAATTAGTTCCTACTTTTATGGGTGCTCATGCAGTGCCGAAAGAGTTTAAAGGACGAGAAGATGAATTTGTTGATCACTTAATTAACGACATGCTACCAATCGTCGCAGAAGAAAAACTAGCTGAATTTAATGATGTTTTCTGCGAAAAAGGTGTATTTACGCCAGAACAATCAGAGCGAATTTTAGAAGCAGGTAAGAAATATGATCTAATTCCAAAAATTCATGCTGATGAAATTGAACCGTATGGCGGAGCGGAATTAGCTGCAAAAGTTGGTGCTATTTCAGCCGAGCATTTATTAAAAGCTTCTGATGAAGGTATTGCTGCAATGGCTGAATCAGGAACAATTGCTTGTCTTCTTCCTGCAACAGCACTTTATTTACGTGAAGATGCTGCAAAAGGAAGAAAAATGGTAGATGAAGGGGTAGCTGTAGCTATTTCAACTGACTGCAATCCAGGTTCTTCGCCAACAACTTCCATGCCACTTGTAATGAACTTAGCTTGTATTTCAATGAGACTTACTCCGGCTGAAAGCTTAACAGCAGCAACATATAATGCTGCGTGTGCTATTAATCGCCAAGATCAAATCGGCTCACTTGAAGTTGGAAAACAAGCGGACATTGTATTATGGAATGTTAAAAACTATCAAGAATTACAATATTTATTCGGCGTTAACCATGTGAAATCTGTTTTGAAAAAAGGCGTAAAGATTGTTTAAGTAGTAGAAAATGATAAATCAATGGGGGTCCCTTCTGATTAAAATTTAATAGGAGGAACTAGCTTTAATGAAAAATAATTATAGATTCTTTATCATTTTTATGATCATTATGATCACGATCGTTAATTATATCGACCGAGGTGCAATAGCGTATGCACAGGCTGAGATCATTAAGGAGTTTGGATTAAGTCCTATAAGTTGGGGTGAAATCTTAGGTTACTTTGGGTATGGGTATATATTCGGAGCATTATTTGGTGGGGCTTTCGCCGACAAAAAAGGTCCTAAATTTATGTGGTTACTTGCGGCAACTGCCTGGTCAATTTTTGAATTAGGCACTGTATTTGCTGGTAATTTAGGTGCGACTTTATTTGGTGGATCAGCTTTAGCTGGATTTGCAGTTTTCCGAGTATTATTTGGACTTGCAGAAGGACCTACGCTCTCAACAATGAATAAAACAATGGCTAACTGGGTTTCACCGAAAGAAAGAGGGTTTGCAGTTGCCCTTGGTTTAGTAGGTACACCAGTAGGAGCACTGATTACTGCACCAATCGTAGTTGCTCTATTATCAGTTGCAAGTTGGAAAGTGACATTTATTATTCTTGGGGTAGTTGGTTTAATTTGGGCATTTATCTGGTCTAAAGTATTTACAAACCTGCCAGAAGAAAATCCAAACGTCACAAAACAAGAACTTGAGTTAATCCGTTTGAATAATCCTGTTAGTGGAAAAAGTGAACAAGAATCTACACCGTGGTATTATTTTTTCAAGAATCCTACTTTAGTAATGAATGCAATTGGTTATTTTGCCTTTTTATATGTAAATATATTATTACTTACTTGGACGCCAAAATATTTACAAGATGAATTCGGATTTTCATTAGCATCACTAGGAATCGTTGGGATGATTCCATGGATTGGAGCTATTTTTACAGGATTACTTGGCGGGAAAATATCAGATTCACTTCTTAGAAAAACAGGAAATTTACGTATTGCTAGATCTTGGTTCACAGTTATTTCATTATTCTTTACAGCAATTTGTTTCATGCTGATTCCAACAGTTCACAGTGCTACAGCAGTCCTAATCTTAATGTGTATTGGTAATGCATTTAACTATTTACCAAACTCAATTTATTGGACAGTAGTATTAGATACGGAACCAAAAAAAGCTGGAACATTTGGTGGTGTAACACATTTCATCGCAAACCTAGCTACAATTATTGCACCTACTTTAACAGGTAGTCTAGTAGCAAAACACGGATATAGTGCAATGTTTATCGCAGCATCAATCGCAGTAACATTAGGAATGGTAGCCATGATCTTTGTTAAACCAGGGAAAAGAGAACAAACTGCTAGACCTTCGAATGATCTTGCAGGTTAATAAAAGGGAAAAAGAGAAATTGTTTCGGCAATTTCTCTTTTTTAATGCTTATCATTAGTTAATTTCTATCAATTGATAGAATCCTCCGTTAAATAATTAGCCGTTTCATTAATCAACGGTAGAATAACTTCTATAGTTGTACCTTTGTTTACCTCACTCTTAATATGGATTTCGCCAAAATGATTATCAATGATTTTTTTACTAATCATAAAACCTAAGCCCGTACCTGTTTCTTTCGTAGTATAGAATGGTTGTCCCAACTTATTAATCGTTTCTTCGGACATCCCGCCTCCTTCATCAATAAATTGGATCATCAATTTTTCTTCATCCCTTTTTTGGGTTTGAATAGTTAATTTTCCACCTTTGTTCATAGCTTCAATTGCATTTTTAATAAAGTTGATAAACACCTGTTTCATTTGATTTTCATCACAATTAATATGAATATCTTCAGTTAGAAACCCAGTGATAATTTCAACATTATTCATAATTGCTTCCGTTTTTAATAAATCGACAATTTGGGTTAATAACAATTGAATATCCGAATGTTCCAATTTATTAATTTGTGGCTTTGCTAGAATAAGTAGTTCGCTAAGAATTCCTTCGATTCGTTCACATTCTGACGACATAATTTTAAAATATTCTTCTTTATCTCCAAATCCATTCTTCATCAAATAAATGAATCCTTTTATAGCCGTGATAGGGTTTCGGATTTCATGGGCAATTCCTGCAGCTAATTGACCAGCAACAGAAAGTTTTTCGGTGTTTTGTAACAATATTTGAGACATCTTCCACTCTGTAATATCCCTTAAAGTTACTGACCAACCATCCAAATTCCCTTGTGCATCGTGAATGGGCGCTGCAGATAATATAACATCTACCTTTACCCCATCCTTTCGAACACGGATTGTTTCTTCTCCGAAAATAAACATTCCTTGCTTAACTTTACCTTCAAATCGTTTGACTTCTGCCATAATTTCGTCGGGAATAAACCCTAAATCATACAAATGGGCACCCTGGATCTCTTCTCTTGTCCAACCAAACATTTTGTCAAATGCTTTATTAGAATGGACTACTTTACCATTCTGATTAAAAATTAATATGCCATCTACATTGTTTTCAATAAATGATTCAAGTTGTTTCGATTTAATTTTGAGGGTTTCCTCTGCTTTTTTTCTTGAAGTGATATCACGGCAAATTCCTGTGATTCCTATCACATTTCCTTTCAAATCAACAATAGGAGAGAGAGTTGCACTAACATGAATCAGACTACCATCCTTACATTTTCTAATAGTTTCTAGTCCAACAACAGATACACCAGTCCTTACTTTACTATGTACTTCTTGAATAAAGTTATTTAGAAAATCGGGAACAATCGGTAAATTCTTCCCTATAATGCTTTTTGCTGAATAACCAAACATTGTTTCAAATGAACAATTAATCTCTAGCACTCGATTTTCTAAATCAATAACCCATATTGCATCTGCATTGTTGTGAACAAAAGATTCTAGTCTTTCTTTCGTTTTGCGTAGTTCATCCTGCTCCGATTGACGATCCGTGATATCTTTTGCAATTCCATAAACTCCAACTATCTTACCGTTTTCTATAATCGGCATATTTGTAACGTTTAAATAGACAACAGTGCCATTTTTATGCAATGCTTTTACTTCGTATCTTTGGGTAATGCCTTCCGTAGCTCTTTTATAATGTTCCATTGCCCTATCCAAGTCTATTTTACTTACCAGAGGTACAAATGACATCTGCAATAACTCCGATTCACTATATCCTAACATTCTTTCCATAACTGGATTTACACTAAGATAATTTCCATTTAAATCAAAAGAATAGACTGCATCTGGATTTTGTTCAAAAAGGGATTTGTAATGTTCATCTTTTTGTGTTTGTGATTGCTTCCTATCTGAGATATCTTGGAAATATACACTTAATCCGCTTAATGAAGGATACGCTCTCACTTCAAACCACATATTGAGTGGGGGAAAATATGCTTCAAAATTATCTGGTTTTTGTTCAAGTATCGCCTTATGATAATGCCTATAAAACGCTAACTCTATTGCTTCAGGAAATTCACTCCATATATTTTTACCAACTAAGTTATCCCGTTTACGAAAAAGTAGACGGGCAGCTGCTGAGTTTACATAAGTAAAATTCCAATTTACATCTAACGCAAAGAATCCATCGGTAATTCTCTCTAAAATCTCATTAGCGTTTCCTACTGTGTTACTCATCTGCTACCTCGCTGTCCATTTATATTTATATTTATTATTTTCAGTGATCGTCTACTCATTAGTAATTATTTATTCCTATTCATTCTCAAATAACTATTCTTGTCGAATATATGAAAATCCTGCTAATTACATCTTCATTTAACTTTTGGAAGATAGGAAACATTGATTACGTTAATTAGCTATTTAATAGGTTAGCTTATGGTATAAAAATTAAAAGAGCAATAACAAGGATTGCTTCATTTCTGATTATACGAAAAATGAACTAATGAACTTGACATGCAACTTATTAGTTGCTTAATATATAAATATTAGGGAGGTCGAATGAAATAGATAAGGTTTTTAAAGCACTTGCCGATTCAAGTCGTAGAAAATTGCTTGATGAATTATTTATAAATAACGGACAAACATTAAGTGAAATGTGTCAAATTCTTGAAATGAGTAGACAAGCAGTAACTAAACACCTGGTAATATTAGAAGAAGCAAATCTTGTTGTAATAGAATGGCATGGTCGAAATAAGCTTCACTATCTTAATCCAGTACCGATTAACGAAATATCAAAGCGATGGATGAATAAGTACGAACATAATCGCTTAGATGCATTAAGTGAATTAAAAAAACTTGAGGAGGATTCTAACAATGAATAAACCACAATTTGTTTATGTTACATACATCGCTACTACACCCGAAAAGCTATGGGAAGCTTTAACAAGCACTCAATTTACTGAAAAATACTTTTTTGGAACTGCGATTGAATCTGATTGGCAAGTAGGATCAACTGTTTCTTATTTACGAAATGGCGAGGTTACAGACTACGGAACAATTTTAAAATGTGAACCAAATCGCTTACTCTCTTATACTTGGAATCACACAAACGATCCCACGAATCGTAAAGAACCATCTATCGTTACATTTGTGTTGAAAGAATTAGAGTCGACAGTTAGATTAACGCTGAAACATGAAAATCTAGAGCCTACTGATTTAATAGATCGTGATGACACGTTTGAAGGATTAAATAACGGCTGGCCAGCAATTTTGAGTAACTTAAAAAGCTTGCTTGAAACAGGAACTACATTGCCACCAATTTCGATTTAAGAAAGGTAGTTTAAATGGTTTTTGAAAGGGACTCCCCATATGTCATGTTAACTGGCAGAGGGACGTCCCTTTTTTTATTGTAATAAATCTCCTAACTTTCTATTTCACATATATCGTATTATAAGATATAATCTGTCTATAAGAACTAATCGTATTATACGATATAAGGAGATTCGAAATGGATAAAGAAATAAAACAACTGAACCAATTATGGACTGATATTTACTATCTTTTACGTTATAAGCATAAAGAAAATATTACGCACCAAAGTGTTCGGATTTTACAAATTATCGATAAAGAAGCTGAAGTAGGGATAAAGGATATTTCTGAAGGAATTAAAGTCTCTCACAATACAGCCTCAGAACATGTTAAGCGATTACTAGAAAAACAATATGTTTATAAAACTCGTGGTAAGATTGATCAACGAAAAGTAATCCTAATGCTTACTGATTTAGGGAAAGAAGTATTGTTACAAAACTCCAGTTTAAATGAGGAAAAGCTTCAACAGCTTCTCTTTAAACAGATGACAGAAGAAGAAAGAGAAACGATTATGAAAGCCTTTAATTTAATGAAAGAGAGGGCTCAAAATGTACGCGATTATTAAAATATTTACTTCAGCAATTATTATCGGAGTGATTACTGAAGTAGCACGCCGATTTCCCACACAAGGTGGTTTGATTGCGGCATTACCTATCGTTAGTCTTTTAAGTCTAATTTGGCTAAATGTTCAGGGCGAACAAGTACAAACATTAAGTAAATTTGCATATGGAGTTGTACTTGGTATTCCGGGTACGGTGATTATGTTGTTGATTATAGGAGTAGCGCTTCAGCATTCAATACACTTAGTTACTTCAATCGGACTTGGCATTATAGGGTGGCTTGTTTATATTTTTGCCCAAGATTTAGTAGTAAAACATTTGTTTTAAATTAAAAAGTTTTTTGCGACTTTTTTACAATTTTGGAAAATAAGTTTTGATATAATGAGTTAAATAAACGCTAATTAGGAGATAAAATGTTTAAAAAACTAAAAATTTGGGCGAAGAATTTAAAACGACAAATCTTTACACTTTATTTTGCTTGCAAGGATGAACGGGTTCCTTGGTATGCAAAATTATTCATCGTTTGTGTAGTAGCATATTCTTTTAGTCCGATTGATTTAATCCCTGATTTTATTCCAGTTTTAGGCTATTTAGACGATGTAATTCTCATTCCTATAGGTATTTATATCTCTTTAAAGCTGATACCAGATAATGTAATAGTCGACTGTGAAATGAAAGCAGAAGAAATGATGAAAAATGGTAAACCTAAAAATTGGATAGTCGGATCATTCATTTTAATGATTTGGTTAGTGATTTTTATTTGGGTAATTTACAAGGTTTATCAATTAATTAGTAAAGTTTAATATGAATGAAAAACGGCTGTCCGGTTGAAAGGGCAGTCGTTTTAATTTTATTATTATATGTTTTTAAAACAAAAATTGGCTATAAATATCTGTGATTAATGTCATGTGTATGGACTAGATTAGTCCATATGCCACCTTGACAGTTTTTCATTAGAGATTTCTAATAGATATATTAGAATTTTAAGAATTTTAAAGTTATGGAAGTACTAAATAATTCAAAATCACTAAAGAAAGGTGGTAAGAAAAGTGAATTTAAAATTGTTTCATAAAATAATGGATCATATGAAGGAAAGAAACTGGAATATAACTCAACTTGCAAGAAATTCTAGTATTCATTTGACTGAAATTAGCCGAATTTTAAATCATAAACAAACTCTTTCTTTACGTAATTTAGATGCTATTACTTCAGGTTTAAATCTGATTGAAGGCACCTTATATTCAGATTATATTGAAGAATGTTTTAATGAAAATAGAATTTTAGATAAACGAAGAAGTATGGAATTTTTATATAAATGTGCTTCATTTGGTTATTTAGATCAGCTTACTATTATTTTTAATAAAGTTTTAGATGAAAGCCAGAAAGCGATTCTTAAGAAGAATTTAAATACAATTTTTTTAGTTGCCGAAAAGCTGTTTGAAGAGAATAAAGAGTGGGAGGCATTACCACTTTATGAGTGCATAATTGAAAGTATGTCCGATCATAATTCAATTCAATTGGCGAAAAGTTATTATAGAAAATATCGCATAGTAAGGACGACGAAACAAGGACGGGAGGCAGAAGTACTTGTTTTGAGGTATTTAACGAAATTGACTAAGGAGTTTCAATTATCAACTTATTTATGGATAATGGCTACTTGTTATCTTCGCCAGAATTGGAAAATGGTAATGTATTATGCAAAAACATTGGAGAAACTTTCCAATGAAGAAGATTATTATGGTAGAGCACTTCTTTATCAAGGTTTTGCATTACTTCGTTTAGGTGGTTCTTTGGACGAGGTTTTGTGCATAATAGATCGTTATTCAAAGGTTAATGAATATTATGGAGAATTAGCTGAAGGAAACAGATTTATAGCATACTTGGAATTTGAACAATATGAATATGTTGATGAGTATCTTGACTGGTTGGAAGGTAGGGAAGACATGTTTGTTGGTTTACCTAGAATTTTAGAAGTATATGTAAAGCTAGGGCGGTTTGAAGACGTTGAACTTTTGTTAAATCGATATTTTCATATTTTTGAAGAAATGGCAAAAAGTAAAGAGCCATTTAAGCAGCAAATGTATTTGAAATTCCGTTATGCACACGCTTTATATCAGTGTGCAAGAAATAAAGTTACTGAAGGAATACATGAAATCTTAGATGTTATCAAAACCGCAATAGAACTAGGTATAGCAAAAGGTTATGGAAAGTGTCTTTTGATGTACTGGTATTATAGACATAAAATTAATTCTGAGCATGAGCTAAAATATTTGCAAATACTAAGTAAATAACTAGGGAAACTAATAGAACTTTATAAATGAAGCATCTCCACAAGGTAATTATTCCTTGTGGCTTTTTTTGTGAATTGCACTTTTATCCCGCTATTTTTAGAAATTAACTCACCATTAAACTCCATTATTAGACTTTTTTTATAAATTTGACGGAATTTTCAAAATAGTAAAATTACGTAAAGTCTTTTTATAATAAAACGCGTAAGACTATCTAATTGAAGGGAAGAGAAGGATGAGGAAGTTGTACTGAAATTAATCGTTTAATGATCACTTACTTAAAGGGAAAAGGGAGAAAAAGATGAGAAAAAACATTACAAAATCAGTTACTGCACTTGCTATAGGAACTAGTTTAATAGCTGGAGGTTTTGTATCGTCATCTGGGATTAAACCAGTGAAAGTACAAGCTGCAATGAATACAGATTCAATTTTATCTAAGCTAACACCAGAGCAAAGAAAAGCTTTGACTCAATTAAAAATGAGCGATCAATCAGGGCTTCAAATCAGCCCGGATGTTAATTTGAACAGTGATGAAAAAATTACGGTAATCGTTCAGTTTAAAACATTACCATCTAAAACTGCGGTCATGTCTGCGAAAGCTGAAGGTAAATCATTAAGCATATCACAGGCTGATCAACAAGTTGAAGATTCTCATTCGAACTTCCAAAAGGATATAATATCCATTTTTAAAAAGGATAAAATTAAAACGCCATACACAATTAAGCGAAAATACAAACATGCATTTAATGGTGTATCTATGCAAATTCCCGCTAATAAGGTGGAAGCTTTGATGCAATCCAAAGTTGTTAAAGCTGTATGGGAAAGTAAAGAAATAACAGTGGATCCTCCTGTTGAACAAGAAAGTACTGAAACTAGTGATTTTCCTGAAGGAGATGTGAATCCATTTTTAGGAGTGGACAAGCTTCATGAAGAAGGATATACAGGTAAAGGAGTAAAAGTAGGGGTCATCGATACAGGAGTTGACTACAATCACCCAGATATTAAAGCTGCTTATAAAGGTGGCTATGATTTCGTCGATAATGATATTGACCCTATGGAAGCAACCTATGACGATTGGAAAAAATCAAAACAGCTAGAAGTTAATGCAGGGGCAACATATTACACCGTTCACGGAACTCACGTTTCTGGAACAATTGTTGGTCAAGGTACAGCTGACTCTGAATATTCAGTTACAGGTATTGCTCCTGGTGCCGATTTATACGTGTATCGTGTACTTGGTCCGTACGGAAGAGGTTCATCTGAAGCAATCATCGCAGGGATTGATCGAGCTGTGAGTGACGGGATGGATGTAATCAATCTATCACTCGGATCTGATTACAATGATCCAATGAATCCAATTGCCTTTGCAATTAATAACGCAGTATTGTCAGGTGTTACAGCTGTGTTAGCAGCCGGAAATGCTGGTAACGGTATGTATACGGTTGGAACGCCAGGAAATGCACCATTAGGATTAGCTGTTGGGGCAAGCAGTGTACCGACTACGATAGAAGAACTTAAGGGTTCAGTTCAAACAAGCACTGGAAAAACGGCTGCAGACATTCGCTTAATCGCTAAGAGTTTTACAGACCAAATTCAAAACTTTATTGGTCAAAACTTACAAGTAGTAGATACAGGTTTTGGAACATTGGCAGATTATAATGGTAAGGACGTTAAAGGGAAAATTGCTTTGGTTCAGCGTGGTAGCATTACATTAAACGATAAAATCAAATTTTCAAAGCTAAAAGGAGCAGCGGCACTATTTATCTATAATAATGATCCGAAAGAAGGATATGTTCCGAACTATTTAGGTGAAGGTGTTGCGAATATACCTACATTCTCATTAACAAATGCCCAAGGACTAGATTTATTACAAAAAGTAAAAGCAGGAGATACTACCTATTCATTTGAAAAATTGGGTCAAGTGAAGACAGAAGGTGACAAACTTGCTCCGTTTAGTTCACGTGGTCCGGCGCGTGTAACGTATGATATTAAACCTGAAGTGACTGCACCAGGAGTAGATATTCTTTCTACAGTGCCAACACATTTTGCTGGTAGTGCATCGCTTGGTGACTATAAACATGCATATGCTCGTTTATCAGGAACATCAATGGCAAGTCCACATGTAGCAGGTATTGCTGCATTAATATTACAGGCACATCCGGATTATACACCTTTAGATGTAAAAGCTAACTTAATGAATACTGCCGATCCATTAAATGATAAGTATAGTGTTTATGAAGTTGGGGCAGGGCGCGTAGATGCATATGAAGCAGTACATGCTGGAGTCAATTTAGAGGTACTGGACACTACTGATACAATGATTGGCAATAAAATGAAAACGATTAAGGAAACGACAGGAGCTATTAGCTTCGGCACATTTACATCAACTGGAGTAAATAGAGAAGATCATCGTAATGTAGTATTAAGAAATGATAGCAAGGAAACGAAAACGTTTGATGTAAAAGTAGTTTATCAGTCTTCAAGAATATCAAAAGATGCTGTGGCTAATAATGTAAAAATAACAGTAGATTCAGAGTTAAAGGTTAAGCCAGGTCAACAAAAGAAACATGCAGTATTTATAGATATTCGGGCAAATGCTGAAAAAGGGACCTATGAGGGATATATTGTATACACGAACAAACAAAATCCAGATGAAACATATCAAATTCCGTTTGCAGCGCGTTTCGTAGAAGAGGGTATTGAAGAAGTAGGTGCGTTTCCATATGCATTAACAAGTAATACGTATGACAATCATCCGTTTACGAGACCACGCACAGATCTATTCTTTCAATTGAAGTCTCATATGCGTTATATTGACGTAGTACTGACAGATGCTAAAACGAATGAAGACCTCGGTATTATTGGAACATTAGATGGAATTGCTGCAGATGAAAACGTTCTGTATCGAGTAGCGAACGGTTTTGGTGGAATCTATATTCCATTCTCTGCCGATCCGAATAGTCCGCTAGTTTACAAGTATGTGCAAGCAAAACCTGGTTTATATAAAATTAAATTTATTGGACGTAATGACCAAGGAAAGACCTTTACTTCCGAAACGAAAGTCTATGTCGAAGAAAATAATCCAACTGTTCAACATAGTCTACCATTCGGAGTTTACGAATACGAAGATGGTCAACAATCTATTCCTTTTTCAGGAAAAGTGTTTGATAAAGATATTGAGGATATGAAAACGATGGGATTTGATATCGACCAGTCATATAACTCAGTTGTTGGGTATTATGGTACATTCATGGGTCCTTATGGTTGGGTTGCATCACCTTCAGAAGAGTTAACTGTTGACGAAAATGGTAATTACAAAGGTGAAGTTAAATTAAATCCAAACGCTAATTTTACAAGATATTACTCATTTGCAATGGACTCCGCGTCAAATGGTGATTTTGGTAGAATGAATGAAACGCTTTTTGTTAAAAAAGGTAGTCCATATGTAACAGGTAGCTTGAATAAAGAAACGATTAAAATGGGCGAAACAGTTTCAACCACTCTATCTGCACATAACTTAAATAAAACAAATAAAGTATCATTTGAATTTGATTATGCTCCGTACAACTTTGAAATTGTGGATGTATTGAAAAATTCCCAAACGAAAAGTCAAATTAGCTCAGTAACAACTGAAGAATCAAATTCAACAAGTGGAAAACATATGAAAGTAACAGTAGAGTTAACAAAGCCAGTTTCTGGTGAAGTACCACTTCTTGATATTCAGGTAAAAGCTAAGAGTGATAACTTTAACAAGGGCTGGTATGAACTTCAAGACCTAAAAGCAAGTGTTACAAATAAATCTGGTTCACAAGAAAGTGCACCTGGATTTATGAAGTCGTTCAGAGTATTACCTACGTTTTCACAAATGGCTGCAAAATTAATTCCAGAAGGTTACTTTACACCACAAGGAATGCAGATTGCTCCTTACGATTACTCAAAAATTGGGGCTAAAATCAAAGTAATGGATGATCAAAATAATGTTTATACCAATGTAACTGTTCATCCTGAGGCGTTTTTTGAAGTATTCAATCTTCCATTGTCGGATAAACCATTTACAGTTGAAATGGCTGTACCAGGTCACTTCACAACGAAAGCGATCTTTACGATTGGAAAAACTACTGAAAATGGTGTTCTTGGAGAAGCAAAATTAATTGGTGGCATTAGTCTAATTGCTGGAGATGTCAATAATGATGATGTCATTGATGTTAAGGATGCAATCGCGATGAAATCAAACTGGGGTACAGCTAATCGAGCAACAGATATTAATTTCGACGGTACTACGGATGAAAAAGATTTTGCCTTCATTGAGCAAAACTATATGATGAAAAACCCAACCGTAACAGATGCTCCAAAACCAGTTAAGAAATATCAAGGTACAACAATCGACCTTGTTAAAACGCAATTAGGAATTAACTAGAATCTTATTTTTAGAGACAATCAAATGGGAGAAATCCTAGTTGATTGTCTTTTTTTGTGTACAGAATACTGAATTCGATATTCAATAAAGTCCACAAAGTGTCCGACTTTATCCAATTCTCTACAAAATATAAAAATATTGAAAAAAAGAATTAGTTATGAAATAAAAGCTTACTGGAATATAAATTTAATAAAACCTGTCTATGGAGGACTATTTATGGCTTTTGTTGCAATCTATACAGTTGGTAGGCTAAAACACCCATATGACCACACTGCATCTCGACAATTTTTTTCTGTAGGAAATGATGTCTTTCGTCAGGCTACAAAATCTGGACACATGATTGACGCGTTTTCATCTGATGGAATCTCTCTGCCTGAAGAAGCTAGTAAGGGGGATGGTTATCCTATACTTACACTAACAGTATGGAAGAATCTAGAATCCTTATATCGTTTTACGTACTCAGGGCACCATAAGCAAGCATTAAAAGATCGAAGCAAATGGATGGAATCTTATAAAGAACAGCACCTTTCATATGTTATATGGTGGACAGAGAAGCAAAGCGATGTTTCATGGGAAGAGGCCTTTAAAAGATATGACTATTACATTCAAAATGGACCAACTCCTACTGCTTTTGATTTTAAACATGCATTTGATCAATATGGTGAAGCGTTATTAATTAAGTAGTAATAGATTTCTAGATAAATTGTGCCTAAATGATAAAAAAGTAGGAATTTTACAAATAATTAATAATTCCTACTTGATTTATAGGAATACTTGTATTAATATTTTCGTAAATTAGATTATTAAAAGAAAAGGGGGAGAAAAATGAATACATTTCTTATCTGTGTAAATGTTGTAATCTTATTAGTACTTATGTATGGCTTGTATTTTATGCAAAAGAAGCATGTATCTTTTTCAAAGCGTGTATTCGCGGGTTTAGGTTTAGGTCTTATTTTTGGTTATATTATTCATCTAATCTATGGAACTGAAAATGACGTTACAGTCGGAACAATCGACTGGTTTAGCATTGTTGGTAGCGGTTATGTAAAACTATTACAAATGATTGTTATGCCGCTAGTATTCGTTTCGATTGTCGGAGCGTTTACAAAATTAAAGTTAACTAAAAATATCGGTAAAATTAGTGTCCTTGTTATTGGGATTCTACTTGGTACAACAGCTATTTCAGCAGCTATCGGAATTGGATCCGCTTTAGGTTTTGGCCTTGATGGATTTAAAATATCAGCAGGAGCTGCAGAGACTGCTAGAATTACAGAATTACAAGGCCGTGTGCCAACTGTAGAAGCGATGACAATTCCAAAACAAATCCTTGAATTAATTCCAAGTAATCCATTTTTAGATTTAACTGGTGCACGTGCAACATCTACAATTGCAGTTGTCATTTTTGCAGCGATTGTGGGAATTGCATACCTAGGGGTAAAACGTAAAGAGCCTGAAACTGCAGAGTTTTTTGGTAAAATAATTGATACACTTTATACAATAACGATGAGAGTCGTATCGTTAATTCTTCGTTTAACACCTTATGGAATCTTAGCAATCATTACAAAAGTAGCAGCAACAAGTGATTATGATGCAATCGTAAAATTAGGTAAGTTTGTAATAGCGTCTTATGTGGCTTTAATCTTAATGTTTATTGTGCATTTATTATTATTATCATTTGCAAAACTAAGTCCAGTAAGATATGTGAAAAAAGCCTTACCAACTTTATCGTTTGCATTTACATCACGTACAAGTGCTGGAACATTACCAATGACAATCAAAACACAAACAAAAGATTTTGGTGTTTCAGAAGGAATTGCAAACTTCGCTGGTTCGTTTGGACTTTCAATCGGCCAAAATGGATGTGCTGGTATCTACCCTGCAATGTTAGCTGTAATGGTAGCTCCATCAGCTGGTGTTGATCCAACAAGTGCATCATTTATTATCTCTCTAATTTTAATCGTAGCAATCAGTTCATTCGGTGTAGCCGGTGTCGGTGGAGGAGCAACTTTTGCAGCTCTTATCGTACTATCAGTTATGAATCTTCCAATCGCAATTGTTGGGTTACTAATCTCAGTTGAACCTCTAATTGACATGGGCCGTACAGCTCTAAACGTTAGTGGCGCAATGACATCAGGTATTCTAACAAGTAAAGCTACAGGAGAATTCGAAAAAGAAGTTTATCAGCAAGCAAATGTTGTAGATGTTGTTGAAGCATAAATTTAGTTTAAATGGATAGCCTATATTGGCTATCCGTTTTTTATATTATAAAGATAGAAATTTACAATCCTTTCCCTTGGTAGAAGAATAATCAAACTTTACAAACTACGAATCTCGCCTTTATACTAAAAATAGTTGGAATTTTCTTTCAATTATATGAAATGTAATTTTGAATTTTATTTTCAAAAATGAAACGAATATTTCAACGATTTGGCCTATGATCGTTTGGCTATTTTATTTTAAAGGGAGGAGATTTAAATTGGCTCGATTGACTCGTAGTATTGTAACGTCAACACTATCGCTTGCTTTGGTTACTACAACAGGTTCTGTCAGCTATGCTCAAACAAATGTAGAGAAAACCTCAATCCAGGCAGAGGTGAATGGAATGAAACAAATCAAACATAGTGATAACTTTCCCGTGTTGAGCAAAGTAAAACGTCCTGAGGAGGTTGGATTTTCATCAGAGAAATTAAAACAAGTAGATGAATTGATCCAGCAGGATGTAAACAATGGTTTTCCAGGTGCAGTTCTAATGATTATTAAAGATGGAAAAATTGTAAAAAACACTGCTTATGGGTACTCGAAAAAATACGATGGGCTATCACCACTGAAACATCCTCAGAAAATGAAGACGAATACAATGTTTGATTTGGCATCAAACACTAAAATGTATGCAGTTAACTTCGCTTTGCAACATCTTGTTAGTACCGGAAAAATAGACTTGAATTCAACTATACAATCATACTTTCCAAATTTTAAAGACAAATCAACTGATATAATTAAAGGGAAGGATACCCTACGCTTAATCGATATTTTACACCACACTGCTGGTTTTCCGGCTGATCCGCAATACCACAATCCTACTGTAGCAGGTTCCTTGTATACACAAGACCGTAATGAAACATTTGAAAAAATCGCTGAAACACCGTTAGAATACGTACCTGGTACGAAAAACATTTATAGTGACGTCGATTATATGATCCTCGGATTTATCATTGAGAAAATAACTGGCCAAAGACTAGACGACTATGTAGAAAATACGATTTATAAGCCATTAGGTCTAAAACACACTATGTTTAACCCTTTGCAAAAAGGATTCAAACCGAAAGATTTCGCGGCAACCGAGTTAATGGGGAATTCACGTGACGGTATCATTTCTTTTCCAAACATTCGTACATACACAATACAGGGAGAAGTGCATGATGAGAAGGCCAACTACTCTATGGGTGGCGTTTCTGGTCATGCGGGGCTGTTCTCTACGACAAGCGATTTAGCGGTTCTATTGCAAGTAATGTTAAATGGAGGTGGATATGGCAAAGTAAAATTATTTGATCAAAAGACGATTGATCAATTTTCAGCACCTTCCGATT
This sequence comes from Bacillus sp. UNCCL81, assembly GCF_900112535.1. Taxonomy (NCBI): domain Bacteria; kingdom Bacillati; phylum Bacillota; class Bacilli; order Caryophanales; family Bacillaceae; genus Bacillus; species Bacillus sp. UNCCL81. Next base: position 258,686 of record NZ_FOMF01000004.1, on the reverse strand, counting down.
TAAATCCAACCTATGGCTTAGGGTGGAGAAGAAATGGCTCTCCAAGTATGTCGTCTACGTTTGGATTGTATGCAAGTCCAAATGCGATTGGACATACCGGCTGGGTAGGCACTCTGACGATTATAGATCCGGATAATAATTTAGGGATTGTCTTATTGACAAATAAAAAACATTCACCTGTAATTGATCCACTAATAAATCCGAACAAATTTGTAGGGGATGACTTTGCTACAGGACAATATAAAGCCGTGGCGACTGCTGTGTATGAATCATTGATAAAATAAGGTTTAGTATCGAATAGAATGCATTACAATTATTAATTTTTATACTTACCTAGAAAAGAGAAAAATCGTCTATCTTGATTGATTTTCTCTTTTTTTTGTCAAAAATTATTTCAATTTATGCTCTGCTAAAGTAGATTGTTGATTTTCTTATTCAACTTCTATGAAAATCAGTTTCTTCATATATAGATAAATGACACATATCTAAAGAAAGCTAAGCTCAATCGTTAAAAAAAAGAGCTAACTAAAAAGCATAGTGAATGGTGGGTTAGATACATAAGAAAAATTTAACTTTTGTAGATAAATAGGCGGAATTCCCCGCTATATTTATTAGATGAGATTGAAGAAAAGACAGTTCCAGTTATAACAACTGCATTTAGGGGAAATCTTGATGGAGTATACTCGCATGATACTTATGAGGATTTTATTGAAAATGGTGGTTTTCTTATAGAAAGAAAAATAGATAATGTGGAAAATGCTATAAATGAGTGGGAAGAAGAATATGAAATGTCTGAGATTCAAATAGTCCTATTAAAATCCATTTTCAAACGTAAAATTGAAAATCCGACTAAAGACATCGTATTAAATGAAAAAGAAATAAAAATGATTGGGTCGGAAGATGAAGAAGGTCTAAGTGAAAGTAGAATATCATTTGAAGAGCTATTATTTTACTTATTATAAAATAATGTCATGCGAATAAGGCAGTGAGATACTTGAAGATAACGGGTCACAAAAGTGGCCCGTTTTTTATTGAACCAAATGTCAGTTTAGTTAAATTTCCATGAGTCTTTTGATTGATTAATACTTTTTGGTTAAATGATAAAATAAAAATGAATTTACAAATAAATATGGTATAGACTGATTTGATGGATATAGAGGTATGGATTTAGTAGTATCAATTTGCATGATTATGATAGTTTATTATTTAAGTCAAATTGTAAAAGAGTTACGAAAAAGATAAATCATAGTGTTATAAAAAGTTGAACATTGGGTGAGTGTGCAATGGATCAATATACACTAAGTAGAAAAGAGTAGTCGGGGCTATAGTATAAATCGGAAACAGGCTTCGTCAGAAAATCATAAATCTATTTATTGGAGGTCTATCGTGAAAAAAATCGTTCTACCTTTTTTGTTCGTTATCTTTCTTAGTGCATGTAATCATCATGCTGCAGAAGACAAACTGTTCGGAAAATGGTCTTACCACACAAAAACAACGAAATCGAATGAAGATGTTGATTATCAGATTGAATTTAAAGAAGACAAAAAAACAAAGCATGGGGTTCTTATGAGGTACACTACGAAAATGGCTTCTTTTAACCAAACGTTGGAACGACATTACAAAATCGTCTCGTCGACCGACAAACAAGTGAAGCTGAAAATAAAAGGGACATCAAACATTTTAACGGTAAAGGTGACAGATAAAACCATAACATTATTAGAACAAACATATAACCGAGTTGACGAATAAGTGTAAATGAAAAGGCTGATAAAGTTCATTCTGTTAAGTGGGTAGTGGTTGTAATTAATTCTTGATAAGGGTTCTAAAAGTTGCCTAATTAGACAACTTTTTTTAGTTTAAAAATAAACATTTATTTAACTGAGCTTCAATTTTAAGAAATTAAGTATTAGAACTTTTGGGAATTTTGTTGCAAATGCAACGAAATTGAGTTAGATTTAATGAGTGATATTTTTATTGCATTTGCAACAAAAAACAAGGGGAGATTCTGGATTATGTATATTCCAAAATATTATAAAGTCACAAATCCTAAAGAAATTTGGGATTTCGTTCAAAAAAACTCATTTGGTACGATTATCACAACAAAACAGAGTAGACCAATTGCTACTCATTTACCTTTAGGTATAACTAAAAAAGGTGAAGATTATTATATTACTGGACATATTGCATATGGAAATCCACAATGGAGAACATTTGAGAATAGTGAAGAAGTGCTTGTTATGTTTCAAGGACCTCACGCTTATATTTCATCTTCTTGGTATGAAGTTGAGGAAGTTCCAACTTGGAATTATCAAGCCGTGCATGTTTACGGAAAAGCAAGCATTTTAGAAAGAGATGAATTAGTAGATGAACTAACAATCATGCTAGAAGAATATGAGAAAAATCGTGAAAACCCAGTACTCTTGGATAAACTTTCTCCAGACCTTTTAGAAAGTGAACTTAAAGGTATTGTTGGATTTAAGATTAAGGTGAATGAAATTCAGGCTTCATATAAATTGAGCCAGAACCGAAGCGAAAAGGATTATAATCATATCATTGATAATTTACAAAAAGAAAAAGATCCACAGTCAAAACAAATGGCTGAACTAATGGAAAAGAGATTAGAACATGTATCTTTTAAGGAAAGTAAAAAGTAAAAATGGTTTTAAAAATTGAAATGGAACTAATACATTTCATTAACTGCATATAAATTATTAAAAGCTGTCTTTTTAGATAGCTTTTTTTGAACCTCAAAAAAATTTAAGTATGACATAGGAATTTCAGTTAAAGGATGTGAAGATAGTTGTTGATTATGCTACTAACGGTACCAATTTTATTATTAGCATTATTTTGTTTATGGGTTTCAATTTTTACTAAAAAAAAGCTTTTAAAAAAGATATTTTTTTTCTTAATAGGAATAACATTGGCAATTATCGTGATTTATCTATTGGATTTCTATTTGTTTTTTCGTCTATAGAGGAACCTTCGTTTGTTAAAGAAAATGAGTTTCTATTCAACTCGTCAAATATTTTAGCCGAACAGAAATATTTTTGTTGAAGATACAAAAGAATAACGAAAACCTATGGTAATATTAAATTACATATCTTTCCAAATAAGTAAAAAATAAACTGTTGTTAGTTCGAATTTAATGAACTTTCCCTGAGTTAGCTAATAAAAAATATAAAAATACATAATATAAAAATACTAGTGAAGAGGAGTATAGAATGAAAGAATTTTTACAGCTTTTAAAAAAAGGTAATAAATCTGCATTATTAGCAGCTATTGTTAACGCTGTAATAGCGATAATAAAAGGAATAGGGTTTAGCATGACAGGAAGTGTTGCACTTTTTGCTGAGATGATGCATAGTGCTGCCGATACTGCGAACCAACTTTTTGTTTTTAGCGGTTCAGCTTTAAGTAAAAAAGCACCAACAGATCGGTTCCCAAACGGATTTGGTCGACTAGTTAATTTAGTTTTACTTGGAGCAGTATTAATTGTAGGAATTATGGCGTTTGAAACGATTGTCGAAGGAATTCATCATATTGTACATCCAACCCACTCTTCAGGACTGGCTATTACCCTTACTATTTTAGGTGCTTCGGTTGTGCTTGAAGCATTTGTACTTTACAAAGCAATGAAAGAAATTAGTCATGAATTAGGAATAACAACAAGTGGTTTTGGCGTAGTTACAGAGGCAATTTCTAATTTAGGAAAAGCAAAACCAGCTACAAAATTAGTTTTCTTAGAAGATACAGTAGCAACTTTAGGTGGATTATTAGCGATGATTGCTGTAATCATTGCTTACTTTACACCATTTCATCAAGCGGAAGGTGTTGCTTCTGTCATCATCGGTATTTTGATGTTCCTTGTTGTTGGAAAAGTTTTTCTTGATAATGCTGCAGGTGTAATTGGTGAATCTGATGAAGAAATGGAAGACAAGATTGGTGAAATCGTAATGGAAGATCCAGATGTCAAAGATATTCAAGCTCTTACGGTTGTCAAAGAGGGTGAAGATTTACATGTTGAAATAGAAATTGAATTAGATCCTAATTTAACTATAGCTCAAGCTGATGACATAAAAGATCGTTTAGAAGAAAAAATCATGAAAGAAAAAGGTGTAACGGACGTAATTATCGAATTGGACGAAGATGACGGTGTTCAGAATTGGACTGATGATAATAAAACAGAATTAATTGAAAAATAAACTTTTAAGTGAGAAGGACTTGGTTATATTTCAAGTCCTTTTTCCTAATATGAAACATTATTATTTAGCTTTCTAGTTGATTATTTAGTTCCGTAACAGCATCATTAATTTTCAATTCCGTACCTTCTTCTTCTGTAGTTACATTTTTAGGTATACCACGTTTATATTTCTTCGTCTTAGTGTCTTGGGTAAATCTGCCCTTGTATGCTCCTCTGATCCCATATAACTTAGGCTCTGTATTTATGGCATCTTTATCATCCACTAAAAAAGCGACCATATTTTGACCAGCTTTAGAATTGGGAATACCTTCTAACGATACTTCAAGTTTTTCCTGTAGCTCTGAATTTGATAAATCTTTGAACTTTTTATCTAGACCAAAGTCTTTTTTTGAAATTATTCCTCCATATTCTAAAATCGAAATTGTTTTTCCTTTTAAATTTTTGTCTCCTGATAGAACATGTTTGATTTTAAAAGTTAATTTAGTATACGGTCTACCAATTCCAGCATTATTTTTTACGACATACGGTTCTACTGATTTTACAGTACCCTTTACGACTAAATCGGAATCTTTCATTAAGTCCTCGACTCGATCAAAGTTACCAAAAAGAGATGCACTAGCAATTACGGTTTCTATTTTATTTGATTGGTTATTTAATGGATAATTTGAAGGATTAGACTTGTTATCATCTGAACTTTTTATTAAGTCTTTATTTTCTTCCATTATATTTGCCGTATTGTTTTGTTTATTTGGTTTTTCATTATTAATATAATAGTAAATTAACGAACTAAAGGCTATAGTAACTAAAACACTAAATATAATACTATTTTTTTTCAATTCAATTCCTCCTTATTTATAAATGAAATTGATACCTTTAAATTGATCATCTAATGGGATATTGGTAGATGACTGGTTCCCATTTGGATGCATTAAATTTCCATAAACCTTTGTGTGATTTAAGCCAAACGCATGTCCTATTTCATGGGCATGAACAAGTCTTTTTTGCCAATCCGTTAATTTATTATAAGTTCCGGTTTGTAAATCTATATATGCCCAGTACCAATCAGTTTTAGAAGCGTCAACGTGTTTTTTTCCATACATAAAATATGTTATTCCAGCCGTTCCATCATCCTTTGTAGTAAATTTAAATACATCTAATACAGAAGATGATTTAGTAGTTGTTTCTCTAAAAGAAATAGGTGTAGTAATTGTTCCATAAATCCATTTATTCATAGCATCTTTAAATTTTTGCTTTTCTTTACCTAATGAACTATCTAGAAAATAATATTGTCTGTTTTGTCCATAATGACCTACTCCATTAACTAGTTTGTGGCCATAAGTATTATAGGCATAGGACGTTTTGAGCGGGATAGAAAAAGTTGTTAATATACAAACTAAAATAATTAAACTTGTAAATAATTTTTTCATACTCTCTCTCCTTTATAAATTTATTTTTAAAATAGTTGTGGAAATAATTTCTTATACATGTATATATTACCAAATTATACTTATAACATAGTGCGAATAAATGTATTGTTTGTGAATATTTTAACAAAGTATAAAGTGTAGTTGTGTTTTCTCATAAATCAATAGTTTCTTAAAGGATTCAATCAATAAGGAAAGAATTATATTAATTGTACAAACTTTTTAATGAAAGTTTGTTACGAAGTTAATAGAGATATTACATTAAGATGTTAAAATACATGTTTTAGTTAAAGGTATATTAAGGGAAAATTATCAAATAGATAACAGGTAGTTTTCTTGTATAGTAGTGTTAGGGGAATTAGGACAATTCTATGTCTTAAAGTGAATTGGATAATTCTAATCTACTAAAACGTACATAAAAAGATAAATCTTAGAATGATAATGAATGGTTCTTTGAAAAACGTGAAATTATGTAATCGGTATGACGAGGAGGAATGATCATGTTTGAATTTGAAAATATAGAACAGTTTGCAAGAATAAAAGTTATAGGTGTTGGTGGTGGCGGTAATAACGCCGTTAACCGAATGATTGAAGACGGAGTAGAAGGCGTTGAATTCATTGCTTTTAATACGGATGCGCAAGCACTGAAACAATCAAAAGCTGAAATTACAATGCAAATCGGTGCTACGTTGACGCGTGGTTTAGGAGCAGGTGCAAATCCTGAAATTGGAAAAAGAGCAGTAGAAGAAAGTAAGTCTCAAATTGAGGAAGTACTAAAAGGTGCAGACATGGTTTTCGTTACAGCTGGAATGGGCGGCGGAACAGGTACGGGTGCAGCACCTGAAGTTGCGAAAATAGCTCGAAAGCTTGGTGCTTTAACAATTGGAGTAGTAACTCGTCCTTTCAAATTTGAAGGTAAAAAGCGTGCAACAAATGCTGAAGGTGGAATTAAGGAACTTAGAGAAGCAGTTGATACTTTAATTATCATTCCAAACGATCGATTATTGGAGCTAGTTGACAAAAAAACACCGATGCTCGAAGCATTCCGTGAAGCGGATAATGTACTTCGACAAGGGGTTCAAGGGATTTCCGACTTAATCGCAGTACCAGGATTAATCAATCTTGACTTTGCGGATGTTAAAACAGTCATGTCTCATAAAGGGACAGCCCTTATGGGAATTGGTATTGCAAAAGGTAAAGATCGCGCTACAATCGCTGCTCAGAAGGCATTAAATTCTCCATTACTTGAAACTTCTATTAATGGAGCTCATGGTGTAATTATGAATATTACAGGTGGACGTAACTTAAGTCTGTTTGAAGTACAAGAAGCTGCAGATATCGTTGCTTCTGCATCTCACGAAGAATTAAATATGATTTTCGGTTCGGTAATCGACGAAAACTTAAAAGATGAAATTATTGTAACGGTAATTGCTACAGGATTTGCGGATAAAGAAGAGAAAATGGTAAGAACTCCTTCTAGACCAATAGAAGAAGCACCTAGCTTATACAATAGAGAGCAACGATTCCAACAAGATCAGAGATATCGTGTAGACCAACAGCAAGATTACGGTCGCTTTAATGATCAACAAGACGCAGGTCGATATACGGAACAGCAAAATTATGGCCGTTACAATGAACAAAAAGATCATAATCGCTATAGTGATCAACAAGATTATGGGCGTTATAATGAACAAAATGATTATGGCCGATTTAATGAACAGCAAGATTATAACCGTTACACAGAACGACAAGATCAAAATCGTTACACAGAACAACAAGATAATGGTTACAAAGAACAACAAAATTACGGACGCTATAATGAACAACAAGAATATGGCCGATACAATGAGAAGGAAGATTCAACTTCATATATTCCGGCATTCTTACGTAATCGAAAAAACAGAAATAGATAGATTTATAGATGTAGAAAAGGACATGAGTGTGGATGCTCATGTCTTTTTATTATGGCTCCTTTTAAAAATTTTTATGTCTTTATAAAAGCTGCTTAAATTCTAATTCCACTCCATAGATCTACAAACGTAAAACTATTTCATTTCGATTCTGTTGATTTCAGCCTTAACTTTACTTCTTTTTCTCTTCCGATCTATCAATACTAATAATAATGGACCTGTACAAAAAAATAATACCTGTAAGAAAAGAACATACAATTTATACTTATGAAACTCTGGACCAACTATAATCAATACGGTAAACAGTATGTATGAAGTTATAATTAATATTTTTTTTGCTAATTTCATAATATTATCCTCCTGCTTCCAATAGGTTGTTGCACCGACAAAAAATATACCGTAGAAGATAAAATAGAATTAGTCTTTTTCAAAACTGTCTCTAATTTTTTAGTAAACGATTACGAAATTATGATAACATCTAAAAAGGTAAAATTAGCCAATATCTATTGTCGATATTGTTAATTTTTCAAATTTTTTAATAGCATATTACTCCTTTTGGAATTTAAGAAAAATCTACAAAACTATTATTTGTATGTTATTTTTGATTTTTTAAAAGTTAGCAATCAAATTCCGTAGATGGAGGCTTAATAAAAGATGGATTATGAAATTGATTCAAAAAAATTAAAAATTATTAAAACTTTTTTAGCTCTCAGGAGTCTAATGTATAGAACATCGAGATGGAGGGATTGAGATTGCAGGATCATAGTCTAGTGAAAAGGGCTATCAAAGGAGATGAGCAAGCATTTTTGTCAATTATGCATGAGCATAAAATATCATTATATAAAACTGCATTAGCTTACTTGAAGAATAAAGATGAGGCAATTGAAGCAATTCAAGAAGTAACCTTTAGAGCTTATCAAAACATAAAAACATTGAGAGAACCAAGTTATGTAAAAACATGGCTTATTCGGATTATGATTAATTACTGCCAGGATTATATTAAGAAGAATAATAGAGTAACTTTCGACGATGAATATATTTCACAGCTAGGTACGACCGAAGATTATAACTATATTGAAATAGAAGAAGCAATGTCACAGCTTGATGATACACAGCGACAGCTTTTACATTTAAAATATTTTCACGATGTCAAAATCAAAGATATTGCAATTATGTGGAATCGCCCAGAAGGTACGGTAAAGACTTGGTTGAATAAAGCATTGAGGTCATTAAGAGGAATCCTTGAAGAGAAAGGAGAAAAAGGCCGTGTTTGAAAAAGAAGAAAATGAATTAAAAAAGTGGAAAGAAAAATATGAAAACGTCGAATTACCTATTGATGAAATTGATGAGGCTATACAAATTGGACTTCAAAAAGCTAAAGTAACTAAGTTGGTAACTAAACCGAAACGGAAATCTAAGATTTGGTCTATTGTTGCAGCTGCTATTCTTCTATTGGGATTTCTTACAAGTATTCGTGTATCGCCAACCTTTGCTGATTATTTAACAAATATTCCAGGTATGGAGAAAATCGTTAAGCTTATACGTGATGATAAGGGTCTAATATCAGCTGTAGAAAATAAATATGCTCAAGAAATTAATATTTCTCAAGAGAAAAACGGAATTAAGGTAACGATTGATTCAGTAATTGCTGATGAGCAAGGAATAGTAATTTTTTACACGATTGATGCAAAAGAGACACAACATAATTTTACTTTAAAAGAAGTGAATCTCAAACCAAGTAATGGTGAAGAATTGCCAGAACATTCTTCTTCATTTGATCTTCCAGTAAAAGACGAGTTAAATACTTATACTAGTAAGATTGAATATCTTTTTCAGAAAACAAACGAGCAAAAAGATTTTTACCTAGATTTAAAGATAAAGAGTAAGGAGGTTTCAGAGCAATTTTCTATTCCATTCTCTTTAAAAAATCTAGAAAAAACAAAGCAAATATACGAACTAAATAAAACAGTAATGATTGAAGGGCAAAAGATAACCATTAAAAAAGTTACAGTTTATCCTCTTCGTGTAGCTGTACAAGTAAAAATGGATCCAAATAATACTAAGAAAATATTAGATTTTACTGATTTTGAACTTCTTGATCAAAATGGTGAAGTATGGTCTAAAATAACAAATGGAACTACTGCCAATATTCTTAGTGATAATGAACGAATTATCTATTTACAGAGTAATTACTTTAAAGATCCAAAAGAATTATATTTGATTATTAATAAGCTACAGGCAGTTGATAAGGGTGAAGACTATATTTTAGTTGATACTGAGAAACAACAAATTCTTAAACAGCCAAAAGGAAATTATGTAACTGACTTAAAAAAAGAAGGATCAGACTTGAAGTTCACCTTAAATACAAAAAAAGAATTTCATTACTCATTGGTTGAATCAATTTTTGATGCTAATGGCAAAGAAGTTGAAACTAGTGCAGAATCAACTGAATATCATGATGGTGGTAAGCAAATAGTAGGAATAACAATTTCTACTAAAGATTACGTTAATCCATTAAAGCTTAAGCTTGCGTTTTATCCTGAATATATTCGGGGGGATGCTAAAGTAAGGATTAAATGAGTTAATCTAACGGAACTGAAAAGGAAAAACAAAAACGTAATCTTTTCTATGAATATCAAGAAAAGATTGCGTTTTTTAAGTTACTACAGACTATTCACCTTTTGACAGTAAGGTTCAGGCGGATAGTTGTGTTTAAACTTTTCAAAATCCCAAGTTCCAAGAAATTTTTTTGCGGCTTGGTATCCATTTGTAAAAAGTGCTTCTTTTTCTTTTTTAGTTAAATTGAAATCTGTACTTGATATATCACCAGTTGGGATTTTTATTGTTCGTTCATTTACTTCAGTTGTAAGATGTCGAATGTCGTGTGCTTGTCTCATCGTGATAAATATTGATTTATAAAATGAGATTGGGGTATGACCATCCAGTGGTTTCGCAATAATTTCTTCATCTATTAAGCGAAAACCGAAAGTCGGCCATTCTTGATGATCATCGAAAATCCAAATTGGAAAATTACTTAGAATTCCGCCATCAACAATTAAAATTGGATAATTATAAAAAGGAGTTTTTAGTTTAATTGGTTGAAAGAAAAAGGGAATTGTACCACTCATTCTTACTGCTTGAGAAATTGTTATATCTTTTGCTGTTAAGCCGTAATCAGGTAAATCGTCAGGTAAAACGACCATCTTACCATTACTAATATCTGAAATAATGATTTTTAATTTACCTTCTTCTAAATCATCGAAATAGCGAACACCTTTTTTTGATAATAAAGCTTCTAACCATTCTTCTTCAAAGTCATTTTTATATAACCCATTTTTAAATAAGAGATTTAATCCTAGTCCTATTAAAGGAATAAAGTGCAACCATGTTTTAGTAATAAATTTCTTATAATCTAGATGATCCATAATTTCCTTTAATTGTTTTCCTGTATAGCCACATGCTAGAAGAGTAGCAACAATAGCACCAGCAGAAGTACCTGCCAAACGTGCCCATTCATATCCTTCTTCTTCTAATGCACAAATAGCACCAACATGCCCGATTCCTCGAACTCCTCCTCCTTCAAAGATACCATCTACTTTCATTTTGTTACACCTACCTTTCAGAAAAATGGAATTATACTAATATAATATATGGGAGTTCTGTTTAAGTGTGATTAGCTATTGATTCAATCATATTTAGCAATTAATTTATTTTTTGGGAAATAATCTGACAATCTTTGCAGATGAATTAAGATTTCAAATATCAAGGAAAACTCTATTTGCCATAAAATTTCGTATGAATCATTCAAATAGTTACAGAAATATTTATATGATGAATATTTTCAATTCAATATGAAATACTAACAGCAATCTGATAGTTTATATCAGAAAATTTTATTATAAGGGGCTACATATCATGGCAAACAGATCTTCAAATCAATATGTTTCACCAAATGCTGAATCTGCAATCGATCAGATGAAGTATGAAATTGCAACAGAATTTGGAGTACATTTAGGTCCAGATTCAACAGCTCGTGCAAATGGTTCTGTAGGTGGAGAGATTACAAAACGTTTAGTTCAAATGGCTGAACAAAGTCTCGGTGGATATACAAGATAAAAGATTTATTTTAAGAGATGAGTTAATTAAAGGTAATTCGTTACCGATTGATTAACTCATCTCTTTTTGAATCTTTTAAAAAATTTTACCTAATTTAACGAATACTAAATAAGATAGGGTGAAAAAGAATGTTAATTAAGAAATATCAATAAATTTTTATTAATTTGTATTAATATAAGTAAAAATGAGTCGATATAAGTAGAGAGAAAATTAAAATAATTTGGTATTATTAAACTAAACTCAATGTAACTATAGAGAGAATTATATTGAGTAGATAAAGAGATAGAAATAAATGGGGAGTTGCAAGTATGAAATCAACTGGAATTATTAGAAAACTAGACGATCTTGGAAGAATTGTTCTACCGAAAGAACTAAGAAACACAATGAATTTAGAGAACAATGCTCCTTTTGAAATTCATTTTGAAGAAGGTATGATTATTCTTACAAAATATGATGAAAATTCCGGTCTAAGTGGAATTGTCCGAAGACTAGATGACTTAGGAAGAATTGTTTTACCAAAGGAATTAAGAAAAATGTTAAATCTAAATAAATATGAACCATTTGAAGTATTTATTGAGGAACAAAAGATTATCCTTAAACAATTTGTTTCGAGTAATGCTTGTATGATAACAGGAGTTATTGATGAAAATAATTTTTCGTTTGATAGTGGAAAGATTGTAGTAAGTAAATACGGCGCAGAAATTCTTCTTAAGGAATTGCAGGAATACATAGCTAAATAAAAAATCTCTAAAAGTGCTCTTTTATCTTTTCAAAGTAGAAGAGCACTTTTTTGTTTGAAATTAGTTTTAGGGAATAAGAGAGTTTATCCTTTCTAAAGTAATATAAAGAATCTCTTTTAGTGCTTTCAACGATTTACTACAAATTTGTTAAAACCCTCTAAAATACACCAAGATAATAAGACACTACATAGAATGATAATTTCCATTTTTCACATCTCCTTTTTTTGTTCTACTTTTAAGTTCTCTTAGGCTTTAATTGTCTTGAATTTTAAGATTGTATGTTCTGTTTTGTTTGGATGTTTTTATTATACACGAACATCTATTCTAATGTAAGTGGTTTTTTTAGAAAATAGATAGATTTTTTACGAACGTATATTCAAAATAGGTCGTTTGTTCGATTAATTAATAATAAGATTAGTAAAAAAGTAGAACAGTCATACTCAATTTCTGTACTGTAAAAGTATGTTTCTTCCAGAAATATGGTAGGATATGGTTATGGAATTATTAGAAGGAGATAACGTATGGGCCTAATAGAGAATCAAAAGTATTTCTTTGAAAAATATAAAATCGATGAACAGGATTTTGAAAAGTACTGTTTAGACTGGTCAAAATATATTGAAATTTATAATGAATACATATCAGAAATTCCGAATCTTGAAACTGTAGCTACTTTTATTTCAGAAATACTCCGTAAAAATCCTGAAATTCATACTGTGAAATCAAGAATTAAATATCCTGATCATTTAATTGAAAAGATTATTCGAAAGACGATAAAAGGCAAAAAATCAGACTCATCTTATGAAATCAATGTTTCGAATTATAAATCAGAAATCACAGATCTAATTGGTATAAGAGCATTACATTTATATAAATACCAAGCTGCAGATATAGACAAAACTATTAGACAAAATTGGAATTTACATGAAAAAGCGACTATTTACCATCGCTTAGGAGATATGACAAGCGAACAGCATATTGAGGAGGAAAAGTTTCAGTTTTTAGTTCATGATGCCGGATATCGATCATGGCATTATGTGATTAAGTCGCAAATGACAAAAGTGAATTATTTAGCTGAAATTCAAGTAAGAACAATCTTTGAAGAAGGCTGGAGCGAAATAGATCATCAACTAAGGTATCCTTATGATTTAGATAATGAGATATTAAATGAACAGCTTTTAATCTTAAATAGACTTTCGGGTGGGGCTGACGAATTGGTCAATTCAATTCTTCATACTAAGATGACCATTTATCAACAAAATGAAGAAAAAGAATTTCGTGATGAAAAGATTCAGGAATTATTAAATGAAATTTCTAGTTTGTCAGAGGATGGAAAATTAACTGATGAGGATAAGAAGTCATTAGAAGAGAAAATTAAGCAACTAGAAGTTAAAAAGATTAAAGTAAATTATAGTAATCTGTTTAATAATCGCTCAGTTGAATATCACTTTAAACGAAGAATATTTCCTAGTGATTTTTAGATCATTGATATTAGAGGCCAAGGCTATGTGCTTTGGCTTTTTGAATTTTTTACCAGAAAAATTGTAGGATATTTAGGTGCCATTTCTTTTTTCCTAACATTAAATGTAATAACAGATCTAGTTTAGATTTTAAAAAATATGAAACTAGGTGGAATAATGGTTAAAAGGCCGATTTATAAGCAGGAATTTCTAAATACATTTAATTATGCAGATAAGAATTTTGATATTGCTTCTCTTAAAAATCTGATTGAACAATCTTTTGGAGAAAATAATGCATTGGATTTTAAGGAAACATTCGTTAGAGAGGACCAAATTGCAAAATTAATCATTGCAATGGCAAATTCTGGTGGAGGATCAATTATTTTTGGCGTAAATGATGATAATCACCCCGTAGGAATCCTTAAAGAAGAGCTAAAGGATCCAACCGATTTTCAAAGAAAATTAAATGGCTACTTACCTTCTATTCTAATTTATCATCTTCAACAAATTGATTACGATGAGAATGAAATGTATGGATATTTTAGTGGTAAAACCTTCTTCATCATTTATATCCCCGAGCAAAATCGGTATATCCCGTTTATTGCTAAAAGAGGCTCCGATAAATTATTTACAGATAAAATTTATATTCGAAAAAATACTTCAAACGAAACTGCCACAAACGATGACTTAGAAATTATTTTTAGAAAAAGGCTCATTGAACAATATGAGGACTTATCAAATATGAGTCTAAATGAGCATATGGAACAATTAAAGATCCTGTATCGAATCGCTGCAATTAGTGGTGATACAAATAAAACCCCAAAAAGTCAAAAAGATGATTTTAGTGAATTTATTGCCAGTATGATTGAGAAGAAGAAGCGGAAGATTGAGATTGTTTTGGAGGTTAGTAATATTGAGTGATTAGTATTGAGGTTAGAATAAAATGCAGAAATTATAGGAATGAAGATAAAACCAGGAGGATCGGTTTATCTTACATTCCATTTTTTATTTAATATTTAAAATTACTTGTAATAAGTATTTTCTATATAATCAGCATGTCTTAAGTCCTTCTCTACTTTTTCAATTTTTTTATCAGTATTCAAGTATCGTACATATTTTGATTCTTTCGTTTTTATATAAAACATCTAAACTAGGATTATCTTTTATTATAGTTGAATTAATAAAGAGTAAGATTTATGAATGTTATAATTTTGTGAAAGAATTATTTATCGTATAAAAAAGCTATAAACAATTGCTTAATCGCTTGTTTATAGCTTTTTTCATATAAATTTCATAGATTGTTACTCCACTGGAATATATTTCATTTTATGATTAGTAATAATAAGAATTAAATATGGAGGTAATGTGTCATTGACTTTATTTTTATTGTTCGTTTTTATTGTAGTTTCCATAATTCTATTTAGTAAGGATAAAATATCATCTAAGCTTGGTGAATATAATAAACTTGTTCTTAAATTGAAAAATACTAGTTGGTTTCAAAATCATTTAATGTCAGGTATTTTCTTGTTTATTATGAATGCAACGTTGTTTTTTACTTCTTGTCTGTTAATTTATCTATTAACGTATCTACTAATTCCATTTCTCGACTTATTGGTAATGGTTTTGGCCGTCTTTGGAAGCTTCTTTTTATGGATGATTGTGAATAAGGCATGGCAAGGTTCAAACGCAAACCGAATTAAAATGAGTATTTTAGGGAGTAGTTTTTATATTTTATTATCAATTTTGTTTCTATTTTGGTTATTAAATCTTGAACCTTCTAATCCAGGTGAAGATCTGTTTATGAGATCATTAGGATTGATGATTGGATTAGTGGTTTCAATTGTTGCATTTCTATCTTGTTTGATAACTACCGGATTTAGTTTTAAAAGGATGTAAACTTTTAGAAAATCTATGAATAACCTAGGTTTTAAAACTTATATCAAATTATCTTAATAAAGGGAGAGGCACTTAACATAACAAAGAGTTAAGTGCTTTTATATAGTAAATAACCTAATTTTTAGCGAAAAAGGAATAGGTACATTTTTCCTCTAAAGATATTTTTATACGAATTTTTAATAGGTTTATTTAACTAAATTAAAAATTAAAAAGTAAAAAACTAATCATTTATTTTGTGAGAATAAGTGGGTTAATTTCATTTGAAAATGATTAGAAAAATTAGCGCTTATTAATAAAATGCTGTTAAATCAGGAGCTAAATAACCCAATTGACCAATAATTGAATATTCTTTATATTTTGATAATGTAGAGTGCTTTTTAAGAAGTGGTTTGGATGTGAACGATTAAAATCGATTTTAATAGATTCATATGAGAAGTCGCTTTTTTTATTTTATCAGAATAGGGGAGTGTAAGATGACAGGAAAGCCTAGGTTAAATAAGTATGTTACTGCGATGATGACGACAGCTCTTATTGCTGTTCCGACTTTTCAAGCGTTAGCTGCCGGGACAAGCAATAATGTTTCAAATTTAACAAATAGTAGTGCTGTAGAAACGAATCTTCAAGGAATTAACGCAAAAGCAAGTACAGGGAAGCATGTGATTACCCTTATTACAGGTGATGTTGTTACTGTAACAGAGTTTGCTGATGGACAAAGTGTGATCAGTGTTGAGCCAGCAGATAAAGCTGATGGTGGTTCACATATCATGACGGTTAATAAGGATACATATGTTATTCCAAAACAAGCGATGCCTTACTTAGCTTCTGGTGCATTAGATCGAGATTTATTCAATATCACTGCACTTATAGCGGATGGATATGATGATGCTTCTCAAAAGACATTACCTGTTATCGTACAGTATTCAGAGTCAAAAACTCGCTCAAGTGTGAAGCCTACATTAAAAGCTTCAAAGAAAACACATGAACTTGAAAGTATAAATGGAGCAGCGCTTTCTGCAGAGAAAAAGGATTCGAAAGAGTTCTGGCAAGATGTTAAGAAAAATATAAAATCTGCGGATTCTGCTAAATCTACAAAGTCATTAGTTACACCTGGAATTGAAAAAATTTGGTTAGATGGTCGTGTTAAGGCAACGCTTGAGCAAAGTGTTCCTCAAATTGGGGCACCTACTGCTTGGAATGCTGGTTACAACGGAAGTGGCGTAAAAGTAGCAGTTCTGGACACAGGTATTGATGCACAGCATCCAGATGTAGCTGGTCAAATAAAAGAAACAAAAAGCTTTGTTCCTGACCAAGATGTACGTGATTTTCATGCACATGGTACTCATGTTGCCTCGACTGTATTAGGAACGGGAGCAGCATCAGGTGGAAAATATAAAGGGGTAGCACCAGGAGCTAGTCTATTAGTAGGAAAGGTATTAAGCAATGAAGGCTTTGGTCTTGATTCATGGATTATTGATGGTATGGAATGGGCTGCACATAATGCCAAGATTGTAAGCATGAGTTTAGGAAGCGATGAGTCAAGTGATGGTACGGATCCAATGTCACAAGCGGTTAATAATTTAAGTGCTGAGACAGGCTCTCTGTTCGTTATTGCGGCTGGTAATACAGGCCGTGAAGGAATCGGTTCTCCTGGAGCTGCAGATGCGGCACTAACAGTTGGTGCAGTTGATAAATCAGATAATCTTGCTTACTTCTCATCACAAGGTCCACGTTTTGGAAGTGAAGGATTAAAGCCGGATCTAACAGCACCAGGTGTAAATATTACTGCTGCACGATCTCAATATTCAACTCAAGGAAGTGGATCTTATCTTTCAATGAGTGGTACGTCGATGGCTACGCCACACGTGGCAGGAGCGGCAGCGATTCTTTCACAACGTCACCCTGATTGGTCAGGCGCACAGCTGAAAGATGCATTAATGAGTACAACTAAAAAATTAGATGATATTAAGCCGTTAGAAGGTGGAACTGGACGTCTTGATGTTGCAGCAGCGACTCTTGGTGATTTGCGTGCGACAGGTTCACTTGATTTTGGTTTCTATGCTTGGCCACATGATAATGATGGATTGAAAGAGAAAACAATTACTTACACTAACGATAGTGATAAGCCTGTGACGTTAGATCTATCAGCGAAAATTACTGATAATAGCGATGCTGATGAACCTGCTGGTTTATTTAAACTTTCAACGAACAAGGTAACTGTACCGGCAAAAGGTAGTGCAAAAGTAAATGTAACACTTGATCCGAATGCAGCTGCTAATGGTCGACGTTATCAAGGTCAGATTTCTGCAAATTTTGATGGTAAAACTGTTGTGCATACTGCTTTGGCTATGATTAAAGAAGAAGAAAGATATCCACTAACTTTAAAAGCAATTGGACGTGACGGTAATCCTACATTAGCGTATATCAATCTACTTGGTCCAAATGGTATTCCGGAGTTTATTGCAATTAACGGTACAACAGAATTACGTCTAAAACCAGGAACATATTCTGCAATGTCAATGATGGATGTTGATACTGATACTGACCACGCTGGCGTTGCACTTGTAGGAAATCCTGAAATTAATTTAAATGGACCTCAAACAGTTACATTGGATGCAAGAAAAGCCAATGAAATTACAGCAAACGTACCGAATAAAACAGAAGCAAGCTTTAGAAAAATGGAATATTACCGTGAAATTGATGGCAACAATGTTGGTGACATCTATGTAATGCCGGCTATAGTTGATAAGATGTATGCTGAGCCAACTAAGAAAGTTAAAAATGGAAAATTTACATTCAACACTCGATGGAGATTGATTGAACCATACATGACAATTAATTTCAAAGGCAATGAATTAGATGATATCCCACAAGCAGGAAGTACGCCGCTAGATGGAAAATACAATTTTGATGCTGTTTATGTAGGTAAAGGGGCTCCAGCCGATTATAAAGGATTAAACGTTAAGGGTAAAGCTGTAATCGTTGATCGAAGTGATGAAGTAACTGGTATGGAACGTTCTGCAGCAGCATATGCAGCAGGTGCAAAACTAGTTATCACTGTAAATGATGGACCAGAAGAAATTAGTGAATATGTTGGAGTTGAAAATGATGATTACTCACTTTCAGATTCTCCAATCGCGGTTGTAGCAATTAGCCAAACAGAAGGAAAAAAATTGATTGAGACTGCGAAGTCCAAAAAAGTAACACTGGACGTAAAAGGTACTCCTAATTCGAAATACGTTTATGATCTTGTTGATAACCATGACAATGCAATTCCAAATGATGTAACATATTCACCTAAAGCGAACGAACTTGTAAAAATTAATGCTGAATACAAATCTGATCAACCTACAGCAGGTGGTGAATTCCGTTGGGATATTCCATCTTACCGACCAAATGGAGTAGGTTATCAAATGAAATTAAATCTACCATCAGTTCGAACTGAATGGGTTTCTGCTCAAAAAGGCACTTCTTGGTATCATCAAGCTAGTGTGCTAGATGCTGCTTGGGAAGTACGCCAGCCAAAAGCAACATACAAACCAGGACAAACATTAGATGAAGAGTGGTTCTCACCGGTTGCTCGTCCTCGTTTAGGTGATGGCTTCTGGAAACCTTATCGTACAGGAAACAACTTAGTCATCAACATCCCTGCATGGGCTGATTCTGGAGTAGGAAGCACAGGATCAGAAACTAATTATCCAGGTTCACAAACATTAAAACTATACCAAGGATCAAAACTAGTAAAAGAAGCAAAAGGACAAGCAATCTACTCATTTAATGAATACCCAACTGCAAATACTCAGTATAAAGTAGTTAGTGATGCTTGGCGCGATCCAGCTCGCTTTGATAATTCTGTAAAAACACATACAGAGTGGACATTCTGGTCTAAAGAGCAAGAAGAATATCAAACAGAACTTCCATTAATCTCGCTTGATTACAATGTAGAAACTGACATGAATGGTGATGCAAAATCAGGCCGTTGGGTCGATTTAGAAATGAAAGCTATTCAAGTAGCTGGAGCACCAGGAAACGGTAAAATGAAAGGTGCAACATTAGAAGTTTCATATGATGAAGGCAAGACTTGGGAACTAGTTGATTTAAATCGTGAAAAAGATGGCTGGAAAGCTAGAATTGAAAACCGTAAGAAGGCAACTTCTGTATCATTAAGAGCAAGTGCTTGGGATGATGCGGGTAATAGTATTAATCAAGATATTATTAAGGCTTTTGGATTGAAGTAAATAAAGAGTGAGTGAGGCACCTTCCTTGTGGAAGGTGCTTCTACCTTATGAGCAATAAATAGATTATTTTTAGTCCTTGTTGAAAACGGCTTAACTATTTCTCACAATTAAAAAAGGCACCTTCCACTTAGAAGGTACCTCTTAATCATTTATTTTGATCAGCTTTTTCAGCGTCTAATAATTCTTGCATGAACTTAAGATTATATGTATGGCTTTCTTTCAGTCTGCTATGTCTTGTTAGTTTGATTAAGTTTTGGTAGTGAGCGATTTCTTCCTCTAGTGATGAAATGACATTTGTACGATATTCTTTTAATTCTTGTTCGTTCATTTTTCATTCCTCCTATAATAGGGATTTAATAATTTAAGTATATCACTAATATGGAAAAATAAATCAAATTTCATTGTGAAAGATTGCCAGATTACACAAAATTTACAAAATAAGGTTGAGCATCAACAGTAGGCAAGAATAAGCGAGCATCTAATTAGAAAAAATAATTAATTATGACCTGAAAAATCATGTATTCACCACTTCTGTTTAAGAAAGAACAAGCAGTCAATTGAGGCTAATTGTTCTTTTAATTTTTAGCTAAATGAGGAAGCTTATATTGAACTGTCACTCATATGTAGACCAATTTTTCCTCAAAAAATCCCCTTCATAAAATAGGACAATCCTTTTGACTGTCTATAATAAA
Organism: Bacillus sp. UNCCL81; assembly: GCF_900112535.1. Taxonomy (NCBI): domain Bacteria; kingdom Bacillati; phylum Bacillota; class Bacilli; order Caryophanales; family Bacillaceae; genus Bacillus; species Bacillus sp. UNCCL81. Next base: position 238,015 of record NZ_FOMF01000004.1, on the reverse strand, counting down.
GGGGATAAGAAGACTATATAGTGATCAATTTATATCAATATCTTTAATTTTTTTGTTTAAGTAAATCTCTAATCTCTGCTAATTGATTTTCAATATTGGTTAGACGACTTTGCATGTCACCAATCTCTTGTTCAGCTTTATAATTTATTGCAAAATCGATAACGGATTCATGCTTATCGCGTGCTGCTTGACGGTTTTGACTCATCATAATGACTGGTGCTTGAAATGCCGCAATAAAAGATAGACATAAGTTCAACAAGATAAAAGGTGCAGAGTCAAAATGAAAAGCTTTTGTGAATGATAGGCTATTCCAAATCATCCATACTGCAAGTGTACAACTAAACCAAATAATAAATTTCCAACTACCACCAAATTGCGCAATTTTATCTGCGATTCTCTCAGACAATTTTGTTCGTTGGGTGTAATCACTATTTAAATGTTGCAGAATTTCTGACTCATAACGATCCACTAATCGGTCAATTCGTGATAAGTTTTCATGGTTTAGATCAATATCAAACCCTTGAATTTTTTTTGGTTTTTCAACTTGTTTTTTAACATAAATTTGCTTCCAAATGTTGTGTACCATGTTTCCAACCTCCTCTTTTCTAGAGGAAGTCTTCAAAAGCTTATAAAAGTTGGACTACATTTTTATGATGTAATCCTCCTCGGATATTCAATTGTATGACTTCCTCTGATGTCGTCGGTAAATTATCCGACTCACCTATACTGGGACTACCCATAAAAATGTTCCACCTCACTTTTTTCGTATAAATAATACCTTTACTATTATATGACGACTTATCCGATAGGACTATACTATTTTTAAATAATTTTTTATATTCCTTTAAATAGTCTTATGTATAATGTGTGCTAGTTGCATTTGAACATCTATAACTTCCAGCTTTTCCGTTGCCTTTAGATTACTTAGAAATTGCAGAGATCTTCACGATTTTTAAGCTTGATACTTGATGATTAAAGTTGCCTAAATCATTCACATCATTTGTCAGAACAATCGACGCTCCTTTATAATTTGCATCGGAAAATAAAGTGACTTGATAGCCTGGTGCAATATGGATAGAAGAAATGGTATCATTACCAATCCCTTTTACAAGCTGATCGTAATCATAATTACCGGATCCAAGTATTTCTGAAGCACCGCCAAAAGCATTTTCCTTATATACCGTCACAGGCATTTCTACACCGTTTACGCGAAAAAACATATCTATGAATCCAGCAGTCTCTCGTTCAGCTTGATTTAACTGAACAAGAGTCGGATTTTTTACCTCGTTTTTCCACATAGCAGAATAATAATTACTGTAAGCTGCTTGCCAGAAGTAATTAATGATCGTATCATTCCAAATTTGAGGTAAAACGGATTTTGCTTGTACCGCAGCTTGATGAATCCATGCTTCAGGATCAGTCGAAGAAATCCAATTATATAAACCTGAATTTGGCACCGTCATTTGACTTTGAATACTTTCCGCATAATTTTCAAACTTCGAATGATAGCCGGGTGCGTTATGATCTAGATTGGAAATATTTGAAGCATGTAGAGGCTGGGTTACATCTGTAAAATAGTGTAAAGACACTCCAAAGTAGTAGAATGCATTGTAAAAATCGCCTTTTTTATAGTAATCCGATGCTAGATTAAAATACTTCGCTCCTGATTGACGAGCTGTTGGATAAGAAACTCCCGTATAATTTGTTTGTGTGTCTGGATCATAAAAGTGAGACATAAATGTGCCCGTATCATAAAAAGGATTAATGTGATCCGCATCGTATAAGCCTTGTTCCCAACGATCTCGAAACTGATTAAGCAGTGTAGTAGGCTTGTTGATTGCAGGATTCGTATTATCAGCTATAAGTTTGACACCTCCATTTACGATGAAATGATGTGTACTATGATCTTGATTGTGAACATCCTCGTCAGACCATGCGAATGCTGTTTGATAATTGCCAAATAATGATGTGATTGCGAGAGCACTTCCTGCAACTAATGATAATAGCTTTTTGGATTGAATACGTTTTTTCATGATACACCTTCTTTTTTTGTATTTGGTTGTCTTACAAGCAACAATGTTTAAGTATAATCAGTTTTTGTTAACGAGATATTTCATTTGTATGAAAATTTGTTAAATTTTGGAAACTATTGCCAATCGTGGAAATAGTGGGTTCTACACAGCTTTGATAATAAAGCCAAATTTTTAAGAATTAAAATAGAAAAAGTACATAATCCTTTTTGTGTTCCATATTAATTTAAAGACCTGCAAATTCATTTGTTTGGTGGTGATTAAAATATGGAGATTAGTACTACTGCTAGAATATCTCTTTCAAAAAATGTGTCCGAGGATGCAATGGTAGTAAACAACGAAATAAATGTATATGGGGTATTTGATGGAGCAACACCAATTACTCCATTTAAAAATGCTGATAGCATGAATGGTGCATATATTGCTTCAAATTTATTTAGGAAGTATTTTAAAAATCATTATAGGGCTGAAATGACTTTATCTGAAGGAATTATTCTAGCAAATCGAAGACTGATGGAAGAAATGAAAATAAATAAAATAGATATAAACCGTCCAGAGGAACGGTGGTCTACATGCGTTGCCATTATAAAAATTGATAAGCAAAAGATATCATTTGCTCAACTTGGGGATTGTATGATTTTAGCAGAATACCATAGTGGGGAAATTAAAACTCTGACTAAAGATACTGTGAAGGACATTAGTATTAGGGCAAAAAAAAGGCGTGAAAAGGATAGAAAAAAAGGGCTGATTTTACCAGATGAATCATACTACCAGTCTATTAAAAATCAACTTATTTATAATCGAAGCATGGCTAATACAGTTGATGGTTATTCAGTTGCAAATGGAACCGAAGCTGTCGGAAACTATATTCAATTGGGATCTATTGATACTAAAAATTTAAAGTCAGTTTTACTAATCAGTGATGGTTTATTTCATCCGAAGTTTGAATTATTGCATGTATATAAGCTAATCAAGGAAATCGGTTTGGAAGATTATTCAAAAGGATTAGAAATGGAAGAGTTGAAAAGTAAGACTCATTCTGATGATAAGACTGGGATATTTGTTCGGTTTTAATTTTAGATGCCAAATTTAGGTATCTTTTTTTATGGATCAATATTATAACAAATATAAAAGTAATACTTTATAATCTAGAAATTGCAATTGAAAGTGCAGTCGTCTTATGTAACGGTGAAACTCCTGTAATTGAGGACTTTCCAAGAGAAATAGTGAAATGAAGAATGAAAATTTAATTGAATCAGTGAATAACGATCTGCCTTTACCAGAAATTTTAGATCAGATTGAGAGAAAGTACATATTAAAAGCTCTTGATGATTCACTTGGTCAGCATGCAAAAGCATCTAGAAAGCTTGGGATATCTAGACAAAGCCTTTTATATAAGATGAATAAGTATTTTTCTGAGAAAGTTTAGTGGGAGCTGGTTAGAAGGATTTAAATATTTGACGACCTATTTAATCATTTTTCTTTGATGCACATACAATTCTAGATATCATTCAAATTAATGCTTGGAGATTTTTACTTACTTATAGAAAATCAGAAAAAAGGAAGTGACTAATTGTTCAATATTATCAAAGTAACTCATGAACAAATTGAGCAAGTAATAAGTTTACGATTGAAGCTTTTAAATGAACTGGGAGAACTGAAGTCTCATGAAGAGGACAAACTGATCGAAACTTCAACAAGGGAATATTTGAATACTGCACTTTCAAAAAATGAATTTATATCCTTTATGGTAGTAAATAACGGAGTACCAGTTAGTATTAGTGGGATGGTCTTATTTAAAAGACCACCTTATTTAGAGAATTTACAAGGGATTGAAGCTTATATTCTAAATATGTACACAGTCTCTGAGTTTCGTGGTAAAGGATTAGCTAGAAAATTGCTTGAAAAATGTATCTATGAATGTAAAAAAAATGGAGTTAAGCGAGTTTGGCTGCATGCTTCAGAGGATGGACGGCCACTATATAAAAAAATGGGCTTTACTAAAAAAGATAGTGAAATGGAATTGTTTTTATAAAGAGTTTTTTTTCAACATAATGGCAGTTTAGTTATGTAAGGAATTTTATATCAAAGTAGATATTGAAGAGAATTTGTATAAATAATGTAAAATTTTTCCATATTAAAGGCGTATAACTAAAACAATTAAAATTAATTTTTATATAATAATTGAGTAAGATTACTTTCTTGTTTTTGTTTTTTACCAATATCACCTATTATTCAATTATTTTAGAGAAACTCTTTCACCAACGAGTTTCTCTCTTTTTAATTTTTGTTGAACGTACGCATGCAAAAGTTGAACAAAAAGAGTAGAAGACGAATTCTCCCACTTTAGGCGTATACAGATGATTCGTTTTTGAATTGTCCCACTTTTTCGTGCTAGAATGTATACAACTTCAATTGAAAGAAAATATAAGTGTGTATACTCTTATTCGAGGAGAATTTATGAATTTCGAGCAAATGGAATACATCGTGAAAGTTGCAAGCGAGAAATCAATCATTAAAGCTGCAGAAAAATTGCATATTACAAGTTCAGGACTAAGTCAATCGATCTCCCAATTAGAGCATGAAATGGGAATAAGTATTTTTAACCGTTCAAGAAAAGGGACATTTCCAACAGAAGAAGGAAAGATTTTAATAAATAGAGCTAGTGAAGTGTTAGAAATTATCAATAAGTTAAATGAAGAGTTGTATGATTATAAAAATAATAAAAAGATTCATTTGAAAATAGTAGCAGCTCCTACTTTTGCAGCTGTACTTCTTCGAGCATTGAACAGAATTAAAGAAGATCATTCAAATGTAACGATTGAAATCGAGGAAAAAGATCCACCATTAATAATGGAAACAATTAAACACACTGAATATGATTTTTGTTTTTTTCCTCAAGATTTAGAGATACTAAAGAGTGAAAAAAATATTAACTATGAAATCATTCGGACTGATCGTGTTCACGTTATTGTAGGAAAAAACTCTCCACTCTACCATCTTGACTACGTAACAAAAGCTGATGTATTAGAAATGGATACAGCGTGCTATTCAATCTATTCCGATTATTATTATTCTAAATTAATTAAAGAAAATAAAAATAAAATAAGAGTAACGACAAACAGTATGAATATACTTACAGAGGCTGTTAGAGAACATAATGTATTTGTATATTCTCATGAGTCAGGCGCTAAATTTCATCCGTACATTCTAAATGGAAACTTAAAATCTATTCCTTACAAAGAAAATAATGAATACGTTGTAAAGGATTTATGGGTAATCTATCCAAAAAACAAAAAGCTTTCTAATATTAGTAAAAAATTTATTGAAATTGTTAAAGAAATAGCCACTCAGTGATGAGAGGTTATTTTTTTGTTTACTATGTACATTTATTTTGAATGAAGAGAATAGTTGAATTAGGATAAACGTCTCAATTAAATATTGGAAAAATTTGTTAAAATTATGAATTAGAGTAAATTGGCTCAAATAATTGTAACAAAGGAGAAACTATGCAGAACAGAAACGTAGAACTTGTGGAACTAAATGCAGAAAATTGGTATGAATGCTGTCTACTAGAGGTATCTGAGGAACAAAAGAGTCACATCGAACCGAATGCAATCTCTATTGCTCAATCGAAATTTGAACCTTCACTAAAGCCGTTTGCTATTGATTTTGAAGGTAAAACGGTAGGATTTTTAATGTTTAATACGATTGAAGAAGAGCTGGATGGCTATTGGATATATAGAATAATGGTAGATAAGAATTTTCAACAAAAAGGACTTGGCAAAATTGCTACACAGTTAATGATCGATGAGATGATTAAACAAACAAGTGCCAAAAGAATTGTTGTAGGATATCACCCTGAAAACCTAGGAGCACATAATTTATATTCAAGTCTAGGATTCATTGATCAAGGCGATCGATATGGGAAAGAAATGGCAGTAGTATTAGATATAAAGCATCCGTAAATGTTTATTATTGAAAAACGTAAAGAAGGGATAGCAATTAAGCTATCCCTTAAATTCTCTATTGATTCCAGTTAGTTAAATAATTTTCTTGTATGTTTTTATTGAGTGTCTTCGTCGATTTTGTACTCCAAAATATCACCTGGCTGACAATCCAATGTCTTACAGATTGCTTCTAATGTTGAAAAACGAACCGCTTTTGCTTTTCCATTTTTCAAAATGGAGAGATTCGCCATCGTAATCCCAACTTTTTCTGAAAGCTCCGTTACGCTCATTTTTCGTTTTGCTAACATCACATCGATATTAATAATTATTGCCATACCATCCACCTCAGACCGTTAAATCATTTTCTGATTTTATGTTAATTGCTTCTTGTAGAAGCTGTTGGAGGATAGCAGCAAAAACGGCGATAACCAACGAAGCAAAAATGATGATCAGTCCCAAAAATCCAATAGGAGGGTCAACTTTCTTCGCTATAAAATGAAAGAGTGGCATACCTAATACATAGATAACACTAATTGCAACCGCACAGTACTTTATGTTTTTTAACGCCTTTACAGATAATTCCGAGAACGCTGTGTTGTCGTCAATGTACCGTAAAAGATTGAAAGCCTGATAAAGAGCAAAATAAAAGGGCACAGCAGCTCCATACAAAACGATGAAAACGAGATATTTCATTGCTGCAATATTTGGATACATTTTTGCTGCGAAATTCCCAAAATGGGGTACCAAAAATATACATAAAGCAAGCACTGCAATTCCAGCGAGAAAAATAATTGCCTTTAAGAAAGTAGTTGAACTTCTTTTACCATTCATATTTAGTACCTCACTTATTTAATGACAATATGAATTTAACATATTATTTATCGTTTTACAATAAATATCTGTTGTTTTTTATTATATTATTATTGATATTGAATATACAATCTTTTTGACAAAAAGAAAAAGCATTTCTCATACAAGAAATGCTTTTTCCTAAATCATTATTTTATTTATTTGTAGCGTTTATTACATCAAGAGAATGATTAATTGCCGTTTTACATTTATTTACATCTGGGGTTGATGTACGAGCCGCTGCTAATACAACGTCAATCGTACCATCAATTTTAGTCCACGAAGTACTATCTATTTTTCTAAGTTTAGCCTCTGAAGTATCCCATTGATGTTCCAAATTGTCAGCATCTTTTTTAGCTAAATTAAAATTCTTTGAGTTCACATCCGACAACATTTTATTTTCTATTGTTGCAAAATCTGTTAATTGACCAGATAATGTTGTTTCAGTAGAACCAGTATTGGATGATAATTTAATATAACCGCCAATACCAACAGCTAAGAAAATACACAGTGCTAAAATAGTTTGTGTCATTATATTATTTTTAGTTTTATTTTCATCTATTTTTTCAATATATAATGAAATATCAATTTTTGAAACAGCAAGGAAAACAATGATTCCTAAAATTGCGACCAGAAAAATGATACTTGTACTTGTTGTTCCTAAACCTAAACCACCATTCACTTTTGGTTGTGATAAATAATCTCCTAGTGATGCTCCAAGTGGACGTGTAAGAATGTATGCAATCCAGAACCCTAACATTCCATCAAGTTTTAAAAACTTCCAGGCTAAGAATACACAAAGTATGATCACAATAACTGTTACACCAGTTTTAAAATACCCTAGTCCAAGTTGTTCAGAATATAAATCCCCAACAGCAGTACCTAGTGCAAAAGTAAAAAGAATCGCTAACCAATAAAATATTTCTCTTTTTCTTGTGAAAATTGAATGGATAGAAAGTGTTTTTTCACTAAGAAACCAAAATAGAAACGTTAATGCAAGTAGCGCGGAGAATACAATCGTACTTGTTTCAAGAGGTACGCCAATCGCGTCAGTCAAATTATCAGTTACCAATGTACCGAATACACTTATTAGTACAACAGTGATCCAATAAATACTTGGAACATATTTCTTTGCCTTGAATTGAAAAAATAAAGAGATAAAAAATGCAACACCCATAAGGACTGTTGTAAGTCCTAAACCTAAACCAACGTTAAAATTCAAGAAATCAGCAAATGTTTCACCAACAGTTGTACATAGAACTTTAATAATCCAGAAAAATATTGTAACTTCTGGTACCTTGTTAAGCATAGTATTTATTGTCTTTTGTTTTGTCTCCATAATTGAATTCCTTTCTATTGAATTAAAGTACATTTGTATAATCACACATAATAATGAAAGGAAAATGAAAAACTGGACAATTGAACAATTTATTTTTAGAAATTGATATCTTCTTTACATTATTTTGGTTTAGTGCAAAAAAACTGAGAACAAAGTAAAGGAGTAGGTCAAATTCCTACTCCTTTTATTATTGAATAAATAAAGATTACTTTGCTTTATTAAAATCCTGTGTCGCTTCTTTGTTCATGCCTTTTTTAAGGTAAGCATTTCCGCGATCACTGTAAGCAAGTTTAAATTGGGGATTCAATTCAATTGACTTGCTGAAATCGGCAATGGCCTGATCATACATCTGCTTATAGTAATAAGCAAGCCCGCGGTCGTCATATACGAGGTAATTTTTTGGATTTAAATCAATCGCCTTGTTGAAATCGGCAATGGCTTGATCGTACATCTGCTTACTGAGATAGGCATACCCACGGTTGTCAAAAACTTGGTAATCTTTCGGATTCAAATCAATGGCTTTGGTGTAATCAGAAATGGCCTGATCATACATCTGCTTGCTTTGATAAGCAAGCCCGCGGTCGTTATATACGAGGTAATCTTTTTGATTTAAATCGATGGCCTTGCTGTAATCAGAAATGGCCTGATCGAACATCTGCATATGATAATAAGTAAGCCCCCGATTGTCATATACCAGGTAGTCTTTTTGATTTAAATCAATGGCTTTGTTGTAATCAGAAATGGCCTGTTTATACATTTGCTTATCGTAAAAGACAAGCCCCCGGTTGTTATAGGCCAGATAAAATTTTGAATTCAAACTAATGGCCTTGTTATAATCGGAAACTGCTTGATCATACATGTGTTTATAGTAATAGGCAAGCCCGCGATTGTTATAGGCCTTATAATGTTTCGGATTTAATTCAATAGCTTTATCAAAATCAGAAATAGCCACATCGTACATTTGTTTATCCAGATAGACAAGCCCAAGATTACTATATGATGTTGCATAATCAGGTTTTAATTTTATAGCCTGGTTTAAGTCAGAAATGGCTTGATCATACATCTGCTGATCGTAAAAAGTAAGCCCTCGATTGTTATATGACAAATAATCTTTCGGATTTAAATCAATGGCTTTGTTGTAATCGGAAATAGCCTGATCATACATCTGCTGATCGTAGTAGGCAAGCCCTCGATTGTAATATAAAATGTAATCTTTTGAATTCAACTCAATGGCCTTGTTGTAATCGGCAATGGCCTGATCATACATATGCTGATTGTAGTAGGCAAGCCCGCGGTTGCTATATGGCTTATATTTTTTCGGATTCAATTCAATCGCCTTACTATAATCGGCAATTGCTTTATCGTACATTTTTTTGTGATTATACGATAGCCCGCGATTGTTATAAGCTTCCCATAAATTAGGATCATTTTTTATTGCCTTGTTTAAATGGGAAATCTCCGCGTCATACTTCCCCTGTTGTTCTTCTTTATATCCTTTATTATTGTAATAAACTGCCAAAGAGCTACATCCACCTAAAACCAAACCAAAAGTCAAAATGGAGATTAGTTTTAAAAATGATTTTATTGCACTCACCTCTTTCATTGAATTTATCAATTCGAACAAAAGAATAGCTTATAAATGCAAGAAGATTTCCTCCAGAAAGAACAGCCTTCTCCTTTATAATTTTGTAACCATCAGAATCACCGTTTTGATTATATGCTTCATAGTGGATTACTAAGCTAGTTACATAGTCTCAAAAACGAATTGAATTTATAAAGAGGAAATATAAGATAATGTTAATTTTTAAATCTTTATCTTAATGAAACACGAGAGTCTAAACGCGTTTATTTTAAAATTAAAACAATCGATCAAATTATATAACTAATACATAGATCAATTGCTAGTATTTAGCAGGCATTCTCTTTATCAAAGTAATAAATATATACAGTAAAAAACACAAACGCTTCAATCCTTGAAAAACTATGCTTTAATTCAATAGACCATTCTTTAACTTGAATGAATTCTTAGTACAACTTTCCTTTAAATGTATCCAAGTAGTATTACTTTTTTTCCTCTCGCCATTTCCTAAAGCATTCCCAAAATCCATTAATAGTTCTATTTTTTGCATCGTGCTTTTGTTCCCATTCCATTAATATATTAGCGTTCAATCTCACCACTCGCTTCTATAAATTTATATTTTCTTTAAAAGATTCCACGATATATTAATTCAACAAAAGCATGCGTTAGCCAAACATGAATCCTCAGATTCACAACAGTGAATGGAAGTTTTTATTGTACTCCCATTGTAATTGAATAAGCAGCAAAAAGGATTTTAATTTTGTAGCTCTTTTTTTTGCTTTAATATCTTCAATTTAATTTAGAAATAAATATTATATAATATAAAAAAATTAATAGAGTGGGACAAAAGCGATATGCAAGATTTTACATTTAGACATATTAATATATTGATGTTGAATTTGGACAAGTTTAACTATCAAATAATAAAAGGTAAGGTGATAATTTGAAAGATAAAGACAGAGAATTTCTCATAGGTCCTACAGGTCCTACAGGTGCGAGAGGGAAAAGAGGAAAAGAAGGCGAGGAAGGGAAAAGAGGTAAAATGGGAGCTAAAGGCGCAACAGGTGCAACAGGTGCAACAGGACCAATAGGAGCTACTGGGGTGACAGGTGAAACGGGGGCAACGGGACCAATAGGAGCTACTGGGGTAACAGGTGCAACGGGACCTGGTTGCATTGAACCTCCACCGATCGCTACGCGAATCGTTTATGTAAACAAAGCTGGAAATGATTCAATTGCAGACGGATCTGAATGTGCACCATTTTTAACTGTTACTGCAGCAATGGCATCAATAACGGATGCTATAGCACCATTTCCAGATCCTAATAATTTAACTAAACGTTATGCTATCTCTATTGGACCAGGTAGCTATATTGAACCATTAATTCATTTAAAAGCTAACGTCCAATTAGTAGGGACTAGTACTTTATTAACTAGATTGCAAATACCTTTCGATATTAATGATCCATCTTGGTTTGATTTAAATTTTTCACAAGATCCACGATCAGGGTTTGTCAATCTGACATTACTAAATAGCCCTCTCGATTTTAACTTTCAAACAGCGCAAAGTGTTTCAGGTAAATTATTTTTTGTCAGCGTCAACATCACTCCTACTCCAACATTTACGGCATTATCTACCTCTGTTAATCAAGTAAGTATAAGAGATTCACAGTTATCTTCTGGTTATACTCAAAATGGAATTAATATGGTGATGTTTTCTTCTTTCGTTTCTAGTGGAAATATTACTATTAATTCCCAAGCGACTACGGATGCTCAAGTTAATTTAGTAGGTGGGGGTATAAATGGCAATGTCATCGTTAATGTTCAACCTGGTCATATTCCAATCGATCCATTAAATTTAACAAGTTTTGCTATTACGGAGAATATTTTCAATCCATTTCCTAATTCAGGGAGTTTAATTGTTAATGGAGTTAATAGCGTTATTACAAGAGTCAGAGCAACAGTTGATTCAATACCTATTCGTTCTAGGGTAACTCTTGTAGGTACGAATACAACTTTAATTAGAGTAGATGATGCTTTCGGATTAGCGTATACACCGTCTAACCCAGGAGATTGGATAGCTCCCCCTCCAACAACAGTTCAAGAAGCATTAGATAGAATAGCTGCCAAGATTACTCCTGTCTAAAACAAAGCCCTTCATTTTTATCCACTAGGATTTCAAGTAGAAAGTTATAAATAAAAAAGGATTTTCATTATATGAAAATCTTTTTTTATTGCCGATAACGAGTGTTTATGTAAACTAGAACAGAACATGACATGCACGACGTTAACAAGTCAATATACAACTAAAATAAAATTTACTTAATTTTCCAAATAAAAAGGCGTATAACTAAAACAATTGATATTAATTTCTATATAATAATATTACATTTCTTGTTTTAATTTTTTACCAATATCACCTATTTTTTAGAGAAACTTATTCTGTGAGTTTCTCTCTTTTTACAAGCTTGTTTGCCTTTGCCCAATATATAAATTAACCCAAAGTAGAGAATCCCTTTCTGGAGGATTCTCTTTTTTTACCCAACTAAGACATGCGTTAGTTCAGCAAAAAATAAAAAATAGAGAAACTCTAGATAAAGAGCTTCCCTTAAAAAAATAAGTGTTTTGGGTAAAGAAAATATTACATGATAAAATATGTAGATTTAAATTTAATTGTTTAAGTTACACGCCTTTCGTATGTGAAAATTTGCTTAAAATTTAATAAATTCACTTTGACTCGGGAATTTTTGTTTCAATTAATCTTACTAAATTTTGAATGTCTTGTTTAGTTGCAGGTTGTAAGTTTGGCTTCAATTTATATCCTATTTGCCCATTAGTTTCTAAAGTAGCCCATGCTACATCTTCAATTGAAGTTTTCCTAACTGGTGTAAACGCATTATTAAATTTTCAGTTGTAAGTCGTATTTTTTTCATGTTTTCTAAATTTAAGTTTCCATCATCTATAATAACGATTGATCTACCAGTTAGTAATAATTCGATTGATTTATATTTTATTTTTAGAAACTGAAATACAATTACAATCAGAATAAGAATAGAAGCAACACCTACACTAGTCCAAATACTCTTATTTTCAATTGGACGACTTAGTAATGGGCCAATTGTACTCATTAAAACAATTTCAGAGATTGTTAATTTGGAAATAGAGTTTCTTCCAGCTATTTTTAATAAAAAAGTTCCCATAAAAACAATTAGCATTGCTTACAAAACAATATCTAGTTGCATATTATCATCCTTTTAAACTTAATTTTCCAAAGTGAATTAAAGAATTTTCATTAAAAAAGGTAGTCTTCATCTTGGATAAGAACAGCAAATGCTGCTTTTTTTATATGAATAAGGAAATTAATATCCCTCATAAATATCCACATGATGAAGCAGATAAAAAATCACGATAAGTATCACATATATTACTGTTAAAGCTACATCTAGGTTCAATAAATTCTCTAATCTAAATGTAATTTCTAATTAAACTAACGCAATGCTTTGGTTGAAAAACACAATCGGCTGAAAAGTTGGTTTTTTAATTGAGATAAAGGAGGCAGGTTTGTTGAGAAGGATATTTTCTGTTTTAAGCGAATTGTAATTTCAAACAAACCTTACACCAATACAGATATTGAAAATAACAGGTACATAGGAGGTATGAGATAGGGTGATTAATAGAATAGATCATGTGAGTATAAACGTAAACGATCTTTCAGAGGCTAAAGCGTTTTTTATTGACCTTGGACTTGATGTGAAAGCGGAATGGGAATTGGATGGAGAAATGTTGGACAGAATAGTTGGGCTTAATAATGTGAAAACGGCATGTGTAGGAATGGGGATGCCAGATGGTGAGGCATGGATCGAGCTAGTCAAATTTTATACACCGTCAGATGATAAAGATATACAGAAACCTCTTGCAAATACACTAGGTATCCGACATATTTGCTTTGCTGTTGAAGATATTGAAGCTATTATTGCAAAATTGAAAGAGAAGGGCACGGAAATATTTAGTGAAATACAGCAATATGAAGAAAGCTATAAGTTATGCTACGTTCGTGGCCCAGAAGGAATTATTTTAGAGTTAGCGGAGAAAATCAATAAACTTTAAAAACAATCGGGTGAGTTAGGAAGAACATGATCGACAATTTTGTCGTTGTTTTTTAATGTCTGATTGATAGTATTGATTAATTTAGAAATGGGGAAATTATCAAAGATTTGACATGAAAAACCTGATATTAGTTTTTTCCAAGTGAAAAATATAAGAAAATGATTTAAGAAGAAAACTATCTTCTAAACAATAAAAAAAGTTAGTAATTCCTTGTTTACATAAATAAAGAAAATAACTATAACTTAGTACATAGGAGGATTTTATGAGAAATGTTATTTTATTTTTACATTCTTCTTTAGATGGTTTTGTAGAAGGACCAAATGGTCAAATGGATATTGGATGGGTATCTTACAATGAAGAATTAGAAAAGCATGCTAGAGAAATTTTAAGTACTGTAGACACAGTGTTATGGGGAAGAGGAACATATCAAATGATGGAGAACTATTGGACATCAGTACCTTCTAACCCGGAAGCATCAGAATATGAAATTGAACATGCAAAATGGATTGAAGAGACATCAAAGGTTGTATTTTCTACGACCCTTGAAAAAGCTGAATGGAATAATTCAAAATTAGTAAAAGAAAATATTGAGGAAGAAATTAATAACATAAAAAAACAGCCAGGTAGAGATATCGTTATTTTAGGTAGCCCTAGGTTTGCACACGCTCTTATGGAACTTGATTTAATTGATGTCATTAAAATTACTATTTCACCAGTTATTATAGGAAGTGGTCTGCCTTTGTTTAAGGCCTCGGAATATAAACGCAACCTCTCACTTATCGAAAACAAAACATTTAATTCTGGTGCAATTGGCCTTACATATAATATTTTAAAATCATAAGTTATATAAGCAATGAAAACTTGAGCAACTAATGAAAACATTAGTTGTTTTTTATTGTACAAACTTCCAGCAAACAACAATAAGTTACTGCATTATTAACTTAGAAAGCAGAACATCTAGTAGGTCCAAAAATACTTTTCTTTTATAGCAGCAATCATATTTTTTTATTTTGCAGGTCATGTATTCATGGATGGGTACAAAAATTTATTAAATTAATTGAGATAATCGACATACAAAAAAGCCAATCCCAAACTAGGGATTGGCTTTTTCCTTAAATCTTCAAAACATATGTAAAGAACTTTAATTAATTTCTTTGCATTTTCCTTTTTAACCAAAAAGGACTATACAAAATGTAAAAGCTCACAATCATTACCAATTCTGCCGAGAGAAGATACCATGGCCAAGGTCCTAGATAATCTAATAGGGAAGTATTTTCGGGCTTTTTCATGAGATACATGAAGTTAGTTTTCAGCGACTTATTAATGAAAAATACGCAAGCTGCATAAAGGTTAACAATGAGAACGGTCACCCACATAGATGGTATGGTCGGTCGATATTTGCTGGCTACCAGCAAAATCAAACAGGCAAGCACCACTCCTCCGTGCGAAACAAAAAACTCGAAATATCGAAAATGTGGAAACGAATAATGGCCAAGATCAGGTGTCAAGATGGCTTGAATGGAACTGGCTAAACCGGCAAAATACATGAATTGAAACACTCTATAGCTATTTGTCAGAAGCATTATAATTCCCAGAATGACAGTAATATCACTAAGTTCAAGTGGCAAACCTGTTTTAAGCGACCAAGCATTCTCATACACAAGCCACATATGAAAAAAAATCTCAGAAGCCAATAAGAGAAATGCTAAAGAAAAACGAAAAAGTCGTTTTTTCCCCGAGTCCTGAATCTGTTTTCTAAAGACAAATAGAAGAACACTGAGAATCAAAATAATTCCGATCGTTATTAGATGATCTAATGAAAAAAGGTGAAACGGACCCAATTTTGAATGAAATTGAAAAAATCTTTCCAACTTAATACCCCATTAATTGATTTGATTTTTATGTAATAATTTTAGTTTGGGGCAAACTCTACCAGTTCTATACAGGATTTAACGTTTCAATTACCAAAGTAGTGCCTAATAGGAGCATTTTTTTTACATTAAAGTACATTAAATATTTAATAAAGGATTCATATAAAAAAGGTAGTTTCATAGATTTGTGTACAAGCAGTTTTTTCTCTTTTTACATATTATTTATAGATGTCCCTAATCTAATATTATTGATAGAAAGGAAGAAATTAATTGACTAACAACTTTGAAGAAAATTTCTTAGAAGTAAGTTCATCCGAAGAGTGTGGTGAGAATGAAGGATGGGATGTGATAAAATAGTGAAGGCAATTACAACTGGTGTATTTCATGTGCCTGTTGATAACCAAGCGCCAGATAGCAATGATATGATCAACATCTATTTCAAAAATCCAAGTTCAAAAACGCTTAAAGCTAATTTCGTTGTAGAATTTTCCGCTCCTGGGGTACCTGCCGGCGTTCAAAACCCAGAAATATCATCCCCAGCATTTGGTAACTGGACAGTAAATGTTCTCCCTCAGCATACACTCCTCATCGTTGTCACTGGTCCATCATCTCCTCCAGCTTTCGGAACATGGCGTTTTACATTTTGGGGCGATATTGACCGGAATGAGAAGAAAAACAAACTTAGTGTGGAAGTAATAGCTGGAAGAATATTTGGCTCTGGACCGGATTTGGCTTTTAACAATGCAGGGGCGACTTTCCCCCATGCGTTGTTTGTTGATGCAGAAATTGAAAAAACTGGACCATCAATTCCAGTCCCACCAGGAGGTATCATTTCGGTCTAATAAACTAAATAGTTTCTCTGACGCCTTTGAGACTTAAACTAAAAAGATCAAGTGGACCTATCTACTACCTCATGTGTAATAATAAAAAAGCTGCGGAATAGCGGCTTTTTTATTATTGAGCAGTATCTTCAATTAAATAGGATAATTTGCTTTGGAAAATTAAAAGAAATTATTGATAGAATTAAAGTAAATTAATTTAGGATGTATTCTTATATATCACATTATAAGGAGGATAATGTAAGAAATGAAACATTACTTAGAATTCACTGTAAATATTAATCCAAATCAAGCAACTCAACTTATTTTAGAGGACTTAGATTTAAAATCTAATTTGATTTTTCAGGATAATAAAGTTGCTGATGAGAAAGAAGTTGTTATTCTAGTTTTTCAAAAATTCTTTTTCAGAAACAATAGTACAGCTACTTTGACGGTTACAATTGACAACTTTAGTGGTGTTACGTATGTTAAGTGCATTTCCTCAGGTAATGGCGAAGGAATATTTGATTTTGGTTGGGGAGCAGGGAAAAGTTTTATCAAACCGATAAGACTAAAGTTGGCGACTAATATATTGGATGTAATTGAGGATAATTAATCTTTGTAGTGGGTAGTTTTCTTGCTGCTACAGCGGATCTTTTTATTTTAAGCACCCCTTCATTTATAAAATCTTTATAATAATCATTATGAAAGAGTGTTATTTTTGATAATTTTAGTACCGTTTCTATAACGCTACTTTTTAAAATTTTAATACCAACTGAAATAAAAAGCATAGTATTTCATACCAGATTAGGGGAAGGTTTATGCATGAAAAACCGATTTATTTAATTAAGCCTAGAATATTTACCTCAGATAAGTATTATAAGGTATATGTAAAAGGAGCTAGTCTTATTTTTGTAAAACTAGGTGGACAATTTTATGTAGAAAATGCAGTTGAAGAACAGCATTTTATATTAGGGCTGGTATTTTCCTTTTTTAGAAAGAAAGTTTTTGCAAAAAAACGTTCAGTCTTTGAAGCAAATATGGATAAAGAAATAGAAATTAATCCAGATTCCTTATTAGCTAAAAAATCTAATTTTAAAATTGATCTAAATAGTTTAAAGTCAATTCAAATAAACAATCATCCAACATTTCATTCAGGTTGGGAAGATAATGGGAGTGTTAAAATGACATTAATCAACGGAAAAAATCTTAAATTTAATATTCCTAAGTCTGTTTCAACTAAGTCAATTATCGCGATATTTGAATCCGAAAATTTACCAATACAAAATGTTTTTTAAAACTGAAGTTCAACAAGTGTGTAAGAATTAAAAATGAGGTATATTGAGAAATCATATTTTCTATTTAAATGATCATTACAACAAAGTAGTAAAATGGGATATTCGTACTGAAAGAAAAGTATTAGCAGGATGGAGATTATTATGCTGCCTCAGATAAGAATAGGAAAATGGCTAATCGAAGTTGATATTGATCGAACACGAGAATTTTATAATAAAGAAATGGAAGTTTGTAACTGCTTATATTGTAAAAATTACCTTGAAGTTACAAAGTATTTTAAGCCAACTGTAAACGATATAAGCTAATATTCCCTGGATTCTAAAAGAAGATCCTGAAGATTAAGTCTGAGATGAACAAACAGAAATAGATTGAAGTCTATTCAACTGATCTATTTGTTTTTAAAGTTCACATTTATAAATTACGGCAAAGTTAAAACAACCAAAGAGGTGAAACTGCATGGAGATTTCCATCCGAAATGCCAATCAAAAAGACTACGAGTCGTTATTATCTTTATTTAGACAGGTTCACGATTTACACGTTTTTGAACGACCAGACCTATACAAAGAAAACTCAACTCCAGTAGATGAAGAGGAATTCAATAACCAACTAAAAGATAGTAAACAGCATATTCTGGTGGCAACTCTAGGTCCTGTAATAGTAGGCGTGGCAGTTTTGAAGGTAGACGAAATACCTGAAAACTCATTTGTTAATGCAAGGAAGATCTTACTTGTTAATAGTTTATGTGTTGATGATGCGAGTAGGAAAAAGGGAATTGGGAGAAAACTCATGCAATCTGTTCTTGATTTCGCGAAGGATTTAAACGTTGATAGTATTGAATTAGGTGTTTCAGAGAGCAATCAAAATGCGATCCATTTTTATGAGTCTATTGGAATGGCAACAAAAAATAGAAAAATGGAGTTTCGTTTAAGTTAAGCAAAAGAGACGCCCGTAACGGTATCTCTATTTTTAGTTAATTAGTCACGCCCTACATTTTTTACATAAATCGTAGCCAAGGATTAGATTCTAAACAAACAGAACTATATCTTTTTTTTACGTTAAATAGGAGTAGATTTAAACAATATCGAAGAATGGATCCGAAATGGAAGTGTAGCAGTAGGGGGAGGAGGCAAATTAATTGCACCTGCTAAAAATGGAGACTATGATCAAGTTACAGACAATGCAATTCAATATATGGAAAAGGTACGTGCTGCCAAAAAATCTTTGCAGCTTGTATAAAATAAAAAAATTGGAGGTCATTTAGATGCTAACAAATTTAAAAGAAACAGTAACATTACATAATGGAGTAAAAATGCCACGATTAGGCTTAGGAGTTTTCAAAGTTTCTGAAGGAGAAGAAGTTGTTGAATCCGTAAAAGCTGCGATCCGAAATGGCTATATTAGCATTGATACTGCAGCAATCTACAAAAATGAAGAAGGCGTTGGTCAGGCCATTAAAGAATCAGGTATTGCTCGCGAAGAATTGTTTGTAACGAGTAAAGTTTGGAATTCAGACCAAGGTTATGAAACTACTTTACAAGCTTTCGAAACGAGTCTGAATTTATTAGGGCTAGATTATTTAGATCTTTATCTCATCCACTGGCCTGGTGTTGACAAATATAAAGATACTTGGAAGGCACTTGAAAAATTATATAAAGACGGACGTGTCCGTGCAATTGGTGTAAGTAACTTCCAAATTCACCATTTACAAGACTTAATGAGCGATTGCGAAATTAAACCAATGGTTAACCAAGTAGAATTCCATCCACATTTAACTCAAAAAGAGCTATTAGCTTTCTGTAAAAATGAAGGAATTCAAATGGAAGCATGGTCACCTTTAAAACAAGGTCAGCTTTTAGAAGAGCCAGTTTTAACAAAAATTGCTCAAAAATATAATAAATCAGTAGCACAAGTCATCTTAAGATGGGACTTACAACATGATGTAGTTACAATTCCAAAATCAATCAAAGAACACCGCATCGTAGAAAACGCAAATATTTTTGACTTTGAATTAACACAAGAAGACATGGAAAACATTGATTCATTAAACCAAGATAGTCGAGCAGGTTCACATCCTGATACGATGAGAGTTGGGTTTTAAGTTTGTAATTTTAGGGGAGTCTCGTTTGAGATTTCCCTGTTTTGTTTTATGCGATGTTATAATTAAAAAAGCAATCTTTGAAAAGGAAGAAACTAAATGCCTACTAAAAAAGCAGATATTACTACATTAGCTAGATTTGGAGATTATGAATCATTTAAAACTAAATTTATTTCTGATGATATTATTAAAAAAGATGAATTCAGTACTGATTTATTAGCAAAAGCTATTGCAGGTGAAAACTTTGAAATAGCCTTATTTCTAATTAAACAAGGCATAAATGTGAACGGAATTAATAAAGAAGGAAATACGGTACTTCATTTAATATGTGACTATCCAAATATAGATGTTGCCAAAGAAATACTTCAAAGTGGTGGAGATATTAACGTTCGTAATAAATATGGAAATAATGCGATGTGGACTGCTGTTTTTAATTGCAAGGGAAAGTATTATGAAATGGTAGAGCTCTTTATGCAATATAATCCTGATACGACTACGAAAAATAATGCAAGTAGATCTCCATTGGATTTTGCAAAACAGGTTGGAGACGATAAATTAATAGAGATTTTAATGAAGTGAAAAATAATAAATCCACAAGAGAATGTAATTAGTTTATAAGTCCAGATGTAGGATTACTTGAACAAAACTATGAGCCGAGCAATTGGCTCTTTTTATCTATATGGAAGAATAGTACTGCATAAAATACCCTACTATTGAAGGAATAAAAGTTTTATTCAAAATGGTACAATTATTTTTATAACAACACGTTTTTCATTAACATATTTTAGAGGTTAATTATGAAAATAAAATTATTGTACTATGCTCCATTTTTATTAACTGTGGTAGTAGTTATTTGCTATGGCATACCTGAAACTTTATCATTTGTTTTTGGATGTCTATTCACTTCAATATTTATCTTTGAACTTCGAATTTTAGTTCTTTGTTTATCATATGTTCTTTATTTTTTGATGATAGGAAAATACTTTAATAAAACAGTGGCGTCTTCTTTTCAAGCTGCTTTAAAAACAATAGCCTTACTAGGGATCTTTTTATTAGTTTCGCTTAATATTTATGAGCCAATCGAAAATATAGTTTATTTTACAAATGAAACAAAAACTGAATTAACGAAGCGGTCGCTAAATTTATACCAAGAAAGAATGAAAACAAAAGGAAAAGTTGAAGGAATTTATCAAACTAGTAAAATGCATGGCTGGGGTAAAGTTGAAGTTAATGGCCTTGCAGAAGGTAGGATACTAGAAATCTACATAATGCCAATTAAAAAAGAAGATAAACGCAGCGTAGATTTTTATTATCTATATATTGATGGGAAATGGAGACTAGAAAGAACTGAAGCATTTTTAAATTAAATAATAAAATAAAAAGCCTGTATCATTGATTACATGGTAATCGTGGATACAGGCATTTTTTGTTTAATAAATTATTGCTGCTGAATATGCGGTTGTTCCTTTAAATGATCCGTCAACTCATCTACTACAAACGCAAATTCATCGTAAGATACACATTCCAATGGGAATTCTAGTGCAACTTTATTTTGCTTGTTGTAAATAGCTACAACTTTTGAACGTCGATCAAGCATTCTTGTTTTCATGTTAGATTTTTGAATTGTGATTTTTTTTATGTCTTCTAATAAAATTTGAGAGTGAGCATCCTTATCGGTATATCGGACAACATTGCCGACGATTTCGATTTTATTTTTTAATAGTTTGGTTTTATAAATATGGTATGAAACGATTAAAACTGCAAGTAAAGATGTTAAAGTGATGTATACAGGGTCCATTGTGGAGAATGCTTGATATCCTCTAAAAGCTAGTAGGACATACCAAGCGTAGAACCATTTACTTATTTTTGGTTTCCCTTCGTAGTATACAATTGAAGCATCTTCTTCTTTTTCGTTCGCTCTTTTGTCCATAAATAGTTGTACATGTTCTTCGATTGATTTTTCATTGAACTGTCCATCTTCTAAATAAGTCCCATCCCACATATGAACAGAGTCATCTTCTTCCTCAAGAGCATAAGCTCCTACCCATGCTGGAATCACTTGATCATCATGTGAAACGGAAGCTAAATAATAACGGATTGGTTGGTTATATGAATTTTCAATATCAAGATGTTTAATTAACTCGATTGTTTCAGGTACAAAATCATGTTCTTGCACGATATATAGAAACAAGTGACTTTTAGCGAAGTATTCTTGTTTTTTCTCTTTAATAGGGAATAAGTGTTCTTTTCGAATTCTGAGTATTTCCCAATAAAAGTATTCTGTGGATTCAATATTTGTTGCACATTCCAACAGTAGATCTTCAGGTACGTCAATGTCACGTTGAAGAGCGGCAATAATTGCGTTCGTTCGAATAAACGGGTCAGTAAATGACATTGCTTCTTTAATAAAAGGTGTCATCTCATCGTTAAAGTAATACTCCATTAAAGATAGATAGATCGACATAGTTGAACGGATTTGTAAATAGGTTTCTTTCCAAGAGCCATACACAAACTTAATATCATAATCATTTTGATAAGGAAGAAATTCCTCTACTTGCTTTTGATAATCTACTAATAACAATGGTCCGATGTATTTTGTTTTGAAACGGTCTAGATAATTTTTATCTAAACAGTATGACAACAATCGATAAAAAGTAGTTTTATATTCTTCCACTTCAAATAATTGAGAATGTTTTTCTAATAGTTTAATAATGATGCCAGGGTTGGCATATAAAATATCTAATGGTAAGACAACTTGTTTGTTTTGAATATCTTGTTCAATTAATTCCAAGATTGCTAGTTCATATTCTTCTCCGTCAAAAGAGGTTATGTACCTGAATACCTCTTCTTTAGCAGCCTTACTATATTCAGGGTAATATTTTATTAAGGCCTCTGTTAGTTCAGGTATTTCGAAATGAGAGATGAAATTGATTAGATGGTAACTAGGTTCATCCCATACCTTAAATGATGTTGGATATGGATAAGCTGCTTCTTTTGCTAACCATTCTAAAGTTAATAAATTAAATTGTAGGTTGTCTACTTCTGATAGTTCAATTAATTCAAAAATTGCATCATGTCGAATAGCAGGATCTGTATGTTTTAATCCTTCGACGATACGTTTCAATTGAGATTTATAATTTGACACAATATTCCTCCGATATCTAGTTGTAAGTTTAAGAATTCTAATAATATTTTAATTTTATTGGAAATACTTAAAGAGCGCTACTGTTAAATAGTAGAAAGTATACTGAGTTATAAAATAAATTGATTACTTGATAATCGTGGGTACAGGCTATTATTTTATATCATAGTTGTTAAAGGTTTAAAATTGCTCCTTTTTGCATCAAATACTATTTAATTTTTCCATAAATTTTGTAGTTTGTTTTCTACTTTGAGTTATTCGATCATGAAAGTTGTTTTCGTACTTCGCCAATTACACTTTCTAGTGAATTATCTTTTGCAACAATAGTTCGATCACCAATGGTAATTGTTATAACACCAGTTGTGCTGTTTGCATAAGCTTGAACTTTGTTTTTAAAACAATTATTTATTCTTCTATATTCCTCATTCAACATACAAACAAATCACCTTTCTTATTATTGATGTCTTTGAGTATGCCTATAGGATTCTATGAATGTTTGCAAAACCATTTATTAATAGTTTAGTATATTGAAGCCTTAAAAAGTTTGTTTAAGATTGTCTATTTATTGGACAATCTTTTTTTATTTTACGAGGCTACAATAACTACTTCTTTCAATTGTTGGCTTGAATGCGGAAAAGGTAGCGAAGGATATTGAGTGACCATTGTTTGTGGCACATGGTAAGGATAATCTTTTACATCCGGTTGATGAGTCGGTTCAGTTTTTTGAGGCGGCAGCGGAGCCTAAAGAGTTGTATATAATTGATGGGAAGCATAATGATTTTATGTATTATGAGCATCCGGTGTTCCAGGAATTGGTTGGAGAGCTTAAGGGATTTTTTGGGAAGAATTTAAGTTATGCTAAATTGGAGACAGTAAGATAATAGTTTTTAAAGAAAGGACGCATTTTGCGTCCTTTTAGTAATTTAAAAACAGCTCCAAAGCCTCTTTATTTTTTTCTACATCTAGTTCCAATACTTCACCGGCTTTTTCATATCTTTTTGGAGTGAAAGCGTTGTTTACAGGAATTCTCAATGTCTCTACATCTTTATCTTTACCCTTAACGATGTAATCAGAACTTATTTTTAATAAGCCCATTGTAGACATGTTGGTTTGAATGTAAGGCTGGATTACCCCTAACGTTTTAGGCAAACTTGCAATTCCTTTAAAAGTAAGTACTTGGGATTTAATAGCTTCCAGCACTTTTTGTTGTCTAACAACTCGATCAAAATCACCTTTAGCATCATGTCTAAATCTTGCATAACCTAAAAGTTCTTTACCATTTAATTGTTGAACTCCAGGTTGAAGACTGACACCGATATGACTTTCCATTGGCTTTTCTACATTAATTGTTACTCCCTTTGGGGCAATTTCATCAATCATTTCTTCAAAACCTTTGAAATCTATTATTGCATAATACTCAATTTCGATTCCAAAATTTTGTTGAATCGTTTGCCGTAGAAGTTCAGCCCCTCCGAAAGAATAAGCTGCGTTAATCTTATGTTTTCCATATCCCGGAATTGAAACATAACTATCCCTCATAATTGAAACTAACTTTGCTTCGTGTTTTTTATTATATTGTAAGATCATAATTGAATCCGTACGAGAGCTGTCACCTTTTTTACGAGCATCTTCTCCCAACAATAGGATGTTAGTTTTATTAGGTATTTTAGTAGAATTGAATTTTATAGTTTTTTTATTAACGTTTTGTTGTCCTAACTGGGTTCCTTTTTTATATTGATAGAATCCATAACAAAGCGTCCCTGATATAAGTATGAGTAGGATTAAACTTAATTTTAATAAAAGACTTTTCTTTTTCTTAGGATTTCTATTCATAGTTTTCCGTTACCTTACAGCTCCCTCCTTGAACTTGCGCGGCTCTTACACTCATTTCAAATTAACTACTTCAAACTGGCCAAAAATTAGTAGGTTAAACTATTTTATATTTTTATAAATTTTGTATAAAAGTCCAATTATTACGCCTAAATATAAGGATAGAGTAATCAAGAACGAGTTTAATTCATCAAAGTTTAGTAAAACAAGTATTATTGTTAAAAGATAAAATATGATAGGTGAAGCGATTGCAAAAACAAAAATATTTTTCATTTAAGTAACCTCTTTATTATATTTTGAATTAATTAGAAAACCTTATCTATCAAATCGATCACCTCTTTATGTAATATATAATGTTTTTAATTATAGTAATCTTGGGAATGAATTTAGTGGAATTTTTGTGAATGTTTTAGTAAAACGTTACACATTTTTACTTTTAAAAGTACTTTTGTGAAGATTATATAAAATATAGGAATAATGCATGTTAATAGAATCATAGGTGTTAAATTTTCATGGGTTTCAATAGGAGAAAACGCAGCCGTAGAATATAATGTGATAACGTTCACAAAAATGACAATGAGTTTTAGTAAAATTTACCTTTAAAATGTTAAGCTAATTCCGTAAACGTTTACTAAAAAACTAGTAGTTACGAATGAAAAAGATTACTTCATTTAAGGAAATTTCTAACTGATTTAGTAAGGACACGGAGAAAGGGGAGGTAACATGAAAAAGTACTTAGGATTTAAGAAGTTAGGAGTAGCCATACTGACAGCAGGGATTTTATGTGTAACATCACCGACATTTGCAGCAAGCCCAGTTCAATATAAAATCGATTCGGCTAAAAAGGAAAATGCACAATTGAATTACATTAAAAAAGAGGGGTACAAACTGGAAAAACCAGTACAGTCTGTCGTGTATTATGACACTTCTCATGTACAAGAATCAAAGGCGAAATTAAAAGCATCTTCAGCTACATCAATTACTACAAATGCAGTTGTTACACCAAAAGCGATAGCGGTTGAACCGGGAACAACAAGGGTTACGACATACCAATATCCTGTTAGCGGAAGTCTTTATTTTGTTGAGAAAAAGAGTGGTGCTACTGCGAATTCAATATGGAACGTGAGTATGTATATTGTAGGAAAACTAGTGGGTACTGTTGGCGGTTTTATTCAAGATGGATTATCACTTGCGCTAGATTCAGTTGATAAAACTGCTGGGGCGTCTGTACAAACATTTAAATCATACCGCTACACAGAAAAAAATGGCCAAGTCTACAAAACTAGTAAGAGCTGGGGAACTTACTATACTGCAGAACAAGAGGAAACATTTAAACATGCTTTAAATACTTATCGTTCAAAAAAGTATAATGAAACTAGATCTGTAAACGTTGATTATGTACCATCTAGAGGATACTCTGCGTTTAAAATTGCTTATTCAACTAACTACAAAAATAATAAAGCTATTTCTGATCGAGCTTGGACAAACTGGTATAAAGGATACAACTATTATAAGACACCTGAATTTGCAAGCTAAATCTAACTTTTAATTTATAATGGTGATCTTTATATAGGGCAAAAACTAAAAAAAGAAGGAGAGGAATAGGGGGGACCCTATTCCGTTCTTATAAAATGAAAAAACTATTTATAGTAATTGTTACAGTGTTAACTATCTCGATTTTCACAGCTTGTGAAAAAATAGAAGCTTTAGAATCGAAACCTGTTTCTATACCAACCACTGCAGAAAAAACTTCTCCAACAAAGGAAAATGGTGACGATACGATGAAAGTTGAATCGGCAGATATTTTGAAGAAAAATTCATATGAATTCTTATCAGATAGTAAAAACTTTCAAGTTGAAGCTGAAACTTATCAATCTGCTGAGGGAAGAATAGAGATTGATGTTAGAGTTTCAAAACCAAAAACTTACATGAAAAATGTCATCGTCTCAGGCCAATTACCAATTAATGCTTATGAAGTATTGTATACTCCCGATTTGTTGATTACGAACATTTTAATGAAAAAATCTTTTTCAGATAAAGCAGTTTCTAAGGATTTTACAATCTCTCCATCTATTAAATCTCCAGGAGGTATTTCTGCAGGTAGAAGTTTTAACTTATTCCCTGAAGAGACATTCGAAGACGCTATAGCGAAATTAAATGAGATTTCTATAAAAGTAAGCTGGGTTGATAAGAGAGATAAACCTCATACTGAATATATAAAGACAAAGATCCAGATTAAACGGCCTAAATAGAAAACATTGCCACTTTGTTTAATTACAAATGGCCCAGATTTCGCTGGGGCTCTTCGTGTTGTATCAAGTTTTATGTTAAGTGAAAAAATGTAAAATAGTTCACAAAAATGACAAAGTGTTACAATTTACCTTTTAAGATGTTAAGTTAATTTCGTAACCGTTTACTAAAATACTAGGAGAGTAAATTTAGGCTAGAAAAATGAATATAAGAAAAATATTATTTATTATTTTATTTATCATTGTCTCATTCTATTTACTAAGTTTATTGACAGGACCAATAATGTTTTTTAATAAGAAAAGTAAATCATATCTAACTAATGAAGTTATAAGTATACCAATATCAAATACATTTCTTCCTATTAATGGGTCATATAGTCTTGGAGTAGGGGAAGGTACACCACTAAATTTTACCTATATTTACTCAAGTGATAAGAAAGACTTGTTTAATGAAATCTATTCGATCAATCTCAGTAATGAAGATTCAATTAGTATTGAGATGGATTAATGGGAATTACAGAAGAACAAATAGAAAAGACAATTAAGTATAATAATTAATCATTTTAGTTCAGTTTAAATAGATTAAATATCGCTACATTTTATTGCCTAACATAACTTAATAAACCACAAGAACTGAAATTGAGAGGTTAGTATTATGAATTCAAAACCAATGTTTTTTATGAACTTTTCTCTATTATTCGGGATCATTTTTCTATTATTCATAGAAATTAAGGGTTTTTATAATATTGAGTGGTCACGATCAAATATAATAATAGCTATATTGGCTATATGTTTTGTCATGCTAATATTAATTCTTTTTATTAATATTTTGTTCAACTTTATTTTAGACAGATTTACATCATATAATTTAGATTGTAAAAAGAATCAAGAAAAAGTTTTATTTACTATTTTCTTAGCTAATCAATTATTATTTTTAATAACATATCTTTTAGTAGAATTTAATAATCAATTATATTTTACCTTACAAGATTATAAATATATTACACCTATTATTTTTTCATTATTATTTTCTGTTTTATTGGGATTAAAAATTAAAGATATAATATATTTCAATGTCGGGATAATGTCTGCAAATATTTTTCTTTTGATTTCCCAGAAACTTTTCCTATTTGTAATCAAGTCCTTTTAATTGAATCATAAATAGGTAGAAAATATGTCAAAAGTGGATAAAGCAATTTTGATCAAAGATATAAATAATGTAAAATTATTTTGATTAAAAGGAGTAATTGAAGATTATGGATGAGAATGTTTTTCTAAAGGATGAGAAAGCTTTTCCTTTATATAGAATACTATCTATTTCATCGGGTATGCAGTCTTTATTTATTATGTTAAATGCACGTTTTATGATAGAAAGTATCGTGAATGTAGTTGTAACATGTTTATTTTTATTAAGTTACTTAGTTATTTTTATAATAATGCCTCGAACTAAACGAAATTATCAATATATTATTTTAAGTTTTTTATTATTTGTATGTATATCAATATTTATTAATAATTAAAATAGCGGAGGTCAGCATTGAATAATGGATGCTAACCTCCGCTTAAATTATTTCAGACCAGTAAGATATTATTAATTTTTGTAAGCGGATGAATCGTTTGTTGTGAAATCATTCACAAAAATGACAAGGAGTTTTAGTAAAATTCACCTTATTAAATGCTAAGATAAATATGTAAACGTTTACTAAAAATACTAGGAGATAATTAAGTTCGAAACATGAATAACAGAGAAATATTATTTATTTTTTTACCAATCTTTTTACTAGTTTTATTATTTACAGGACCATTAATGTTCAATAAGAAAAGTAAATCATACCCAATTAATGAAGTTATAAGTAAACCCATTTCAAACACATTTCTTCCTATAAAGGGTCTTATAAACTTGGAGTAGGAGAAGTTACACCACTAAATTTTTCTTATATATATTCAGGTGATAAGAAAGACTTGTTTAACGAAATTTATTCGATCAATCTCAGTAATGAAGATTCAATTAGTATTGAGAGTTTTAAAGTAGATGGAAATGCTAAGGTTGGTGAGTATCATGTAAAAACTTTGATTCTTAATATTGTCGCTAAATCTAAAGGAAAAACAGATATAAGGGAATTAACAATACAAACTAAAAGTGGATTAAAAAAATATGATGTTGGAGCATTAGAAATAAATGTAATTGATGATACTTCTGATAAGCCTCTAGAAGTAGGGAACTTTTATCCTATTATTAGAGATGAAAAAAATAATTACATTTATAGTTTGCAAAATAAAGGGAGCGATAAAATTGTTGTAAACAAATTTGATGCGGAATTGAATGGTGAACAGGTATTAAAGATTAAACCATTCGTTATTGAAGCAAATAAACAAAAAGAAGAAGAAGTTCCAATTAAATTTGATTTTAAAAAATCACCTTATGCAGTCACGGTGTTAAGACCATCAATACATTATTCAGATGGAAACAAACAAAGAGTTTTACTTCCACCACCAACATGGTATGGCTTGGGAATTACAGTAGAACAAATAGAAAAGACAATTGAATATAATAATTAAGCATTTTAGTTCAATGTAAATAGATTAAATATCGCTACATATTGTATTTAGGAGTTGAGAAGATGAAAAAGTTAAACTTTCATGGCGCAACTAACATTGAAGTTGAAGAAAAGAAATTATCATTAATGACACGACTTCATGTGAAAAATTTACTTTCACATTGTTGAGAATTATTTATTCATGATGATGCAATTGAATTTAAAGGTTGGAAAACTATTAAATGGTTCGATATTATTGATTTGAAAATGGAAAATGATGCAACTGTTAGTTCAACATTATTCACAACTCAATCTAGACTTTTCTTTCTAAAATCAGCGAAACCCATAAAGCTATCATTAAGAAATATTGAGGTTTTATACTTTTACGTAAATTGGAATTTTGCCACAGGAATAAGTGATAACAGTTATATTATGAATTTAATGAAAGAGAAAATATCATAGGCATATAAATAGATCACAATTAAATAGTTTTATTTTAGGTCCTGCTATAATTATTAGTAGAACCTTATAAATAGGAAGCAACTAACCCTTGTGGTAGTTGCTTTTTTTGTTCTTCGAAAGGATTGTAATGAATCCGGATATCAGCTTTATGATTGCAAGATATCCTTTCTGCAAGTGAATGAAGAACTTAAGGATTTAAATCTGTACTGGAAGGGAACTCATTAAGTTTTAATCCAATTTATGAGCAGTGATAGCTGTTTTGAAGGGCTTTCTCTACCTTATGGCATCCCGAAAAAACGTAAATTTATCTGACAAATAATTAAAAGGATTAACAAAGAATTTATATAGCTTTACAAATCTGAAATTGTAGATTAACAGATGGAGATTAATCTATTAAGAAGGAGAAAGGGGATAAATAAAGACACAAGTTTGCTTGTTGGGTTTTTAACTACTTGCTGAAAAAGAGGGCAAATTATGTTTCTTGCCGATTCAAAAAGTAAATATGCTTGGCATGTTTCGTTAGTGCAGTAAAACGTACATAATAATTTATTTATACAGGAGGGATTTGGGAGAAAATGAATCGTTTACTACAAGCCTCTATTAGAAGAGCGGGCCTTATTATTACCCTTACTGTTATCGTTCTTGTTTGGGGTGCAATATCTGCCTTTCAAATGCAGAGGGATTATCTACCTGAAATTAATAATCCTACTCTTACGGTTACGGTAAAAGCACAGAGTCTTCAGGCTGATCAGGTTAAAGAATATATAACAAAGCCTATCCAGGAGGCGGTCAGGGTAGTAGACAATCTTCAGGATGTGGAAACCAATTCTTTTAATGGGGGCTCGTTTATCAGTCTAAATTTTCCTATGAAGTATGATATGGAAAAGGCAGAGCAGCAAGTGAATAAAGCGCTGGAAGGAATTTCATTGCCAAAAGGATCTGATAAACCCCTTGTGAACCGTCTTAGTACGCATTCGCTTCCTATTATGACGATCAGTCTAAAAAGCAATAATGTTAATATTACCGAAAATATACTGAGGACTTCGGTACAAGAAGAAGTGGTAAAAGGACTTAAAACAGTACCTGGAATAAAGGACATTCAAGTGTCAGGCGGTGGTAACGCTGGATACGCTATCTCAATTCGCAAGGACGATTTAATTAAGTCCGGTTTTAGTGTGGACGATGTCAATAATTCTCTCAAACAACAACACACAACTGAAACAGAAGGGAACTTATCAGACGGCCAGATGACAGTTCCCATAAAAGTGAATGGTTGGGGGCTAAACAAAACAGACCTACAAAAATTGCCTATAAGTCGTGCAGATGGGAAAACCATTCCTCTTTCTGACGTGGCGGATATTTCGAATTCGATTGTTAATCTTCAGACCATAACCAGAACAAAAGGTACACCAAGTGTAGTACTTGATATTTTAAAAACACCTTCATCAAATATTAGCAATCTGTCGAAAAGCATTTACAGCCGACTACAAGATATAACACCGATTAAAACTAATGATGTAGAAGCTTCCATACTTTTTGATCAAGCTCAGCAGGTGAACCATTCCTTAGAGGGACTCGCTAAAGAGGGGTTATTGGGGTGCTTGTTTTCCATGATCTGCGTATTTCTTTTCTTTCGCAATGTCCGCTCTACATTATTGATTGTTATCTCTCTACCAATCTGTCTTTTAGCTACTACCGGTATCCTAAAAATATTAGGAATCTCCCTCAACATTCTTACCGTGTCCGGTCTTGTGGTGGCGATGGGAAGAGTTGTGGATGATTCGATTGTGATTTTGGACAATATCAACAGAAAAGTAAAAGAAGGAAAAGAATTAAAAAGCTTTTCATTCATTACACTGGCTGTAAAAGAGATGATTCCGGCGATCGTTTCATCTACGGCCACTACGGTTGCTGTATATATTCCAATAGCCCTTGTTGGCGGTCTTGTTGGTGCAGCCTTTTCAGGTTTTGCGTGGTCTGTTGTTGTTGCTCTTATTATTTCTTTAGTAGTTTCAGTTCTTGTGGTTCCAGCTCTATATAATCTTTTCTGGAAGGGAAAACCTACGGCACCCAATGATTTCCTGGCTCAACGTTCTTTTAAGATGTATGACTGGATTTTTCAGAGAAAGAAGCTTCTTAGTATACTATCTGTAAGTTTATTTGTCTTTTTGGCTGCAGCCTCAGCCTTGCTTCCCGTAAATTTCTTGACGATGACTAATAATACAGGGCAGCTTGGCATCCAAATTGAATTACCCAAAAATACATCGCTAAGTGAAGTAGACGAAGAAGTGAAGAGAGTTGAAGAACTGTTGCAAGGGAACTCAAACGTTACTTCATTTTCTTCCGGCCTCGGTTCTTCATTCACTCCTCAATCAGACGATGTATTTGATGTCGGAGGTGGATGGATCCAGCAGCCGAATATAGCCAACCTGTCCCTAAGCATTACAAAAAATGCAGATAAAACTAGAATGACTCGCCAATTACAAAAGCAGTTGGATTCACTAAAAAGTAAAGCAATTTATACGGTAACTGACAAGAGTATTTCAGGAGATGACTCTTTATTGAAAATTAATCTAAGTGGTGCGGATAGCCAAACTCTTGAAAATTTATCAGTCTCCGTTGGAAATCGCCTAAAATTAATACCAGGCCTTGCTGTGCAAGGTTTGGCTGATGAAGAAGGTACCGCTACTCAATATCAACTAACCTTAAATAGAAAGATGATTGAACAAAATGGTCTGGATTTAGTAGAGATAATAAATAGGTTCAAGTTAGACACGGCTGAAGGTACAATAGGCGAGATTTCACTTAACCATAATACTTATCCTATCGTTTTACATCTTAAGAATATGAATAGTAAGAACGCCTTCAATGATACAGATCCGGCCCTTCGATTATTAAATCAAATGGGAAACGAAGCGTTTATAAATAAAGAGGGAAGAACTTTTAGATTAAATCAGCTTGTGGTTGCAACTCCCATCACAGATGCATCTGTGATACAAG
Organism: Bacillus sp. UNCCL81; assembly: GCF_900112535.1. NCBI lineage: Bacteria > Bacillati > Bacillota > Bacilli > Caryophanales > Bacillaceae > Bacillus > Bacillus sp. UNCCL81. Next base: position 204,861 of record NZ_FOMF01000004.1, on the reverse strand, counting down.
AGAAGGATGGTCATCCATACGCTGTTATTACGGGAAACATTCTCTCTAGAGATGTAGGGAAAGTAACTAAACAAGTTAAAAGTGTACTGAAGGATACTCCGCTTCCCGAAGGAGTCCAGTACTCTTTTGCAGGAGCTCCTGAGCAAGTAAAGGAAATGATCTACGAAATGGCCATTGCTTTATCATTTTCCATTTTGCTCGTCCTTTCCATTATCAGCTTTGTATTCAGGGGGTGGAAGGCACCGCTAACAGTATTAATTTGTATACCGCTTGCTGTCATTGGATCAGTCGCTGGTATGCTAATCTTCCAGTTAGAATGGAATCTGGCCGCCCTAGTCGGACTGTTAATGTTAACCGGAATTGTGGTTACAAATGGTATTGTATTAGTAGATAAAATAGAAAGAAATAGGTTGGCAGGACACAGTTTAGATGAAGCTCTATTCCTTGGTACTTTATCTAGAATTAGGCCGATTCTCACAACTGCTTTAACAACAATTTTAACTCTAGTGCCTTTAGCTTTTTCATCTCAAACTGACACGATTATCTCTCAAACTCTCGGTATAGTTGTGATTGGTGGGTTAGTTAGCTCCACATTTATGAGCTTATTTATGATTCCTATTCTGTATAAATGGCTTCATAAAGACTATGATCAGAGTCCTAACGAAAGCTTAGATCATATCATTCATAAATTTAAACTAACCGTTTAAGAAGTGTATTAAATCCTGTGAACAAAGAATCGTTTTAAAAACGGTTCTTTTTTTCTATTGATGAAATACTTTTATAAGTTTCATAGAATGTGCCGTCCAAATGGTTCACACAATCATTTCTGGTCCATAAAGAAATAGATGGGGTAGACTTCCGGAATTTATTTAGTAGTAAACCATAACTTTCTACTCATTTTTCGCAAAAATTGTTTTACTACGTCCCCGATTAGGGGTGTCTTCATTTTCCTAGTAAGAAATTATTTATGTTATTTACTTAAATTTTATTTAAGTTCTGTAAATTTATTTAGATAGGAAAATGAGGATTCCCAGGACTACGGATATTGATATACCAATGTTTTAATGTTGGTGCTTATTCCAAGATTCTTATTTTTTTAGGAAAAATTTACTAATTCATACTTAACTATACTAAATATAACCTTTATATAAATTTACTAAACTTGAATAGTAGATTAATAGAATAGGCGTATTCTTTAAGAAGATTCAGAAAGGAGTGAAGAATAATGAAGAAAAAAGGAAATAAGAAGAAACTGCTCGCTGGGATTACCTTAAGTACTGTATTGTTAGGATCTGCCGGCGTTTATGCTGCAAATGATAATGCTTTTGGAGAGAGGCTCGTTGGTCCTCAGGCAGACGGCTCCGTATTAGTACCAGCCAATCAATTAATCACACCAGCAGGAAAGCAAATTGAATTTGGGGGCAATCCGATTTCGGTTGCTGTAAATCCAAATGGTAAGACAGCAGCAACAATCGTTGGACGCAATAATTACGGTGGAAAAGGGATTAACATTGTCGATCTTTCGACAGGAAAATTGACTACTCAAGATTTATCGTTAGGCCTCTCTCAAATGTGGGGATTAGCTTATTCTGCTGATGGTAGCCAGCTATATGCAACAGGTTCATCAGGAACAACTGGAAAAGTAGTCGTTATGTCAGTTAGTGAAGATGGAACCCCAACCATCAAAAAAAGTATTAATCTGCCCAAAGCATCCGTCGGCGGAAATATTAATCCACTTGATATAGTGGTTACACAAGAAGGTAAGCTGCTAGTTGCCCTAAACCGTGATAACAGCCTTGGAGTTATTGATCCTCAAACCGGCTCTGTAACGAAAGTAGCAGTAGAAAATGCGCCTACAGGTGTATTAGTCAAAGGCAACTTTGCTTATGTAACGAACCAAGGTGGCCGTACCGCAAAAGAAGGAGACACAACGGTAGATTCTTCGGGGACAAATGTGGTTGTGGACCCTAAAACAGGTGCAACTTCGACAGGAACAGTATCTGTTATTGACTTGACTACGAATACAGTAATAAAGACGATTGAAGTTGGTGTGCAGCCTGAACGTATGACACAGTCGGGCCAATACATATTTGTAGCAAATACAAATAGTGACACGATTTCTGTTATTGATTCTAAAACTAATACCGTCGCACAAACGATCGACATCAAACCATACCCTAAAGCTGCTAAAGGCTCAGCACCAAATGCTGTAAAAGTGGTAGATAACAAATTAATGGTCAGCCTTGGCCGCGATAATGCGATTGCAGTATACGATTGGCAGGGACCTAAAAAGACTCCTGAACTGCAAGGACTCTTGCCGACAGCCTGGTTTCCAGTAGATATCGCTGTTGATTCTGAAAATAAGAAGCTAATTGTTGCTAATGCGGATGGGATTGGTTCTCGTGGACCTGCACGTGATTTAACGATTCAAGGAGTTAAGGTTACCGGGAAATCGTCATATGCTCAAATTGGTTCTCTTTCATTAATCCCATTCCCTTCTACCGAGGATCTTGCGAAAGGAACTAAGCAAGTTTTTGCTAACAACAACTGGTTTGGATTAAAGAACTTGAACGCAAAACCTCGACATAATAAAAAACCAGTTGCTATGCCTGAGCGTGTTGGTGAGCCTTCAACAATCAAACATGTATTCTATATTATTAAAGAAAACCGCACTTATGACCAGGTTCTAGGAGATCTAGGAAAAGGAAATGGAGAACCAGCTTTAACTCAGTTCCCAAAAGCAGTCACTCCAAACATTCACAAACTTGCAACTACCTTCCCGCTCCTTGATAACGTATATACTTCAGGTATTCAATCAGCAAGCGGACACCAATGGGTAATGCAAGGAACGAACACGGACTATGAGGATAAAGAAACAGATTCAGCAAATGTTAGAAGCTACCCTGGAGGGGCTGGTGATCCGATGGCGTACGCACCTACAGGACACTTATGGGATCAAGCAGTAAAAAATAACATATCTGTGGAAAACTTCGGCGAAGATACAACTGGTTTCACCGGATCAGCACCATTTGGTACATGGACGGACTGGTACAAAGATTATCAAATCCTTTCTGGACAGAAAGAGGGAGAGCTTCACGTACCAATAGGAAACTATTCGGCAACATACGATATTCCATCTCTCGGGCCGATTACTTATAAACCTTTCCCAACCTTTGACACGAATATTCCAGATCAATACCGATTTGAAATATTTAAGCAACGTTTTGAAGAGCACGTTAAAAATAAAGATTTACCAGCTTTAAACACGTTATGGGTAATGGATGACCATACTGCAGGAAATGCAACAGGTTCTCCTACACCACAAGCAATGGTTGCTGATAATGATCTTGCTATTGGTAAAATCGTTGACCTTATCTCACATAGTCCTTATTGGAAGGACTCTGTCATATTCATAACGCAAGATGATTCACAAAATGGATTAGACCATGTCGATGGACATCGCCAGCCTGCGCATGTAATCAGTCCATGGGTGAAAAAAGGTATTACGGACAGCCATTATTGGACTGTCATAAATATGGTAAGAAGTATCGAGCAAATTCTTGGTCTCCCGGCTATGAACCAAAATGATGCTGCTGCAGAACCGATGAGCGAGCTCTTTACAAACAAGCCAGACTATACACCATATAACTTCGAGCCTAACCAAATACCGCTTGATATATTAAACGGACAGCCGAACGCCAATACAGCTGCACTTGCCAATACAGATCAAGTTACACCAGAATCAAAAGAACTCTCAAAAAAATGGACGGAATGGTCTAACAAAAACAAGAGCTTATTTACTGGAAAACATGCTTCTCCGGATGAAGTCAATGCCAATATGCTGAATCATTCTGTTTGGTACGCAACAAAAGGTTTTGATCAGCCGTATCCAGGGGATAAACAACCGCTTAGCCCAGAAGAAGTGCAGAAGCAACCTGAAAGTAGTGCACCTAATCCAGCGAATAATTAAAAACGTGAAGGATATTTAAGAGAAAGAGGCTGATTGCATTATTTTTGGAGTCAGCCTCTTAGTAATCACATTTTTAGAAAAAGTTTAATAACTGTTCTAGATTCATAACGTTCAATACAAAGTGCTATCAGATAAGTAAGTTAAACTAACTTATCTGATAGCACTTTTAAATTACTTGATTAAATCAAGAAAATAGCAACAACAGTAGTAACAACCAATCCAATCAAAACATGCAAGCATCATAATTATTAAATATAATAGTGGAAAAATTTACAATACAGACAAGGAGTTTTAGTAAAATTTACCTTACTAGATGCTAAGATAAATACATAAACGCTTACTAAAAATACTAAGATAATTAAGCTTGAAACTAACAGAAAAATATTTTTAATTATTTTACCAATTCCCAAATAATAGATGACAAACCTTGTTGATAATAATATTCTAACATTTAGATCTTTAATAGATTCAAATAATTTAGGATATCGTATAAGAACATTGAAATTGAAGAAAAGAAATCATCATTAATGACTCGACTTCATGTGAAAGATTTACTTTCACATCGTGGAGAATTATTTATTCATGATGATGAAATTGCATTTAAAGGTTGGAAAACTATTAAATGTATCGATGTTATTGATTTATAATTATTAGTAGGACCTTTTTTAAATGAAAGAAAATAGTCTCAGGTTTATTCCTTTCATTTAAAAAAGCACATTTCAATTATGAACTGCACCCCGATTGTTAGACACGGCTAACAATCGGAGGTGTAGTTTAATTAATAGACAAATAGCACTAAAGTTATGGCAGAAATATTAAACTTAAATTAAATCTGATCTGTAAAATTTTAATTAATATACTTCATAGACTAAGATGTTCTTTTAATACAGTTGGTAGAGAGTACTTAGTTAGATAGATATTAATCCAACGGGCCTCTTTAGGGTTTGTTTGAAGTATATCAATAATAGTTAAAACCTTATTTAGTTCTTTAGTATTAGATACATGTTCTGCCAACTTTTTTGCAATGAAAAATCTTTTATGGTCATGTGCTAACGTAAGGAGTCGCTCTGTTATTTTCTCAAAGAGTTCATCATTATTTGGTTCTATACTATATAAATTTAATAAAAACAATGCAATCTTATCAGTAAATTCAAATGTGTGTTTTCCCTCAATTTGTGTAAAATAGTTTTCAATAACTTCTTGATACTTTTCATAAAAATGGACTTTAAAAACGGATAAAATTTTAGTGTCCAGTTTCATAAAATACTTTGTATATAACGTATAATCATTGTTAGATATTAGAAGATCTAAAATATCATTTAAATAAACATTTGCTCCAGTCTGGAAATAATATTTTAAATATTCATCAAATTGTTGTGGAGAGTTGTTATTGACATTATTACTAAGTAAATCGAAATGTCTCCTTAACTCATGCACACTTGAATAGCGTCGTTCTTTACTATATTGAGTAGCTTTTTTTATAAGAAATTTATACTTTGAATTTGAAATTATATCAGGGTTAATACTTATTGGAAGGCTTCCAGTTAGCATTTCATACAGAATTTTTCCAAGCGAGTAAATATCTGCACGCTCGTCTACATTTCTAGCATTCTCTTCTTCCCACTGTTCTGGAGCAGTATAAATGTCATTTCCCATACCCACTTTCGTTTCTGTCAACACAGTTACTTCTTTTCTTATAAATTTCCCTAAACCAAAATCGCTAATTTTCAGGTTATCATTATCATAAACAAGTATATTTCTGGGATTTAAATCTCTGTGAATAATATTGTTTGCATGAACATATTCAAGTGCATCTATAAGTTGCTCGAAAAAATAACGTGCAATCTCATCATCCATTGGTTTAAGGTTATCTTCTCTATATTGAGCGAGAAGGGTAACAAAATTACATTTTGCCAAAGGCATAGCATAATAGGGAATATAATCTATTTCTCCAAGATCATATTCTAAAATAGGTACAATGTTTTTGTGATCGAGTTGAGAATGAATTTTAATTTCTCTTTCAAATCTTTTTATGCCAATCTCATCCATTTTCACTTGATGAAGAATTTTTAGTGCCACGACCTCATCAGAAAAATACTTTTTAGCTTCATACACTTCTCCGAAGCCACCTTTTCCAAGCGATTTAAAAGTTTCATATAGAATTGGTGTATGTGGGGGTATATTCATTACTAAGCCTCCATAAAGTTATAATTAAAGAATATTATATCAATTCTCATATTTTAATATATATTAAAATTTAAAAAAAAAATTTTTGAACTGTTTTGTAACGATTAAAATTTAATTCTACCAAGCTATGATGTTTATCTCGAGTAATTAATAGGATTATAAGCTTTAAGGCCAGAACAAATCTGCAATGTTGTATTTCAGAATTTGGTAATTTATACTAAAACTAGTATCATGCCAAGTAAAGATTCATTTTAAATTTAAAGCTTGATAAAGGGTAGGGTAACATATAAGAAATGCATTATTCAGCTTTATTATGATAAGCAACAAATATTAAAAATATTTCAACTTAGTTTAAATAAAATATATGAGAGTGAAGATTTATTTAATAAAAAAGAAGAAATTAGGAGAAATTATGACGCAATTTTCAAAGTTATTAAAAGGTCCGTATTTAGAAGAGTTAGAAACAAATGAATGTATAATTTGTGGGGAAATAGTTAAAAAGGGTGGATTTTGGCAAGGGAATGTTCAGCTAATTATATGTACAAATGCCTTATGTAATGAAAAAATTTTACACTTAGTATTAGATAGCTTTTATGATAATGGCTGGAGAAACAATGGTGGAGAGCCATTAGATAGATTAAGGGATTGGTTAAAGATTGCTAGAGATGTATACTTAAAGAAAGAAGAACTAGAAGTTATGATTGAGAAACGTAAATTTAGATAATTAATAAATCTTAAAGGTAGTGCAACTGATAAAATAAAAATTTTTGGGGGTATCAGCCATTTTCCAATTAAGCACAAGATTTAGCTAATAATAATGTTAAATATAAAATTAAAATTAATGATATTTTTTGGTCAATATTGATATCTCCATGGTAAATTAAAACAAGTAGGAAAATAAATAAATCCAATAGATTCAACAGATTCAATATTAAAAATATATCTGACTGATTTTATTTGTAGTTAAGTTAAACTGTATAGAATGTACAAACATATGTAAACGTTATATAAAAATGGAATTGATATTCGACTAAAATCAGCTATTAAATTTTAATAGCTGATTTTTTGTCTTCTATATCAAGAAAATCGCAACAACAGTAGTAACAACCAACCCAATCAAAACAGGCAACAAATTCCGTCTAGCCAATTCAAATGGACTAACATTACAAATAGCCGCCGCAGGAATCAACGCCCAAGGAATCAGTGTTCCACCACCAACCCAAAGCCGCAATTTGCACCATAGCAGTTAATGTTGCAACCCCATGACCAATTGGCGTAGCAAATAATGAAGCAACAGATCCAGCAAGTGAAATTCCAGAGAATCCAGATCCATCTAATCATGTAATTACCCCGACAGCTGTTAAAGTTACTCCTGCAACCCTTGGATTTACAGGTACGAAATGTGCTAAAGCAAATCCTAAATCATTTACAATTCCATGAGATCCTTTTGGCAAATAATCTCCAATAATTGCAGTAAATCCAATATTCCCAAGATAGAAGAATGCAGCAATTGGAATAACCGAACCAAATACTCTAAACCCAAATTTGAATCATATAGTGATGAAGAAGGCTTCAAGGCTAGAATTTTGGTAAATTAATAAGTTGATGGTATAAATATGCAAAAAAAACTTTAGCTAAACAAATTGAAGAACAATTGATTGCTTCTAAAACTAAAGAATGTCAATTGTATTAAAGTATACTATATCTAAGTTTTATCTACTATTGAAAGATAATGTAATTCGGGTAAAAACTAATAGTTTAGTACAGTTAATTTAAGTAAACTTAACAGAAGTAATTCGAACAGATGTTTTTATCAGAGTACATAATAAATCTTCTTTAAATTTTGCTTATTTCATTTTTAACAAATGAGAAGAAACAGAGAATAAATGTTCTCTCTGTTTCTCTTAATTAATTCTTTTACTAAATTAGAATCAAAAATTAACTTTAGAATGGTTTTATTATAAATATAATATTTCATATACGTTGTTAATTGAATCGAAAAAGAAAACAAATTTACAAGCATTGATGTTTAAATCGGATGAAAAGTCAATACCAAGAACCACGCATTCAGAAGTTCCAAGATTTCTCATTTTATTTTTAATATCTTCGCGACTTTCATCAAATAATTTAGTAATTCTTCTTCTATGAAGAAGTTCTGTCTTATTTCCGTTTATCTTCTTATTTTGGTAAATCAAAATAAGAAAGGAAATATTATTAATAATTAAATTTTGATTTTCATTTTTAAGTGTGCTTATTAAACTAGTTTTTGTATCTAGCTTATTAATAACTGGACTATCTTTTATACTTTCATGTATAAGTGTTGAGATATTATTTGGTAATGAAGGGAAGGTATGCCACATTTTTAAGATTTTCATACTGTCAGTAATTCGAAGTAATGAATCTGAATTAATTGCTTCAATCACAAACATATCCATTATTTTTGATATTTTTACGTCAAGTTCACTAGTAAAAGCTTTATTTGGGTGAAATATCTTTGTTTGTAAAGCGTATTCATTCCTAGAAATATTTAATTCTAATGAATAACCATATAAATAAATATCCCTATCCATAATTCCTTGATTATGTTGTAATCTAAATTTAATGTAATTGGCTAGGATATCTCGCTCATCTCCAAAAAACTTATATTTATTTTCAAAAATAATTCTTGATACTATGTAATGAATCCTTTGTGTTGAACTTGATAAGGAAATTAAAGCTTCTTTAAGATCTGGAACAGATATACTAATACCTAATCCTTCTGTATCAACTATATAATTTGCTGCAATTAGACTATTAAGTTGCGTAGAGATAGTACCCCAGGAGTCAAAAGTAACGTTCATTACAAAAATTTCCTTAACCGAACTTAAATCCACCTGAATATCTCTACGGTATTTTTTCTTATTTTCTTGGATTTCTTGTTTAATATTTATTTTTTTACCAACTTGGTCCTTTAAATAGGATTTAAAATTTAGAGCTTGTTTTGTAGCTTTGTTTATTGATCTACCTATTAAATCTTTTACATTTTCGTGTTTAGCAGTATATAAAAGTCTGTCAGATTTTGCTTCTATAAGGAATGCGTATGTTCCATACACTATTAATAAATCATTTTCATTAAAGTTATTTGTATCCTCATTTTGATGGTAAATTAGACCAGTATATATTTTAGCACCACTAACATATTCACTAAAAAGTTGTTCTATCTCTTTTTCTAAGAAAGCTGGCTTACACTCTTTCTCCCTAAGTTTTTCACCTCCGTCTTCGAGACATTCATGAATTATATAATGTAAATTATGAGTTACTGCATTGTAACATGGTAGGTAATAATTTTCCTCTACCTTTATGAAAGGCTTCATCAAAACAGGATTATTTATAATAAAATGATTAAAATCATCTAAATCATAATTATTACCCAATAGATAATTATCAATAATATATTGAAAAGTTAGATTACTGTTCCTTATCTTTTGATTTTTTGTTGGTATGTGTAGATTTTGTATCTCAATATTTAATGTACCTTTAAATCGACTTAATTTATCTTTGATTATTTCTTCATTACCCAGATTTAATAAGTTAAGTTTTAATATATCATCATCAATTTTATATAAATTTTTTTGAATTACTTCCAAATCAATTATTGCATAAAGATACTGTTTAAAGGACTGTAAATCTACAAATTTATTTTTCATTAGATGTAGATAATTATTTTTTAGGTTAAAAGCTTCAGCCATTATTTCAATAACGTTTGACACGTTATTAAAATCCGTTAGATTAAATATTTCCTCCTTTAAGTGCCTTATATTCTCCAATTTAATTGTCAAATTATTATTGATAATAGCAAACAGTGTTGTAATTTCTAAAGGATAAGACCCCTTTTTATCATATTTCGAATTAATTGTGTCACCTTTTATCGTTTCAAAGTTAAATAAATCTATATGTCTTTGGAAATTGTCGACAGCTTGAGTATCATTTCTAAGTGTTGCTTTTTTATAAAGAAATTTCGTTTTAATCTTGTCTCGCTCAAAATCCGTTGCATTTTCAGAATTCATGTTTTGAAAAATCTGAATTTGACATATATTAGCTAGCGATTTAATTAGCCTTTTTATTACAGTCAAATTTTTATATCTCTCTTGGTTATTTTGAAAGATAAGATAGTCTAATTCAACATTGTCATAAGTAAAATTCTGAAGCAAATTATCTTTCCTTTGTATATCATTGGTAGAAAATAATAAGTATTGTAAAATTTCTATTTGATACGAGTGTAGAGGCCCATCATAATAGTCGGTATCATGACCGGAGTTTATGGAGGAAATATCTTCTAGACTTTGAAAAGAAAAAAAGCTTAGTAATTGCTCCCTTTTATATGGTATTGAATCAATAATTAATTTTTTTATCTTATTCACTAAAATAGAAGCATCAACACTTAATGCAACTAGTTTCTTATGTTCTTCAAGATTGACTGTCAACCATGAATCTAAAGGTAAAACAATAGAGTCTTTTTCTGTCAATCCTTTATTAAGTTCATTAATTATTTTTTTATAAAGATCATCCACGCTACAAATTAAATCGTTATTAGTATGTAATATCATATAGTTTACTCCTTTATTAATTTGTTGAATATTATAAATATTCATAATTAATATTGTCTTTTAAAATTACATATCATGCAATTGTTAATTTATAATCTGTTGTTTGCATATACGAATTTATTAAATAGTTAAATTTGCAGAAGTAATTAAGGATAGTACTAATGAAACTTAAAGACAATATACTAATGACACTTATAGGTGATTCAGAAGTTGCAAAATTGAGATGGAAAAAAACTACTGAACAAAAATAAATAAATATTAAGAAGCAGATCGTTAAATCGAAGTGAAAAGCAAAGTTATTCAAAAAATAGGTAACTAATTGTCAGTATTTACAGCAATTATTTTTGATTTAGATCTAGTTGGATTAAAATTGAAAAAGGATAGTCATAGATAATATGTTAATAGTAAATAAATAAAAAATTTTATTTTTTTCCCTTACAATTCTCACCTTTCTTTTACTTTCAATAATGTGTTTAATTGTGTGGATATTTTTCCATTAATTTTTGTAGTAATGACTGTTCCCAAAAATATTTTTATTATATTAGTAGATTTAAAAAAGGATATTATTTTTGAAAGAAAATGAAAAAATTAAAAAGCTACACCTTTTCTATTTAAAATATAATGAGTAGCTTTTTTAATTTTTTTATTTAGTTAGAAAGAATCTCGTTAATTAAATTGAAAATAATAACTCAAATTATTCATATAACACCTTGACTAATAAAATAAGCTGCAATTTAGTTATATCAAAAATATAGCAACAACAGTAGTAACAACCAACCCAATCAAAACAGGCAACAAATTCCTCCTAGCCAACTCAAAAGGACTAACATTACAAATAGCCGCCGCAGGAATCAATGCCCAAGGAATCAATGTTCCTCCACCAACCCAAATCGCCGCAATCTGCCCCATAGCTGTCAAAGTTGCAACTCCATGACCAATCGCCGTAGCAAATAACGAAGCAACAGATCCAGCAAGTGAAATTCCAGAGAACCCCGATCCATCTAAACCTGTAATTGCTCCGACAGTTGTTAAAGTTACTCCTGCAACCCCAGGATTTACAGGTACTGAATGTGCCAAAGCAAACCCTAGATCATTTACAATTCCATGTGATCCTTTTGGCAAGTAATCTCCAATAATTGCAGTAAATCCACTATCTCCTAGATAGAAGAAAGCTGCAATAGGAATAACCGGACCAAATACTCTAAAACCAAATTTGAATCCAAGAATTAAATAATTTGTTACTTCTTCGAATCCTTTATTTTTATGCCCCAACATTGATAGAAATGAAAGGATGATTAATGCAGTACCCCCGATTAAAGCTGTTGCATCTCCACCTTGTAAATTGAAATGAACCATCGCCCAAATATCCACTGCAAATAAAATGAAAACAAGAGCGGCCATCCATTTTTGTTGAGTAGATGAAAGCAGATAGTCCTCAGCTTTAGTATCCTCTTCAGGTAATTCGACTGTTAAAAGTCCTCTTTTCATATCTCGTTTTAAGAAGTAAAAAGCAACCACAGTTGTCACGACACCCATTACGATCACAAGTGGAATACTTGCATGTAAAACATCTGAAACCGGAATGCCAGCCGCGTCAGCTGTTAGTTTAGGAGCGCCTTGAATAACGTAATCACTTGAAAGAGCGATACCATGCCCAAATAAATTCATTGCCATCGCAACACCTAAAGCTGGTAACCCAACTCTTAAAGCAACTGGAAGTAAAACCGCACCAATTAATGCTACTGCAGGAGACGGCCAGAAAAACCAAGATACAACCATCATTACAATACCAATCGTCCAATAGGCAAGTGTGGCGTTCCTCATCACCTTTGTAAATGGACTGATGAGTGCCTGATGCACTCCACTATCAGTTAAAGCTTTACTCATAGAAACAATAATTGAGATTACTAAAATAGTAGAAAGTAATTCTGTTATGGCGTATATGAAACTTGAAAACAAGATACTAACTGAACTAGTTAGTGACTCAGTAGCTACCAAGCCAAGTAGAAAAATTCCTGCGAGGCAGACTAGGCTAGTGTCACGTCTCAGAATTAAAAATAAAATAATTAAACCTATAAATGCTACATAAAGCCAATGGATGGCAGTTAAATCGACATGCATGAGAATAGCCCCCTTTCGTTACATATATTGGATAACAATATATGCATTCGCCTAGTTTAGGGTGATTGGTAAGATTTGACAGATTGACTTCTGAAAAATTGAAAGAAAATTACTTAATGACGGAATAGTCGGAATTGTGTATAATATTGATAAAATAGAAATGGTTTCCGCATTATGGAAAAAGTGTTGTTATTTACTCGATGGGAGGGATGAATGAAGATGATTCAGATCAAAAGTGTAAGTAAATCATTTGGGCCATTACAAGTATTAAAAGGAATTGATTTAACGATTGAAGAAAAAGAAGTGGTTGTTTTATTAGGGGCAAGCGGATCAGGAAAGAGCACTCTTTTAAGATGTTTAAACTTTTTAGAAATCAATGATTCGGGAGACATTTATTTTGATGGTGAATTGGTTCAACCTAGTAAAACAGATTTGAATAAAATTCGGTCGGAGGTTGGTATGGTTTTCCAACACTTCAATCTCTTTCCGCATAAAACAGTTTTAGAAAATATAATTGAAGCTCCTATTCATGTTAAAGGAATGAAAAAGAGTGAAGCAAAAGAGATTGCTTATGTTTTGCTGGACAAGGTTGGACTGATAGATAAGGCTGATGAATATCCAGATATGTTATCAGGGGGACAAAAACAAAGGGTTGCGATTGCACGTGCACTTGCGATGAACCCGAGGGTAATGCTGTTTGATGAACCTACTTCAGCCTTAGATCCAGAACTAGTAGGAGAGGTTCTTCAAGTTATGAAACAGTTAGCAAGTGAAGGTATGACAATGGTTGTAGTCACTCATGAAATGGGTTTTGCTCGAGGTGTAGCGGATCGAGTTTTATTCATGGAGGAAGGTTTAATTTTAGAAGAGGGTACACCTAAACAGTTTTTTGAAAATCCGCAAAATGAAAGAACAAAGCAATTTCTTAATAGTATTTTATAATTTTAAAAATTATGGGAGGTATAAGAAATGAAAAAGAAATGGTATGATGTTTTATTATCTTCAATGGTAGCAGGGACAATGTTTCTAAGTGCATGTGGAGCAGATAAAACCAGTAATCAAGCGAGTTCAAAAGAATTTCATTATGCGATGAGTGGGTTATATAAACCATTTAACTTTAAAGAAGATGGAAAGCTAACTGGATTTGATGTTGAAATCGGTAAAGCACTTTCGGATAAAATGGGAATGAAGGCTGTACCAGTAACGAACCCATGGGAAACAATTGTTCAAGGATTAGTGTCCAATAAGTATGATGCGATTTTGGGGAGTATGACGATCACTGATGAACGATTAAAAGTGGTTGATTTCAGTAATCCATATTATATTTCAGGTTCTCAGATTTTTGTCGCTGATAATAATAAGGAAATCAAATCTGCTGAGGATTTAAAAGGGAAGAAAATTGGCGTTGTAAAAGCAAGCCCTTATAAAGATTTAGCGATTAAATATACTGGAAAAGAAAATGTAGTTGATTATGATAGTGATCTGACGGCAATCATGGATCTTCCAACTGGTAGATTAGATGCTGTCATTACGGATCAAATGGTTGGCTTTAGAGTCATTAAAGAAGGAAAGGCTAAGATTAAGGATGTTGGTACACCACTAACTCACGATAATCAAGCAATTGCTGTAAGGAAAGATGATAAAGAACTTGAGAAGAAAATTAATAAAGCTTTAGATGAAATTATTAAAGATGGAACTTATGAAAAAATTAGTCAAAAGTGGTTTGGTCGCAATATTCTTGAAGAAAAATAATAATAGAATACTAGCGTAAAATAGAGCCTAAGATTTTTTTAGGACAAGATGAGGGGTGAGGTTCATCATGCATATATTTTTAAATACATTTCATGTGTTTTTAGTAGCAACTTTATTAACATTAAAATTGACAATCGTATCTACTATCTTAGGAAGTGGAATAGGTCTTATATTTGCATTTTTTAGACTCTCACGGATTAAAGCACTCAATTATATTGCTAATCTCTATATTACGGTCATTCGTGGGACACCGCTTATTGTTCAAATTGCCATTTTATATTTCGGTCTTTCTAGTATTATTACATTCTCGCAGTTTTGGGCAGGTGCATTGGCGCTAGGTGTGCATAGTGGAGCATATATTGCTGAAATCTTTCGTGGTTCAATTCAATCAATTGACAAAGGACAATTGGAAGCTGCCCGTTCTCTTGGGATGTCCCAACCTTTAGCAATGAGAAGAATCGTACTACCTCAAGCATTTAAAATGGCGATTCCTGCTTTAGGTAATCAATTTATAATTGGATTAAAGGATTCTTCACTTGTAGCATATGTAGGGATGCAAGATTTATGGGGAGCAGGACTAAGTGAGGCTGCCTCTAACTTTGAACAAATGAATACATATATTGTCGTAGGTTTATATTATCTTGCACTTGTACTAATCATTACGTTTGGAGTTAAAAAGCTTGAAGATTCTTTAGATGTGAGTCGTGGTAAAAAACGTAAATTAAGAAAAAATAAGTCTAATGCATCATTAGAATCAATAAAGTTATAAATTAATTGGAAAAACAGACGATAAACTTGTAAGATAGATGTAAAAAATTACTCTCACAATTATTCAATTGCAAGTTCGAAAGGAAACAAGAAGAGCTGAGATACTTAAGTCAACGCATCTTTAAAGAAACGTACGTATACTACCAGTACGTAATAAACGGGAATCCACCTAACGTGGAAACTTCCCAGATTTTTGAACAGACTCCCCAAGATAAGAAGTGAAGAGTCATAGGAGTTATGATCATGGTCCAATCAATTGACCGAGCTATGCTTATTATCGATATCCTAAATTCGGATGAATCCAAAAGTAATTGGCAAATTACCGAATTAGCGGAAAAAACATCTCTATCTCTCGGTACGCTTCACCGATTACTTAACGCTTTAATCCAACATGGACTTGTTGTACAAATACCTGAAACCAAGCATTATAAGTTAGGGTATAAATGGATGGAACTTGGTCTCCGTCAATTGGATAAAATGGATTTCAGATTAGTTGCAAGACCAGTAATGGAGCGTTTGGCGCACCTTTTAGAGGAAAGTATCTACTTAAATATTGAGAGCGGAATAGATGGAATTGTGATTGATAAAATTGACAGTCCTTTAAAAATTAGAATTGCTGAAAATTTGGGTATCCGAATTCCACTACATATTGGTGCTCCCAATAAAACCATTCTTGCTTATATGAAAGAGTATGAAATTCAACAAGTACTAGATCAACTTAATCTTTCACCTGATTCAATATCAATTTTAAAACAGCAACTAGTTGAAATCAGACAAAATGGCTATGCAATAAGTCAAAGTGAAAAAACAGAGGATACGGCGGCTATTGCGGCTCCAATTACTGGATATCACAACAAAGTACTTGCTGCTATAAGCGTGAACGTACCTGGATTTCGTTTTACTCAGGAACGTGTTCCGTTCTTGATCGAAGAAGTAATGAAAGCAGCGGAAGAAATTTCAAAGAAGATAGGGAAGATATAGGTGATATTAGACGCATTCCACTAACATGGGATGCGTCTTTTTTTATATAAACATACTTGATAGAGACTCATCATATTCTTTCCTCTTAATACCTTGTCATAAAAGCGATATCATTAGCGTAAAATTTAAAAGAAAATTTCAAAATCCGTAATAAAAAAATCGAAATTTTGTTTTTGGTAAATAACCTATGGATGTAAATTTTTAGGAAAGGGAGAGGATAGACAATTTAAAAAACTATCAATCTATCAACGCTGACTATTATCATAAACATTTCAAACTATTTTAAGAGGTAGGATTATTTTGAAAGGAGTTATGAAGATGGCAAAGGGGATTAGCAAATACTTAATAATTGCTGAACATTTATTAGAGCATTTAGGCGGAGTAGAAAATATTACGACGTCCACTCATTGTATGACAAGACTACGAGTAGCTTCGAAAGATCATTCAAAGGTAGACATAGAGGCAATCAAAAAGACAGAAGGGGTTCTAGGAGTTGTAGAAGAAGAAACGATTCAAATCATACTCGGACCTGGTGTTGTAAATAAAGTTGCAGCAGAGTTTGATAAACTGCTTGCGGCGGCCACTGATTTTGATCTGAATGAGGTAGCTTCAAAAAACAAATCAGAGATTGATAGAAAGAACGCAAAACCTTTTAAACTTTTTTTACGTAGAATCGCAAGTATTTTTATTCCGTTAATTCCTGCCCTTGTAGCTTCAGGATTAATAACTGGTATTACAAAAGCAATTGTTCAAGCGGAATGGCTTGCTGCAGACTCAAAATTAGCTATTATTTTAACTGTTATTGGATCGGGTCTGTTTGCTTATCTTGGAATCTTAGTCGGAATAAACGCCGCAAAGGAATTTGGTGGATCACCCGCGCTTGGGGCATTGGCAGGTATTCTTGTCATTAACCCTGGAGTTGCAGATATCTCATTGTTTGGGCACAATCTTCTTCCTGGTCGTGGAGGGTTAATCGGAGTTCTTTTTGCAGCAATCTTCATCGCTTTAGTTGAAAGGCAAGTAAGAAAATTTGTACCGCAATCTTTAGATATTATTCTCACACCTACCATAGCATTATTAATTACAGGTATCGTTACATACCTTGTATTTATGCCTGTTGGCGGTTATGTATCAGATGCGATTACAAAAGGCTTGCTAAATGTTCTTGATTATGGAGGAGTTGTAGCTGGATTTGTACTTGGAGCAACATTCCTTCCACTAGTAGTTACTGGGCTCCATCAAGGTTTGACTCCAGTTCATCTTGAATTGATCAACAAAATTGGAGATGACCCTTTACTTCCAATCCTAGCGATGGGTGGAGCGGGTCAAGTAGGAGCAGCGTTTGCAATATACTTTAAAACGAAGAAAAAAAGCTTAAAACGTGCAATCGGTGGGGGACTTCCATCAGGAATGCTTGGAATCGGTGAACCATTAATCTTTGGTGTAACGCTCCCGCTAGGACGTCCATTCTTAACTGCATGTTTAGGTGCCGGAATCGGTGGAGCATTTCAGGCTCATTTCCATATCGCTACCATTGCTGTCGGTGTTTCAGGACTTCCATTGTCATTCTTAGTTCATACGAATCAGATTTTATTGTACTTAACTGGAGTTATTATCTCTTATGTAGCTGGCTTTATTTTTACTTATTTATTCGGGTTTAAAGATGAAATGGCGGTTGAATTCAAGTAATTAGAACTAACTGAAAATGTATTTTACTCAAGTGGAAGGTGTTTTGAGGAAAAATCTAATCATTCAATGCACCTTCCAAGATGATTTCATCAAAGGCTTTATAAGTAGGATGTTTAACTAATATACAAGCAATAGTAAATATTGGCATATATGAGAGTAACTGCGATTTATAATCTCTACAAATCTTTAAAGAAAAGGGAGGGAAAAGATGACTAGAAAGAAATGGGAAGCTTTAACAGCTGTACTTTCAGTTTCAACTTTGACACAATGGAACTAGGTGCAACAAGAAGTTCCAGACAATAAAAGGAATACAAAGTGAGAAGTTTTGGTAACAGCGATACTAGTATTGACAGTCATTACCAACCTCCGATTGTTAAACATGACAAGGAAAGATTACGTTCGTTAAGCTAGCACCTTTCCAGAAAGCAATTGATAACAGTGTAGATATGATCATGACAGCTCATATTAAGTTCCCTCTCTTTGATGATACAAAGTTAGCAAATTAGATTGTCAAGAGATTATGGTTCCAGCCACGCTTTCGGTTTTACATAATCTGTACTTTTGGCAACATAATCTAAATTTGTATAAAAAATAAAAAATATGAGCTTCTTTTCTTTCTTCTCGATTTCCACTGTTTAGCCCTATTGAAGAATCCCCTTGTTTTATTGCCCAGTTTTCTGCTTCTTAAATAAGATTTTTACCAATTCCTCTTTTACGATAAGTGGAATCTACCACAAGCGTTACAACGACAGTAGTTGGATCCCCCGATTGTTTCACTAATGACTAATTCTGGAATAACATTTATAGTCGCTTTTCTTATTTCCATTCAATTTGCGCCTTATAGAATATGATTACTTTAATTAATATTTCTATTACATTACCTTCTTCAACTAAGTGCCATTTAGGACAAAAAAAGTGCGCCGAAGTAGTCCATCGTTTTGTAACAAACGCATGCGTAAATTGTATAAGGAAAAGTTTTTTACTTTATTTAAACTTAGAGTATAAATGAAAAATTTCGTAATATATTTCTGGTTTATCATTTCATTATTTTAGATTAAAATTTTAACATAATAAAAATATCTACTCATTCCCTCGTAAGCTTTTTCGAGAAAAAAGTCCACATAGTAAAATAATTTCTATTTTTGTTAAACACCAATAATTCTAACTTCCCCCTAAAAATTGAGTCTATATATTACTATTAGACAAAAATTTCAGAAAAATATTTTTCCAAACATATACAATTTTTCCGATATTTGCTATATCATTAAGATAATGTTAGAAACAATAAAATTTTATTAAAAATATTAGTAGAATAATAGTTTATTTAATATTTTGTTAATGTGGAATTAATATATTGTACATATTTGAATTTCTTGTATTTTAAAACTCTGTAAGTATAGAAAATATTGAGAAATTGTATAAGAGTAATATAAATAGTAACAATTCAGACATTATGTTACATCAACTAGCTTTAATGAATGAAGAAGTAGGTAATAAAAAGACGTCACTTACTTATTTCACTAAATTTACAAACTTGAATAGTAAAGATCTAGATTATTGGTTTGCAGTTAGAAAAGAAGTTAATACAAAGGTAATATTATTACAATCATAATTAGGTGGATTAGTTTTGAAAAAAATATTATTGGTTTTATTATTTGTAATTGGATTTATCTTCGCATTGGTTATTAAGCAAGTGTTTTTCACAGGTTTAAAATTAGAACATAGTAAGTATATTTACAATGCTACATTTATGTACAACAAAAGTGAAGAAAACTATTTACCAGTTAGTGTACAGACCGTGAAAGTAGCAAAAAAAAGTGTCGATGATTTATTAGGAACAAATAATAAAGATATTGATATTTTTATTTTGAATGAAAAAAAGTTTGAAAAAGTAGCATATCAAGACCTTATCGCAGGATTTTATGATGAAGAAAAAAATGCTATATACTTACGAACGTCTAAACCAAACTTGCCTATTTATTTTGAAAACACCCTTGCACATGAATATACTCATTTTCGTTTGATACAAGTATTAAAGTCAAATGATATTATATCCTCGAAACTTCCGTTTTGGTTTCATGAAGGTTTCGCTACTTATGTTGGAGAAAAAATACAAACGCAGTGGGGAGAAAACGTTGACAAATCTGAATTTCCACTTATCTCATTTGAACAATTAAATACTCATGAACAGTGGGATAAAGTAGGCGGTCCTTATCAGCAAAGTTACTTTGCTATTGAAGAGATTGTTGAAAGAAGTGGAAAAGAAGGTGTTTTAAACATTCTAAATGAGATGAAGAATGGAGAAGAATTTTATTCAGCTCTTCAGCATGTAACAAATTTAACTATGGTAGAATTTGAAAACCAAATACGTTTAAGAATTAAGCAATATGGAAATTCATAATTCATATTTGTAGAATATAAAGGTAAGGAAAGGAGAAGATAAGGAGATTACTTTTCACCTCTTTTCCTTTTTTAGTGAATTAAGATTATTAATGAGAAATAGTAAAGATAAAATTAACCAAGTATACATTTAGTAACTCCCCTCAAATTAAAATCCTTAAATTCAACAAAACTTGTCTACTTATAATTATTCTATTAAAAAGGATAATACGCTTTTTTAATTGAACTATACTGCCATGTGATTGTATAAGAAAATCAAATTTACATTCACAAAGCCTATTTTTCTAAAATTACCGAATAAACTGAAAAAGATATTGACGTGCCGATAGTATGATGATAGTATTTTTCTTCCAGTCAAAAAAAGTTAGGAGGGGAAAAATTTGATTACAGTAGATGGTTTAAGTAAATCCTTCAAGGTTGCGAAACGGTCTTCAGGACTTAGGCAGGCAGTGAAGGGGCTTTTTTATCGTGAGCATACGATTGTTGAAGCGTTGAATGATATTTCTTTCTCTATTGAACCGGGGGAAATCGTCGGGTATATTGGTCCGAATGGCGCAGGGAAGTCAACAACGATAAAAATCATGAGCGGAATATTGGTTCCAGATCGAGGGACGTGTAACATAATGGGATACACTCCATGGAAGGAAAGAGCTTCCTATGTAAAACAGATCGGTGTTGTTTTTGGGCAACGGTCTCAATTGTGGTGGGATGTACCCGTCATAGACTCGTTTGAGCTGCTCCGTGATATTTATAAAATTCCTCAAAACGAATATCAAGATAATCTTGATCTACTGATTGACACTCTCGATTTACAAAATCTGATTCATTCACCTGTACGACAATTAAGCTTAGGACAAAGGATGCGTTGTGAAATTGCAGCATCATTGCTACATAGTCCTAAAATTTTATTTTTGGATGAACCTACAATTGGGCTAGATGCTGTTTCAAAAATTGCCGTACGCGAGTTTATTAAAAGAATAAATAAAGAAAAGGGCGTTACCGTCATTCTTACGACACATGATATGAATGATATTGAAGCTTTAGCTGATCGAGTTATTTTAATTGGTAAAGGAAGTTTATTATTCGATGGTAACTTAAATGAATTACGAAAATATTTTGGGACTCATAAAACGATTACGGTAGATTACCGGGAGGACCAGAATCCATTTAAAATTCCTGGAACCACAATGATGTCATGGTCTCCTGAACGGGCAATTTTAAGTTTAGATACTGAACAAGTTAAAATATCTGACGTGATTTCCAGTTTATCTAGTAAGGTTGATCTACTTGATGTAACGATTGAAGCACAACCAATTGAAGAAATTATCGTTGGTCTCTACAAGGAGTTTCAAATATGAAGCCATATGTCTCTGTACTAAAACTACGATTATTGAACGGAATGCAATATCGTTCAGCAGCATTGGCGGGAGTAGCAACACAGTTTTTCTGGGGATTCATGTACATCATGATCTTTGAAGCTTTTTATAGTCAAACTGTACATTCTCAACCACTTTCTTTAAAAGAAATCATTACATACTTATGGTTACAACAATCCTTTTTAGCTTTCATCATGCTGTGGTTTCGTGATAATGAGCTTTTTGATCTGATTACAACTGGGAATATCGCATATGAGCTCTGTAGACCATGCGAAATATATGGATTTTGGTATTCAAAACTTTTAGCCCAACGCTTATCGAGTGCAATTCTAAGGTGTTTCCCAATCCTACTTGTCGCATTCCTTTTGCCTCAACCTTATAAAATGACGTTACCACCAAGTGTCTTAACCTTTGTGTTATTTTTGTTTGCCCTTATTTTTGGTTTACTTCTTCTTGTTTCGATTTCAATGTTCATTTATATTTCAGTTTTTGTAACAATGTCACCTATAGGCTCTTTACTACTGTTTGGGGTTTTTGGTGAATTTTTCTCTGGATTAACAATTCCAATTCCACTAATGCCGGCTTGGCTTCAGACATTTGCTTATTTCCTTCCATTCCGATGGACAGCTGATTTCCCGTTTAGGGTTTACTCTGGGAATATTCCTCAAACTGAAGCAGTAATTGGGATCGTTATACAAATTATTTGGTTAAGTTTACTTGTTTGGCTAGGAAGAATCGCTTTCAATAAAGCCTTACGAAGTGTCGTGGTCCAAGGAGGTTGACACTATGAAACTATATTTTAAATATCTTCTAATTCTCTTTAAATCTCAAATGGAATACCGCACTTCATTTTGGCTTTTAACTATCGGCCAGTTTTTAATCCCGTTCTCGATGTTTGCGGGTCTTTATTTTTTATTTGAACGTTTTGGACAAATTAAAGGATGGACTTTCTATGAGGTTGCACTTTGTTTTGCAATTATCCATATGGCATTTGCTTTAAGTGAATGTTTTGCTCGTGGATTTGACTCTTTCTCTAGTTTAATAGCTAGCGGTAGCTTTGATCGAGTACTTGTTCGTCCAAGAAGTACAATTGTTCAAGTTATGGGTTCTAAATTCGAGTTTACTAGAGTCGGTAGATTACTTCAGAGTTTAATTGTTTTGATTTGGGCATTAAATAATCTTTCCATCGAATGGAGCAGTATGAAAGTAGTAACCATTATTTTGATGGTTATTAGCGGGGTCTTTATTTTTACTGGAATCTTTATTCTTGCTGCAACGATGTGTTTTTGGACAATTCAAGGTCTCGAAGTAGTCAATATTTTTACTGATGGCGGAAGAGAGATGGCACAGTACCCATTAAATATTTATCTGAAATGGATAACAAAATTTTTTACATTTGTTATTCCTTTTGGATGTGTTAATTATTTACCTTTAATGTACATTCTAGATAAAACGGATGGGAAAGCATATCTATATATGTTATCGCCAGTAGCAGGGATTATTTTTATTATACCTTGTTTACTAGTTTGGCAAATTGGAGTGAGGCATTATCGATCGACAGGTTCGTAAAACTCTTTACATGATGGATCCGTTCAATTAGAGTTCCAATATTCTAGTTATTTGTGAAGCAAACTCTACCTTTTCTTTGATAAAATATTAGATATAAGGGGGAGTTAAGTTGAAAGTACAGATAGGTAAATATAAGGTTAACTTCTTGGTAATATATGTGATATTACTTGTATTGATGTTTAGTATCATATTTTCACTAATGTTTTTATTACATGTATCTCACTTGAAAGTTTTATTTGGAGGATTTTCTATTTTATTGCTAATTGTTTTAGCTTTTTACTGGATGGACAGTAAAAGCTTTCATAACAACTTAGGTCGTATACGAAGGACATACTATACGTTGTATTTAATCGTCATGGCAATTGGAGTAATAACTAGTAATCTAGATTTTAAGAATTGGAAGTTACTTACAGAAATTTCAGCTTTAGTAGTTTTTATAGATTTAGCTGTATTTCTATGTCCAAACATTTTAAAAATTTGGAGTGCAGAGTTTAAGTATGAAGATGAAGTTCGTGAGGCTTTGACAGAGAGTAAGCAAATGATTTTAAAAAGTGCCAAAAAAGCAGAAAACTTCTCTAAAGTCATACAAGAAACCGTTGTTTCCTTTGATAATAAACCTCTTCCACAATCAAGAGAAGAGTATGTTAATCAATTATCGGAATATCTGAAGCTATATAGCGATACATTCGGTATTGCCATCACTATATTTATATTTGACTCACCAATTAGCGAGGAAGATAAGCAAAATAAAATTCAGTCCCAGATTACTAAGATGAGTATTAGACATGCAATAAACTTGTCAACAAATGAAGAAGATAAAAAGAATATGATAAAGACTTTTTCTTATGGTGAAACCATTATTTTAAAAGAGGAAAAACTAATTTCTATACCTTACTTCGGAAATTATTATAGCATGATTGTGACATTAGAGGCAGGAGATGTAGCGGTCGATGGGATTGATGCTTCTTATATTTCAAACTTGTTATATATTTTTGATTGGTATATGGTTGATTTAGAAGAGGATGATGAATAATTATAATTATTATGATAAGATATGAATGAACACATCTAATAAAACAGGAGGGGTTATCATGTCAAGTATAAGTGGACAAGCAGTAAGTGAACTTCGTAGATCTGCAGGTATTAAGCGAAGAAAATCTAAGTCTAACGCCCCTACAGAAAACTCCTTACGACCAAATACACAAGTAGCAGTTGTTGAAGGATTTAGAAATGTTCTTAAAGCTAACGCTAAAGCAGAAAAACTTACATATACAAGGTAATTTCATTAAGCAGGGGATGATTAAATTCCCTGCTTTTCTTATGCATAAATGCTTCTTTTCCTGTATAGGATTGGTATTAAAAGATTGTACAGGAGGGGCATTATGGGATTAAAACGAAAAAATAAAAGAAAATCCACTCAACCACACACAAAAGTAGTCGATTTTGGAATGGGTAAGACATTAGCTAAAATTGAAAAAGCCATTCGGATTTTAGAAAAGAAATAGTATTAAGATTATTTGGATAGGCTGTCTAATGTACTTCCCAAATAATAAATATATAATTGAATTAAAAGGATTAAAAAAACAATGAAAAAACAAATTAAAGTAGTTGGAGCTGTCATCAGAAACGATCAAAACCGAATACTATGTGCTTTACGTTCACCAGAAATGAGCATGCCAAATAGCTGGGAATTTCCTGGTGGAAAAATAGAGAAGAATGAGAAACCTGAAGAGGCTTTGGTTCGTGAAATACAAGAAGAATTAGGCTGTGAAATATCTGTAACTGAACTAGTTCATGATGTAATTCATGAGTATCCAAATATAATTGTAAATTTGATAACTTACGAAGCAAAGATTATAAGCGGTAAGCCAGTAGCTAATGAGCATGCGAAGATAGTATGGAAAGAAATCTCTGAGTTAAAAGAACTTGAATGGGCCCTAGCTGACCTTCCTACGGTTGACAAATTGATTAGATAAAATATCAATTACTATATGTCGAACGAATGATATAAGAAATATTTCTTTGGAAATTGAATTTCTTTCCATATCCAATATAATTATAAATAGCAACTATAGTGTACATACTAGATGAGTTAAGGAAAATTCTTGTAAATCATAGGAGGAAACTATGGGAAGATTAGTTCATTTCGAAATTCATGTTGATAACATGGAACGTGCAAAGAAGTTTTATGGAGAGGTATTTGGTTGGACGTTTCAAGATTGGAGTGAATATGCAGGAATGCCATACTTTGGTGCAGTGACAGGCAATGAGGACGAAATGGGAATTAACGGTGCCTTAATGCAACGCCAAAGTGCTCCTCCTGAAGCAAACCAACCATTAAATGGATATGCATGTACCATGGGAGTAGAAAATTACGACGTTACGGAAGCTAAAATTGTTGAAAATGGTGGCAAAGTAGCAATGCCTAAATATGCACTGCCTGGAATGGCATGGCAAGGATACTTCAAGGACACTGAAGGTAATATTTTTGGAATTCATCAACCTGATGCTAATGCGAAGTAATTATTTATGGATTTGATGAATAATTCATGAGTTAGATTTGAACAATCATTTAAATATTTATAGGAACAAAAGTCAACTGTCGGTAGTTGGCTTTTTATTAATTCTTAACTTTTGGTAACAATTGGGGATGATGAAACAGCAGATTCTATTAAAATTGTTCAAACACAAAATTGCCATATTACCCTTCTTATTTAGGATATTTTTCATGATATTCTTAAATTGCAATAATTCATGATAATAACAGGTAAGAAAAGGAAAAACCGATGAAAAAAATAATTATTATTACGGTGTTAATCGTCATTCTTTTTACAAGTGGGTATCTATTCTCAAAAAGCAAGACATTCGAAAATTACACAAACAATATCAATGACTTAATTAAATTAAAAAAAGAAAATGATTATCTAAATGAAAGAATGAGCAATGAAACATTTTTAAAAGCTAATATAACTGAACTTACTATCGAAAATAAAGAATTAAAACTACTAAAAGAAAGACTAAATAAAGAAAGTCAAAAATACAAAACTGAAGTAGCAATCGTTACAAAAAGAGATTTTGATACATGGAACAGCTTTGTAGAAATAAATAAGGGATCAAAAGATGGAGTAAAAATAAATACAAATGTAATAACTTCTCAAGGCTTAGTACGTAAAGTAATCGAAGTTTCGAATCATACTTCAAAGGTAGATTTATTAAGTGCAAATAAATATACCTCATATATATCAGTCCAACCAAAAAATAATCATCAATTACAAGGCCTAATTAAAGGGGCAGATGAGAAAACTGGCTATTTAAAAATGACTCTTTTCAATGTAAATGATCAATTAAAAGCTGGTGAAACCATTGTTACCTCTGGTCTAGGAGGAATCTATTTACCAGGTATTGAATTAGGTAAAGTAAAGGAAGTTAAAATTGATAATTTAGGTCTAAATCAAACAGCATATATTGAACCTTTATATGATTTAAACGACTTAGAGTACGTTATTTTATTGTTAAGTAAAAAATAAAAAGGAAGAAAAATAGGAAAAGAGAACAATATTATAGTTGTTCTCTTTTTGAAGTTAAATATCAGTAATAATAATAGTACATAAATAAGTAGGTGCTTGCTATGTTACATTTTAAGGAAAGGATTCAAAAATTTGAATATAAACTAAACGATACTGATGATCAAATTATTGAGTTTATTATGAATAACAAAGAAGAAGTTGTTGGCTACTCTATACAATATTTAGCTGCTCAATTGTATACTGTTCCAAATACAATAACGAGATTAACAAAAAAATTAGGCTTTGATGGATTTTCTCAAATGAAGATTAGTTTAAAAGAGGAGATTATTAAGCAGAATGTTTTTACTGAAGAGGATAGTCTATCTTTTAACATTCATAAAACAATAGGATTAATTGATCAAAATAAGTTAGCTCTCACTACGAAATTAATTCAAGAAGCACGTATGGTGCTTTTCTTTGGCGTAGGTGATTACAGTTTGTGCCGTTGTTGCATTTACTAAATCTAATAACAATAGTCCATCTTCATAATGTTTATAAACGTATAACTCTATGTTTCTGTTAATTTGTTCTACGGCATGTCCATCGTATTTAGTAAACCCGCCTGCTATGCAAAGAAAACGAGGGCTACTCCAGTCAATAGCGTTTGATACTTCTTCACCGTATCTACGCATTACCATAAGTTCAAACTCCGCTTTATGGTCTAATAGCCAATCTAAGTAAAATAAACCTTGATTTATTACATTCTCATTAATTGATCGCTTATATTCAATAATTACGGGTGAATTGTTTTCATCAATACCTAGGGTATCAATTCTGCCTGAGTGGCGTTTACCCGTACTATGTTCGGAGGCTAAAAAGCGTACGCCTAAAAATGTATCTAAATGCCGTTCAATAATGTGTTGTAACGATTTTTCTACGGCAACTGATTGTCCTGTTAATTCAACTACGGTATCACCGTTTAACCTAAAAATTTTTATATCGCCCAAACTTATTTCCCTCCTATAAGCTAGTACTATTATAGCATTTACATTTGGTAAAATCTTCATATTAAAAATAGAAAAAGACTATTTTATATTATTCCGAAATTTGACTTATTAACGCTTGTCATATTAGGTACAACGAGCTAATACATTCAAATTAGGCGCTAAAAATTAATTGCGGGGGTGCTACGTTTGGAAAAGAAATGGTTTACGGTAATCTACTATACAACCGTTGTAGACGGTAGCGGTTATTCCGAAGAATGGAGTATATCAAAAGGTAAATTTAAACGTTATGTGCAAGCGGAGAGTAAAGAAATGTTAATAATGCAAATTAAAAAGGAATGCGAATTAAGCTAGAAGATAGTTATAGTATGGACCTAATAAACCCTAAATCAATTGAGCTCGTAAGTATCCGACATGGTAAAAATGACTATGCTTAAAGGTGGGTTTAAAGTAAGCAAACGGTAAGGGTGTAGTTAATACGCCCTCTTTTTTTATGCATTAAACACTCCGTAATTCACGTTATTTCAACCGACATTGAACGTAATGGGTAACTCCTATGTTGTTGCTAAGAACTTTTCAGCTCATAAGGTTAAAGGATAATAATAGAAAGTTTGTGAAATAGTGTACTTCAACTAACTCATGCTTAAATTGAATAATAAGATCGGCTGTATAGTCGGTTTATTTATTGCATTAAACCAGCAAAGGACTGCCATAAATAGAACGTGACGGAGCCTAGTTGAACCTCTTTTGGTAATACGATTTATTGTGGCATTGAACTTACCAGACTGAAATACACTAGGATCAACTCCAGCGAAGGCTACTAATTTTTTAGGATGATTAAACCGTTCTATTTCACCAATTTCAGAGAGTATCGTTGCAGCGATTTTTTCTCCGATACCTGGGATAGACTGGATTATCTTATATTATTCGATATCTTTAGCGAGTGTAGCTATTTGTTCCTCTAAGATAGATAGGTGCTCTTGGTATTGAAGAAGCATTTGAATAAACATATTTGGACTGATTAAATGAACTTTGGTAAATAATTTTATCAAAAGGATTATTCATGGCAGCTTCTTTCAATTTAGCTGTTTTTTTAATGCCTATTGGTAAGAACGTGTTTTACATAATGAACGGATCTTCTCAGCTAAATTCACTTCACATTCTATTAAAACTTTTTCAGAAGTGGGAAATTCATTTAATAGATTTAAAGATACTTTAGAAAATAAATCACCAAATACGCGTCTATATTCAGGGAATACTTGATCTAACATAGTGTGAAATTGTAGCTTTGCTTGGATCTGAGTACTGTGTCAACTTATCAAAGCCGTGCTTGCAATTATTGATTCATGCAATAAATCATGAGTGTAATAGAACTCAATCGACAATTAGTCACTATTAAGTTACGTTGTATACAACGTAATTCATTATAAAGGAAAGTTTGTAACTCGGCTCCCGTTAATTGTAAGGAACTAGCTGCTTTTTATTTGGGTGGCTTTTCTTATTGAAGTAACGGGCAGTTTAGAGGAAAAGAGTAATTAAATAATATTTGCCAGCTAAAATTTAGTAATCTAATATATAAAGAAGAGAAATATAGGAGGATTTACTAATGAGCACTCATGAATTTGAAATGAACATAGATGGAGAAATAATCAGATGGGCAGAAAAATCACACGCACAAATCTTCCGCAACTTCTGGCAGTTCTTCATGGAAAAAGATTTACAAAAAACAATTGAAACAATCGATTTTGCAGGAATCCGTACTTCCAATTTTGAATACTTCGTAGCTAAAAATGGAAGTAAAAAGAAAAATATCTTTGTAAAAGATAATTACTACGTTTACACCCACTTAACGCCATCCGCAATGCAAAAAGTATATGAAAAATTCATTCGAGGCTGGGAGGATATTTATAAACAACCGAAGGGCGAAATGCTTATCGTGGAACAGGAGGAAACGCCTGAGGAACTGCACACGGAAGAAAAGCCAAATTTGAAAAATATTTATGAAAAAAGCCATGCAATTGCTTCGGTTCAGGCGAATCATGACTTACATCATAGTTCTCTAGTTATAGAACCTTCCGTTACAAAATTACATAATGAAACAGAACCATTAAGAATTCTTTTTGGTCATTCGGCCAACAGTAATGAACCATTGTATTGGCATCCAACTACGACGAGTAAAATCATGCATACGAATACAGGTATAATTGGCACGATGGGAACGGGTAAAACTCAGTTTACTAAATCGCTGATTAAACAGATACATGATGGTGCTCTATCTAATGTAAATGGAACACCTATTGATATTCTCATCTTTGATTATAAAGGTGACTATATCAAAGAAGACTTTATAGAAGCGACAAACGCTACAGTGTATCATCCATATCACCTTCCGTATAATCCGTTAGCTTTATATAGGGGAAAACAGCTAAAGCCGCTATTGCCTTTGCATACAGCTAGTACCATTAAAGAAACAATTGCTAATGCTTTTAATCTAGGTATAAAGCAACAGCAGTTATTAAATGATTTAATCATTGAAGCTTATTCACAAGCTGGCATTCATAAGGCTGATATGGCTACATGGGATCTGGTACCACCTACATTAAATAATGTATTTGAACGATTGATGAATCGGGAGGATGTAAAAGAAGATAGTCTTTATGCAGCACTAAAACAAATATATGATTTTGAAATCTTTTCTCCCAATAGTGAGGATACTAAGTCCTTATTTGACATGATACAAGGTGTATCGGTTGTAAATCTGGCCGGTTATGATCCAAGTGTTCAAAACCTAATCGTAGGAATCACGTTGGACACCTTCTATTCCCAGATGTCTACAAAGGGACACAGTACCATTCAAGGAGATTATCGTGAATTAACAAAAATGATACTTGTTGATGAGGCGGATAATTTCATAAGTCAAAACTTCTCTTCTTTAAAGAAAATTATGAAAGAAGGAAGAGAATATGGCGTTGGTGTCATCCTTTCAACCCAATTCTTAGACCACTTTGCAACGGCAGATAATGACTATGCTCAATATATACTGACTTGGATTATCCATAAAGTACCAACTATTAAAAAGAAGGAAGTAAAAGCGATCTTCAGTCCAGAGAATCAGGCTGAGGGTGAGCAAATTGTTAATAAGATCGCGCAACTTCAAAAACACTATAGCCTAGTCACGTCTGTTACCAATAATAGATACGAAATGATGGAGGATATGGCGTTCTGGAAGCTTCTAAATTAAAAATTCTAAATTTATACTTTATGCAGGGTGTGCTTTAGAATGGTTAAAAAATACGTGTAATGAATAATACGAGAAATTGAACGCCGTAGATTTTAACGGCGTTCTTTTTCAATGAATTCGATACTAACTCTGAATCGTCACGCATACGAAATTCGTAAACAACTTCAAACAGTAAATTCGTGTGATTGTCAGTATCAGCTAATCAACCAAATTATAAACGTTAGTTAGTTCACAACTTTTTTGTTAAGTTAATAAAGGAATTTGTGCGACCAGCATGTACTTCATATAAAATAACGCAAGCGTTATTCGAACAAAACAGTAGTTGAGAGATCAACATTGTAAAATTTTCTATGATTTCTTCTTCAACTTCAAAATTGTACAATTCACCCTACCTCATAATAAAGCTTTACATTTCGATTGCACAAAAATTGCACAGACTTTTTTGAAACAATAGAATTATAGGAATTACAATGAATAAAAATTTAGCGACCGCTTGATTTACAGGACTTAAATGAACTAAAATATTCACATTATTGTATAATACTCGTACTCTGTATTTGACAGAGTAGGGGTCTCACTAGTTTTTTATATCCTAATTGAATTATCCTTAAAAAACAGCTCTTAATTCCTTTACGTAGAAGGAGTTAAGGCTTTTTTTTTAAGTTTTTATTTTATCTAGTTAGGAGAAATAATATTGGCAATCTTAATAATAATTCCTTCACAGTCGAAATAAATAAGTTAGAAAGATTTTAATTAAATACTCTTTATTAATAATAATGTTTTTTAATTATGAAATTACTCATTTAAATTTAGTAATCCACGTATATGCCTTGGTGTAGTAAAATTAAACGTAATTATTCTTAATAAAAAAACAATTGATATAATAACAAAGAGGTGCTACTAATGAACTTACAAGAAAAAATTGATAGCTCATATCCACGATATTATGATTACGAAGTAAAAATTTCAAAAGACCAGTGGATAGAACTAATACAAGACAAAGAAGTTTTTAAAGAAAAAAACATAGAGCACATGAAATGTATCTATAAATTTGAAAATCACGCAGCTACATGTAAGGAAGTAAGTGAAATATTGGGCGGGACCGCCCAAACATATAACGGATTAGCAACCGCTTTAGCAAAAAGAATTGCATCAAAGCTTAATATTGAAAAATTACCTGCTAGAAAAGGTGATTCAGATGTTTATTGGTGTATCTTATTTTATGGTCAAGAAGTCGATGATAGTGTCAGGGGTACGTTTGAGTGGAAACTAAAACCCGAATTGGCACATGCACTACAAAATCTATATCCTGATATGGAATATCCTAAGCCAGTTATTGAAAAGAAATTAGATAATGTTCCAACTTCAATTTGGTTAGCAACAGTACTTCTTACATATATGTCTTTTAAAAGAGACAATGAATTAAATGATACCAACATCTTTTTTGAAATGAACAAAATACAGAAAATGGCCAAACGAATATGTAGTAAAAAAATAAATTCAGCTAGGATTTCTCAATGGTGTAACGGTGATCATAGTGAACACAATTATTGTTATCTAAGATCAGGAGAGAAAGCTCTTAGAAGACTAACTGCGCTTGGGGAGTTTGGTGGAGTTAAGGAACGACCTGATAATTTGGATTTAGATATGGTATTTGAGTTGGATGATAGTATTGTTAGTGTAAAAATGTTGGTTGATTTTGTGGATGGGGTGTACTTTAACTTGATTAATGAAAAAGATATAGAGGATGATATTGATTTTGAATCATTAGTAAATTTTTTGCTATGGTATGCTGGTAATAAATACATTGTTCCTGAAAAAGCAGTTAATGAAGAAATTTATTCAAAACAGCAGAATATGAACATTAACCAAATTGAGTATATGAGTCAAGCTAGAACATTAGGAATGAAAGCAAGAGGAAGTTTTGTTGAATTGGCAAAACGAGTGAATTATAGTTTTAAAAGTTTTGAGATGGGGAATTGTTCTAACTGGGTTAATCAAGCGCAAAAATTCCCTGAGTATTTTTGGGTTGAATTTAAGAAAAAAGGTTTCAAAGAAAGTAAATCAAGCATTTCATTATCTATCTCCAAAATAGAAGAACAAATTATTATATATGTTTCTGTTGAGGCAAAAGAAAATGGAAGTAAAAAGGATGACTTTGATAAGCATAATAAATTGATATATCTGGAAAAAAATGACCCAAATATATATTATAGGGCACAAATAAATAAAGAAGTTAATAAAATTTTGGATTATCCAAGAGAAGAAATAATAAGAATGGTAGAAAACAATGAACTGATTAAAGTTCAAGTCGAAGTTGAAATTAATGGACCATACGTTTCAGCAAATACATCTAAAATTGTAAAACAGATTAAAGAAGCATTTGTTAAACTTGAGCCGTATTATAATGTGACTATTGAAAATCAGAAAATCGACACAAGCCCAGGAGAAGAGAGTCCAATTAATCAAAGTTCAATCAAATTAAATAATGAGTTTAGTCTAAACTCTATACTATATGGCCCCCCAGGAACCGGTAAAACTTATAATAGTATTCTCTATGCAGTAGCTATTTGTGAAAAAACAAGTATTGAAGCATTAGAGAAGAAATCTTATGAAACAGTATTAAATCGTTATAAAGAATTAGTAAAAAATAATAGAATTGCTTTTACAACTTTTCACCAGTCTTATGGATATGAAGAATTCATCGAGGGAATTAAACCAGTTATTAGTAATCAAAGTAGCACTTCTTCAACTGAGATACAATACGAATACTCTTCCGGTGTGTTCAAGAAGTTCTGTGACAAAGCAAAAATAGGAAATCATGAACCATACGTTTTTATTATAGATGAGATTAATAGAGGGAATATTTCAAAAATATTTGGTGAACTAATTACACTTATCGAAAAAACTAAAAGAATTGGAGCAACAGAAACTACTTCAGCGATATTGCCTATACAGGCGATGTTTTTGGAGTACCAAATAATGTATATATCTTAGGAACTATGAATACAGCTGACCGGTCAATTGCATTAATGGATACTGCTTTAAGAAGAAGGTTTAAATTCATTGAAATGATGCCAAATTCAAATGTACTGACAGAATTAGGAATTAATCAAATTGAAGGAATCGATATAGCAAATATGCTAAGAGTTATTAATGAAAGAATTGAGTATTTGTATGATAGGGAACATACAATCGGACATGCATACTTTACAGATTTAGCAAAGGATCCTTCTTTAAGGAAACTAGCCGAAATATTCCAAAATGGAATTATCCCACTCTTACAAGAATATTTTTACGAGGACTATGACAAGATTCAATTAGTGCTTGGTGATAATGCCAAAATTGATGATGAGTATAAATTTATTCTTGATAAAGAATTAAAAGTAAAGAACGTATTTAAAGGTAATCCAGATATCGATTTGCCTGAAAAGAAATATATGATTCAGAAAGAGGCCTTTTATAAGACAGATAGTTATATACAAATTTATTAAAGTTTGGTGAAGAGATGAACAAGCTGTTAGAGGTTCGAGAGTTTGAGGCAATTACTTGCAACGAGGATTATAAAAATGATACCTCTTTAAAATATATAAATGAAGAAATCTTTACTGAATTAGAAAATTACATCTTAGTCTTTAACGAGTCAGATGAGGCAGATGCCATGGACTTCTTAAAGATTGGTGTACGACGCAATGTTGGGAAAGTTATTCAAGCAAGGAATTATGTTGGAATTATTCAAACGAAAAGTAATTTTCAACTTCAAATACTTCCAAAGATTTCAAACAATGCTATAGAAGATACGAAGAAAACATTTCTTAGTATGCTTCGTAGTTTAAAGGACTTTCCAAGTAAAATATTCAACGAATCAAATTTAAAAATGGATCGAATGAACCTTTATGAGATATTCATCAATATGTATATCCAAGAAGTACTAAGTCTCATTAAAAAAGGTTTACGCTCATCTTATTTGTCTAAAGAAGAGAACATAAATTTTTTTAAGGGAAAATTGATTGTTCAAAATCATATTAAGAAAAACCTTATTCATAAAGAGCGATTTTATATGAGATATGACGAATTTGGAATAAATCGTCCAGAAAATCGTTTGATAAAATCCACACTGTTGAAATTACAAAAGATATCTAACAGTGCGACTAATATTAAAGAAATTAGGCATCTTCTTACTAATTTAGAAATGGTTAAATCATCAACAAATTTCACGAAGGATTTTTCAAAAGTTGTCATTGATCGAAATACAAAGGATTACGAAATGTTAATGCAATGGTCAAAAGTATTCCTGATGAATCAAAGCTTTACAACTTTTTCTGGAAATACTACTTCAAGAGCGCTATTGTTTCCAATGGAGAAAGTTTTTGAATCATATGTTTCTCAGAACTTAAAGCGAGTACTTGCTGATCTTGGTTGGGAGATATCGGTACAAGATAAAGGATACTATTTATTTGATAACCCGAGGAAATTTGCTTTAAGGCCGGATATTGTTATTACACGTGATGATGGTAGTAGAATTATTATAGATGCAAAGTGGAAGTTACTGAATAATAATCCACAAAAGAATTTTGGTATTTCGCAAGCTGATATGTATCAAATGTATGCTTACTCTAAGAAATATGAAACATCAGAAATATGGTTATTATATCCTTTGAATGACGAGATGGAGAACGCCGATATTAGTTTTGTTGCGAATAATTTAGAGTTTATTGAAACTAATGTGAGAGTATTTTTTGTGGATGTTACTAGGATTGGTGAAAGTTTGGGTTTGTTGAAGGAACAGTTGGTAAGAGTATAACATTTCACTTGTAAAGCCCCGTTAATGTCATTACATTACGGGGTGTTTTCATGACTTTTACCAGGATTCTTATTGATGAAATACCAACTGTAAATGTGAAATTCGAAATTAAAAAACTCTCAAGTAAATACGTGAATATTTATAAAAGTTTTAAAAAGTATAAAATTGGCAACAATTGCATTATTTTTTTTCTGAATCTCATACTATTGAAATTGAAAAAGTATTATAATAATACAGGTTTATTAATAAAGTTTTAGAGACTTTAAGGAGGACTAAATGCAACAATATCTTAGCTTTATATTCATGTTTTTAATGTTGGTTTTAGCAATATTTAGTATTAATAAAATATACAGACCTTATCATATGGCGAGGAAAAGTGTAGATGAAATTATTATTAAACTTAAGGAGATAAGTCAATTTGATAATTTGGATCGATTTTTAGAATTCGATAAATGGTTAGTAAGTAAGCAAAGTGAAGATTTTTATTTTTTGTATGTTATTCCCTCTTGGAAGAATTTTTTTAATAAATATAAACAGAATCAACAAAATGGGCTTATTTTTACTCCAGATGTGTATGACTTTTTCTTAGAAGAAGAGTTTTTAAGAAAGTTTGGAAAAAGGAAATTAGCTGAAACAGTCCCAGGATTATTTCTTGCAATAGGAATAATAGGTACGTTTACTGGTATTGCATTAGGAGTAAGTGGATTGAAAGCCACTGGTGATGCAAGCACAATGAAAAATGGGATAAATATATTATTGGAAGGAATGAAAGTTAAATTCTTATCTTCTATAATAGGAATACTTTTATCGGGCGTATATCAATTTTTCGATAAGTTAATTTACTATCCTAATCTATTAAACGATTTCACAAATCTTAGAAGTGCACTTGATGAAACCTTCCCAACTCAAGAAGAAAGTATTGTATTACATCAAATGTTATTAAATCAAAAAGAACAAATGAGTGATTTCCAAACATTCATGACAGAAATGCTCATTCCAACAATGGTTTCTGGTTTTACAGAATCGATTCAGAACTCACTTGTACCACACTTAGATGAAACTAAGACAATGATGAATACAATGATAGAAAATACTAGTGCATCTCAAATGGATACTATGAAGCAAATGACTGATCAATTTGTTACTTCACTTAGTGAAATGACAGGGGATCATATGAGAGATTTAGGTGATGCTTTAAAGTCAACAGTTGAATGGCAGCAAAAAGTTCACAGGGAAATGACTGTTTTAGTTGAATCTATGCAAAATTCGGCTAAAGAACAATCTATATTAATCGATAAATCTACTACTCTTACAGAACGTATTAATAGTTATATAGAGCAAGTAATTGACTATCAAAGTCAAATGGAAAGCACAATTTCTCAGTTAAATGATGCTAATGAAAAGAATAGTAACTTACAGAGTATTCTTACTGAACTTATTA
Organism: Bacillus sp. UNCCL81; assembly: GCF_900112535.1. Classification (NCBI taxonomy): domain Bacteria; kingdom Bacillati; phylum Bacillota; class Bacilli; order Caryophanales; family Bacillaceae; genus Bacillus; species Bacillus sp. UNCCL81. The sequence goes on along the minus strand of NZ_FOMF01000004.1, from coordinate 167,466 downwards.
GCAGTATGACAGATGAACGAAAAATATTCGATAATCAATTTAAACAGCACTTAGAATTATTAGATGATAGTATGATTTCACTTTCGGGACATACAGAATCTCAAGTTTCACTAAATGATAGACTGCTAAAAAATCTAACAAGGTTTAATGAATTAACTGATAAACAAATGAATGTTTCTGAATATTTAACAGAACAAATTGAGTTATCGAATGAGTCTACTTCAAAAATCAATTTAACTTTAGCTCATTTTGAAAAAAATGGTGAACTTATTGTTGCTATTCAGAATGAATTAAATGCATCACTTCAGATGTTACTAAATGAAAGAAAAATAGTTGATCAAGTTTATTCTGATGTAAGCACTAACCTTATTGCTCAATTAAGAGATATGGATCAACGTATAGACACTTTAAACAATTTATGGAAATCTAGCTCAGATGTATTAAATTCTGTAGGTAAGCAATTATCTACTTCAATGGAATTGTTTACAAGTGAAATGCATAAAGGACTTGAATATACTTTTAGCCAGTTTGATGAAGAACTTGGAAATTCAGTAAAATATCTATCTATGGCAGTTGATTCTATACATGAAGGTGTAATTGAATTACCTCCTACGTTAGAAAAGTTAAAGAATACAATTAACTCAATTAATAAACTAAATTTAACAACAAATTCCAAATAAGGTGTTGAAGTAATATGGCTAGAGGTTTTCGCAATATAAGGCGATATCCTTCTGTCGGGCATGAAGAAGAGAAGGAAAGTTTTTGGGTATCTTATACTGATTTAATGTCTGGTTTGGTAATAATATTTGCATTAGTATTAATGATAGCAATGTTTACTATGCAAGATTCGTTTGAGAAGTCACAAAAAACAATAAAAGAAAAAAATAAAGTGATAGAAGATATTGTCGGAGTTAAAACAAAATTGATAGATCAACTAGTAAAAGAATTTGATAATTCAAATTTACAATTACAAGTCGATCCAAATACTGGGGCAATTCGATTTTCTGGCGGAGTTTTCTTTGCGTCTGATAGTACAGAGATAACTCCTCAAGGACGAAAATATCTTGAAGAATTTATTCCAAAGTATGTAGATATTTTAATGTCTAAAGAATTTAAAAATGAAGTTTCTCAAATAATTGTAGAAGGTCATACAGACAAGCAAGGCACTTATTTATATAATCTAAATTTATCTCAAGGAAGAGCGCTTTCTGTTGTACAAGAAATTTACTCACCTGATTTTCCAAAGTTTAAACATCAGCAAGAGTTAAGTAGTATAATTACAGCCAATGGTCGATCATATAGTGTACCAATCAAAGGGAAAAACGGGCAAATTGATCCTAATAAATCTAGACGTGTTGAGTTCAAATTTAGATTAAAAGACGATCAAGTTATTGAAAAAATAAATGAAATGGTGAAAGCAAATGAGCGTTAGTTCGAAGTTTTATCATTTTTCATATACACCTAAAAAACTAGTAGATGAAAGGATACGAATTGAGAATAAATTTGAAGAAATCGATAAAGAAATTCCTACAGTAAGTGGGAAGGTGAAGTTACCAGATTTGTTAGAAGAAATTCGTAAAACAAAATTAAAAGAAATAGAAAGTATTCTATCTAGCTTTAGTAAATTAGATATTCGGATACTTATGTATGAATACCCTTTTTCAAATGAGAAGCACGAAGATCAAATTAAGATAAATCATATACTAACTGCTTTATATAGAAGTGAGTTTGGTAAAATAATTTGGAAATTGTTTCAAGAAGATTTTTCTAATGAATATCTCAATTCTTTACTAAAATCTTCTTATTCAAAAGAACGAGAGAAGTTTGTAGGTATGTCTGAAAAAGAATCTTTATCATTTGGTGAAGCTTTAGAAAATAAGACAGGAATCGTTAATGGATTAATTGATTTAGCACTTAATTCAAATGATAAATTGTCAAAAGTATTTGGGCAATGGAAAGTAGTTAAGGAGAGTTCACTTGAGAGGAAATTAATTGAAGGTGTGCTATTAAAAGGTGTTAAATCGAATAAAATTTTTGAAGCTGAAAAAATGAAACAAATAATTGAGTATTTAAATAAGATGCCATTAAACGTATACCAAAATATTTTGAAAAACTATATAGAGGTTAGAGAATATAAAAAGTTTGATGATGAGATATTAAAAAATGCTATAAATAGATTATTAAACCCAAAAGATGATGACAAGTTATGGAATTTTCTTGAAGATACTTCAATGAATAAAGTAAAAAAATGGATAAACCAAGCTAAACTGAAAGAAGTATTTGAACAAGATAAAGATAATAAAAGATTCGAGTATTGGAAAAGATTTAATGATTTCTTTGAAGATGTCGAAGTCATTAGAGATCCACTAGTGGCTTTTATGTATTTTAAGGATTTTGTGGTAGTTGAATTTGGAATAATGGGAGCAGCTTATTTCTACCATAAAACAGGATTTGATGAATTAATATATCCTAGAATTAATTCTTTTAAATTTAGAAATTCAAGAAGTAATTCTACTAAGGAAAATATGTTAAAGGAAACTATTACTGAATATCAAGGAATAGAATTATATATTAATAAATTAACTCATCTTCCGGTCGATACATGGCCAGTTAAGAAGTTCGATCCCCAAATGAGCATTTATTTAAATGAATTACCAAAGTGAGGAATAGAAGATGGTAAAATTATTCAATTTCAGAAAAAAGAAAAATGAATTTGAAGAAGTTACTAAAATTCATATAATAGAATCGAAAACTGAGCAAGGTATCGTATATCAACTGCTTAATCAGAAAACAAACGATTCTTTATCCTTTCCTTTACAACTTTCAATATCTGAATTAAAACTACAAGACCAGTTAGATACTCTCGAGGCCCTAGAACAACTTTGGTATGAAGAAGCACTAATTGATAATGAAGGGAAATATCTTCTTCAAGCAGAATTTATTTTTCAGCTTGATGAAGAGTATTTAAAACAATTGAAAATTCCTTCACCTACTTCTTTTCAGTTGAAATTAGGTCATGAAGGTATAATTGGAACAAGCAAATTTAAGTTTATTCTTGAGAAACATTTAAATAATTGGAATCACATCGAACGTACTGGAAAACAGATAGGGCCATGGGTAAAACTGGCGGATGGTACTGAATATTTGATGTCATCAGAGCAGTTTGAATTTCAAAAAGATCTTAAAACTATTCCAGGAATGGAAAATAAAGAAGACATTCTGGGTTACGTAGCGAGTATTCGTTCAAAAGCAAAACAATTAAATATACCAATGGACGAATATCTGGAAAAACAACAGTATCTATTCATTGATCAACTGGAATTAGATTTAAATTATGATGGTAAAGAGATAGCATTATTACCAAAATTTAAGTCAAACGATAATATTTCACAGAATATACTTGATATAATGAGTGACAAAAAAGCTAGATATCTTAGTCAAGATGGATCGAAGATTTTTGTTAATAAAGAGACTTCAAAACAAGCGGATATATTAAGAGAAAGTCCAACGATAAAAGGTCAAGCAATTCCATCATTTGTTGAAAGTCCAGAGGCATTTATTCCTGAATTTGCTGGAATTGATTTATCTCAATTTAGTGACCGAGTAAAAAATTTAGGCATTAAAGTTTATAAAGCTCAACCTTTCGTTTTTGCAACCGAAAAAGAAAGAGGTTGGTTCGGTTTAACAACCGGTTTTTCAGCAGTAGATGAATTGGGTGAAAAACAAGATTTTGCTAATGAAGAAATTGAAATTCTAATTTCAGAAGCGAAGAATAAAGGCCAAAATTATATTGAATGGAATGGTCATTGGCTTAAAATTCCTGAAAATGCAAGTGAGTTTATTGAAGGCACCAAAAAGATCAGTGAAGAAATAGTAAATGATAATGGAATACAACTTCATAAGTTACCATATATTCTTGAAATCTTTGAAAATATTGATCACCTAGAATTTAATCAACCTTTACTAGATCTTCAGACAGTATTTAAAGATTCCGGTATATTTGAAAAAATTACTCCTAAGTCATTCAATGCGACATTAAAACCATTTCAAGTGGATGGTTATATTTGGATGAAATATTTACACTATAGAAGAATTGGCGGACTCCTTGCGGATGATATGGGGCTGGGGAAAACTGTACAAGTAATATCATTTTTAACTTATCTATATGAGAAAAATGGATTACAACCTACATTAATAGTTGCCCCTAAAACATTAATTGAAAATTGGAAAAATGAAATAGGTAAATTTGCTCCACAATTGCTCAATAAACTATATACTCATCAAGGAACTAGTAGATATAAATATCCGGAATCATTAAATCAGTGCAATATTATTTTAACGACATATCAAACTCTGGTGAATGACCAGCTTTTATTTGGTCAAGTTAATTGGAGCGCAGTAATCTGTGATGAGGCTCAACCTATGAAAAATCCATCTACCTCAGCTTCCCATGTGATAAAAGCTCTAAAAGCTAGAATGAGATTAGCATTAACTGGTACTCCTGTAGAAAATAGCTTAATCGATTTATGGTCAATTGTAGATTATGTGCAACCAGGATTATTAGGTAGTTTATCAACTTTTAAAAAAGAATTTGTGACACCATTAAAATCAGGTGATAATGCAAATCGAATTGAAAAAGAACTAATTTCAAGAATTTCAAGTGTATATAAACGAAGAACAAAATCAGAAGAACTTTCAGGACAATTACCTGAGAAAAAAATAATCTCAAATCCAGTTCCAATTGGAGAAATACAATTAAAATTATATTCTGAAGTCATAGCACTTGTAAAAAATGGAATGATGAAGGGTTTAGAAGCGGTTCAACATTTAAAGAAACTGTCTTCGCATCCAGCTTTACTAAGTGAGTCTTATGAAAATGTATCATTTAAAGAGATACCCAAATTAAAAGAAACCATCGATATTATTCATTCTGTTCGTCAAAAAGGAGAAAAAGTACTTATTTTTACAGAATATATTAAGATGCAATCTATACTCCGTAAATGTATTCGCGATGAATTTAATGTAAAACCGATGATAATAAATGGTCAAACTGATAAACGAATGGATATAGTTGAATTATTTAATCAAAAAGACGGATTTGATGTTATGATTCTTTCGCCAAAAGCAGCAGGTACAGGGCTTACAATTACATCTGCAAACCATGTTATTCACTATACTAGATGGTGGAACCCTGCTGTTGAAAATCAAGCAACTGATCGAGTTTATCGTATTGGGCAAGAAAAAGACGTTTATGTTTATCATCCAATTGTGACAGACACAAATGGTTTTACTCAAAATGGGACAGTTGAAGAAATTGTTCATCGAATTTTAGAAGAAAAACAACATCTTGCATCTAATATTGTTACGACTACCAAATCTGTCAATTTTGAAGATGAGGTTTTAGGTGTATTATTAGGGTGATTTGTAACAAAAAAACTCCCAAATATGGGGGTTTTTTTGAAAATTGATTAATGTATTTTTTTGGAATCAATTCCCTTTATTATGTTTTTTTTAAAATGATGTTCAAATAATAAAAATAAATTATACTTATATAGAGAATTGAGTAAAAAGTTTTACAAAAAAAGTAAAAGTCTAACAAACTAATAGGTTGTACAGATTTGTCAATATAGCTGTAGATTAGAAAATTAAACTTGAATATTCTGACTGTTTTAAGGATTGTATTAATTCTTTAATGTTAATATATTCCATTAAATGCCGCCAATTATTTTTTTTTGTTTATACTCTAATTACCGACTTAATTCTTAGGAGGTTTTGTAAATTGTTCATCGAAGGATTGGTTGAATATAGACCAGGAATTGAAACAGAGCGATTTGTATGGGAGCATGTTAAGTCCGGATTTTCAAGTCGTGAAAGCTTTGGATTTCTACACTTTCCAATGTTTAAAAAAAACTACGATGGAAAACGAGAGATTGATATTTTGCTTGTCGACCGAGAGCTTGGCGTTAATATAATTGAAGTAAAAGGAATAACTATCGAGCAAATTGAGTATATTCAAGGGCATAAATGGTACTTTACAAATTATCATTCTACTAGTGGAGAGCCCTTTAACCAGGCTGAGCAGCAGCTAAATATGCTTTGTGATGATATAGAAAAGAAAGCTATACTTTATCGTACTTTTAATAAACGTGCAATGGTTGCTTTACCAAATATTACTCACGAACAATGGAAAAAGCGAGGATTTAGTCAGCAATTAAACAATCCTTTCATCTTATTTAAAGATGATTTTGAGAAAGGAACTTGGATTCAAAAGCTTAAAAAAATTCAAATTTATAAAGCAAGAATTAATATAAATGATTATAAATGGCTTACATTAAAAAAACATTTTTTTATTAAAGATCAACAGAAAGAAATTAATAATAAAAGACAAAGTCATTACTCTTCCTTATATATTTTCGTTAATGAGAAGCAATTTTTAGAAGAAAAAGAAAATATTGAAACAAACTTAAAAGAAGGAGTAAAGATTTATATCTTTAGCGATTTCTCAATCTCTAAAAATTGGCTAGCATCACAAGAGAACTTCGTTGGAGCGTTTCAGCTACAAGTATTCCATTCAAAAGAGTTAGGCCAATTTATTAAGAAACAAATCATAATTGATGGTGAGGTAGAAAAATCATTTTTGAAGGACATTCTAGCTCCAGCTTTTCCAATGTTTAACGTTGGTCAGTTTATCGCTACGCATACACCTATTAATGAAAAATTAATGATAACAGCAGGTGCAGGAACTGGTAAAACACATGTAATGATTGATCGTATTTTCTATTTACTAGAAAAGGCTGATATTACACTAAAAGATATTGTGATGATTACTTTCACGAATGCATCAACAGATGAAATGAAGGAGCGTTTACAAAAAAGGCTACTATCCATGTTTAATTTGACTGGAAAGACCAAATTTCTCTATTTTGCTGAGGAAGTTAAGAACATGCAAATTAGCACAATTCATTCTTTTTCTAAGTCAATATTAACTGAATTAGCCCATGAAATTGGATTCGGTCGAAACGTGATAGTGAGGAGTTTTATTAAAATCAAAAATGATATTATTGAAAGCCTCATAGATGAATTTTTTAAAGAATACCATATTAAAGATCTTGTAAAACTGAAGTTAACGCACTATAACTTAATTAAGATGGTGAGGAACTTTTGGGATGAACTAGAGCGGAAGGGCCTTACTAAACAGGAAATCGAGTCACTTGACTGGGGAAAAGTAGTGGATGAAAAATATAGAATTTTAAATGATCTTTTTAAATATGTGTTCGAACGCTGTGAAGGGTTACTTGAGACTGTTAAAAAAAAGGAAAATGCGATTGATACTGGGGATATGATAAGAAAGCTGAAGTTGTTTACACAAGGGGATAAAATGAAACAACTTCAAATGGAAAAGTATTTATTTATTGATGAATTCCAAGATAGTGATAATACTCAAATTGAATTAGTGGCATGCCTACGAAATCAATTAAATTATCAATTATTTGTTGTTGGTGACATTAAGCAATCTATTTACCGTTTCCGCGGGGCTGACTATACATCGTTTGAAAGACTTGAAGAAAGGACAGGGAAATTCGAACCGGTTACTTTAAATCAAAATTATCGAACAACTAGTAGTTTATTATCAAAGTTAGATAAGGTGTTTTCATTTTGGGGACAAAAGCGTTGGGGGCCAAATAGGGTAAAAGAAAATTTACTTCCGTATTCTAAAGATGATTGCTTAATAGGTATGGAGATTACTAAGCCAACAAATGAAGAATTTCTGTATCCTAGGACTAAAAAGGAATTTTTAGAATCTGAAACAGTTGAGCAGATTTGTAAATCGTTTGAAGTAGTAAATCAACTACCTGACAATGAAAATAAAAAAATCGCACTTATAGTCCGAACAAATAACCAGGCTCTCGAAGTTCGTAAATGGTGTGAACGTGCCAAAATAGGGACCAGCCAAAATCTAGATGGTACTTTTTATAAATCAGAGGCCGTTTTACACTTTAAAATACTCTTAGACGCTTTATTATACTCAAATGAAGCAAGTTATATCGTAAATCTCTTACATTCACCTTACTTTAATTATGAAATACCAAGTAAGCTATTGGTTTTATTTAAAGGTAATAACGAAAAACTTATTGAGTTTTTAGTATCACATATAGGAAATGATTTTACTCAATATCTTGAAGATTTAAGAAAGCTACCAGTTCTAGCTGTAATACAAAAGGTAATATCTGAAAAGGGACTTTTAAATAATATTCGCTCCTATTATGAATCAAAATTTGATAATGATTTAACGATTGAGTCATCAATTAAACAATATGAGAAAAACTTATATTATCTTATGAATATTATTCAACAACAATTTGATTCGATGAATAGTACACTTTGGAGAATTCATGAATGGATATCATTACAGATTCGTGTGAATCGAAGTGAAAATGAGCCGTTGATTGAAACAAATGCTGGAGTTGAAATAACCACGGTACATCGATCAAAAGGATTAGAATACCATACTGTAATTATGCCAAAACTTTCTCACCAATTTGACCACGATTTAACGAGCTTTTATGTTCAAGATGAAAAAGAAATGAATGGCGAAACAAGAATGGTCGGTTGGAAATTAAGAGACTTTCAAAATAATAATTTTTCTACTCTTCAAAATTATGAAAGTTTTGAAGTGCAGAGGGAAGAAACTAGGCTATTGTATGTAGCCATGACACGTGCAAAAAAAAGACTAATCCTGGTGATGCCTAAAAAAGCAAAATCAGATACATGGGGTTGGTTATTAGAATCGGCTTTGGATGAGGTGAATTATGAAGATTGACGTATTTACGTATGACGATCCAAGACGATGGAGATACCATACTCAATATAATAATATAAAAAACGCGATTCATATTTGTGCTACCAAAAATATGTTAGATGGGATATCTGAAGCTTATCAAGACATTGAAGCAGATGAGTTTACCTATATGTTTACGATTCGTGAATTGATTGATGAATTATTAATTAAGTGGAGTTCATCTGAAAATCAGTTAAAGCAATATCTGGCTCTATCTCGTGTTATTAGTGAATACAATACAGAGAATTTTGATTTAAAAGAGGCATTTCGAAATAATCGTACTGACATACTAGAAACAATAAGATTCCTTACGTTTACAGGTGTATGTCCAGAAGACCTATCTAAAATAGACATTAAAAAGGATGAGTTGACAGATAAGGAGAAACTATTTCAACAAATTTGGTTCAAATTAGAAGAAATTGATCCTACATTTAAAGAAATTAGGAATCAGTTGCGTAAAAGATGGTCTACTACAGAAGTGAAAAATACACTTAATAAGCTTTTATCTAAGAAAAAAATAACTAAAAATGTAAATGAAGTAAATAAAATAATTTTACACGGCTTCTACTTTATTACCCCAGAGCAGCAGGTATTTTTACAAGCTCTTGGTAAAGCCGGGTTTGAAATCGTATTCTTTAACTTCTATGATCAAAGGTACTCTGACACTTTTAATTTCACAAGGGCGTTCATTTCAAAACAATTTAACTGGACTGATAATTGGAAAATCGAAAGTAACCGCGAGATTAAGAGAGAAACACTCGGATCGAAATTCTTATCTGCATTTGAAGATGAAACTTCATGGTATAAAATCAATCAGGAAATTATTAGTTATGACTCCTTCTTTGAATTTTTAAATGCTGTAATAGTACCAAATTATCCAATTGGAAAACCACAAGATGAACGAAAAGATGTTCAAATTATTGCAACAAATGCAGATATATTAAATGATATATTAGTTCAATATTATCCAGAAAAGTTTGCAGAAAGACGAAATTTCCTCCAATATCCTATTGGGCAATTTATAAGTAAAATTCATCAAATGATTGATGCTTCAAATTTAATCTTAAATGAAGATATATTAATTTCAGCTTTTTCATCTGGATGGTTATATAATCCTTTAACTAAAAAGAATGCAAGAGATTACTCCTATTTGTTAAAACAGCTATTACCTTTCTTCGAAAACTGTATTAATGTACATGAAGAATGGATACCTAGGTTTTCAGAGTTATTGGACACCTATGACAATATATTACCTGCCTTTGAGGAACTTGAGGATAATTCAATTGTTAAAATCGTTCGGAGCCCATTTACAAAAATTGCTCATTTTTCTTTGACAAGAAAGCAAGTTGAAGAAGTACATTATTTTGTTGAACAACTTATAAATATTGCAAATGAATTGTTCGATGTAAAAAATAAAGAGGCATCTATTAGTGAGCATTTTAAAAAATTACAAATTATATTAGATGAACGTAATCCAAGTAATCACTTTGACTTGTTCCCTGATGAAGTTGATATTATTGGAAAGTTGAATGATAAATTAAAGATTATTCGCGACGATAATTACTTCTTATATGACGACATTGGAGAAGCTATCAATTTTTACCTAAGCGGGAAATTATCACATAAAGATGAATCTTTTATTAAGCCATTTATAGAGGTAGATGGTGAAGCATTTAAACAAAATATTACTAGATTCTATTTAACTGGATTAGATGAAAAAGGTTTACCGCTAGACGAATTTAGTACGCCATGGCCGTTACAAGAGGTAACTTTTGAAAAATTATCTATTCGTTATGATGTACTTGAACTAAATACATTAAGAAATAAATCAGTTAAACAAATTTCTAGATATTTATTGTTTATTGCTTTTGAATTCTTAATTGAGAAAAATATGGAACTTTCATGGATGAAGAATTTCTTAGATCGTAAAAATCTTCAACCAGCAGTATATATTCACCAGCTTGGAATGAGGATCAAAGATTTTAAGTTTGAAGAGAACTGTGAATTGAATGAAATTCGGCCAAACCCAGTTGACTTTAATAATTTTGAAATAGAAATAAACCATAAGGATCTTTCAGATTTAGAGTTTAAAGATTTTTTAATTGAATATAAGCAGTGTCCTCGACGATTTTACTATAGTTATATACTCAATAAAATGCCTGTTTTTAAAGAGGATTTTATCCATCAATTTTTGTATACTGATCTAATTAGATTAGTGAGAAGGAGTACTTCATTGGATAATCCACAGGTTATAGAAATTGTGGGAGAATTGTTTCCTCAATGGACTGACTATAAAAAAGAGGTAATTGCAGAAACATATATACGTAGTGCAGGATCAAAAGAAGTATTAGAGGAAATAAGTTCGTCAACTAAAGTAAGTAAAGCGAGGATAAATTTCCAATTTCCTGGACTTAAAAATAAAGAAAGAGATAGTTTAGTAGAAGAAACGAAAAAAGATTTGTCTTCTTTAATAGAAGACTTAGAGGAAGTAATTTACAAAAATACAGCAATATTTTCTGCAGTTCCAGGGAAGCATTGTCGTTTTTGCCCTCATTTAGATACATGTAGTGAAGGGGAGTATCCAATTGATTGAGGTGAATAAAAAAAATAATATCTGGAAAATGGTAGCTGCAAAATGGAGATTTAAGGAAGAAGAAAGTGAATTTCTTGTTTCGATTGAAGAAATTACAGAAGAAATTACAAATGAGATTCTTGATGGTGGACTTTTAAAGAGTACATTTGATTTTTTAGATTCAGACGATGAGGATGATGACGACGAAGACTGGCCTTAATAGAATCAAGGAGGTGTAGAGAAGGAGAAATTCGTCTCCTTAATATATAATGGAAAATAAAATTGAAAGTGAAGTAATGTTAACTGCCGAACAACAAGAAATTGTCGATTACAATGGAAAAGAAATATTAATCAGGGGGATTGCTGGTAGCGGTAAAACCTTGGTCCTATTAAAAAAAGCAAAACAAACTGCATTAAAATATCCTGATGAAAAAATTGCTATTTTTACATTTGTTGGAGCACTCTCTAATTCAACTAATCTATTAATAGAAAAATATAATCTAAAAAATTTAGAAGTAAAAACCTTTCATTCATGGGCTATGAGTAACTATGCAAAAGTAATGAAAAAGAGATTCTACCTGACTAAAGGTAAGCAACAAGATGATTTTATTAAGAAAGCGATAAAAAATCTATCAAGTCTTAAACATCGTTTTGTAAATAACGAGGAATATTTCGAATTCATAAAAGATGAGATAAAGTGGATTAAAGGTAAAGGAATATCAACGAAAAATGACTATCTTGAAGTTAATCGAAGAGGTAGAGGAACAAATACACGAGTTACTATTTCTGATCGTGAAATCATTTATAAGGTATTTGACCAATATAATAAAGAAAAAGATTATTTGTTGGATTTTGATGATGCAGCCGTTATTCTTATGAAGCATCAAAATCAAATCCCAGACTCTATTAAGTATGATCATGTTTTTGTCGATGAGGCACAGGATTTACAACAAGTCCAATTACAAGTATTAAGAAATATTTCTAAAAAATCATTTATAGTTGCTGCTGATAAAGGACAGAAGATTTATAAAACTTCATTTACTTGGAAAGATATTGGATTAAATGTAACGGGTAATCGTACAAAAATATTAAAGGATTCATACAGATCAACTAAACAAATAATCAAATTAGCAGGAAGTCTTCAGCAAAATGACAACATTATTTACGATGAAGAATATGTAGTACCTACTTTGCCCGATAAGGAAGGTCCAATACCTCATTTATTTAAATGTAAAACAGCTGATTTACATGATAAAGAAATAATAAAATCATTAAAAAGTATACTTGGAAAAACCCCTAATTGTACGATTGGAATTTTATATCGTGATGGAAAATCTAGGAATTCAGCAAAATACAGAATTCAAAAAGCATTAAAAGTAGCAGGAATTGAATATGAGGACATAAAGGATAATGGGAATCCACATACCTTTGGAATTAAACTTTGTACTTTCCATTCAGCTAAAGGTCTTGAATTTGACTTTGTATTTATTATCGATTTAATAGAACCTACTCGAATTCCAGATGAAGATAAAGAAGAGAATTATTGGGAAATTGAAAGACGATTACTTTATGTTTCAATTACTCGTGCACGTGCGCATTTACAATTGTTTACCTACGGGAATCCATTAAGGCTAATTAATGAATTAGATTCTTCTTTATATAAAAGTATCTCACTCTAATAGTTAAAATATTAGTAAATGTGAATGAAAAAAGCACTTGACCTAATCAATAAAAATGATTAGGTCTTTTTACTTAATAAATGGAAAGTTACTTTTTGCTTTTTTCTTGAATCTAATATTTATTTAGAATACTCATAATAATTTTTCTCGAATTTTAGTTTACTTTTTTCTTCATGTTTTAAACAAAATCATGTATCATAGTGATATAATAAGTGCAGAAAGTATGTTCGTGTTTTGTTTGGGAAAGGATGTAAATAATATGCTTAAAGTTATAGAATTATTTGCAGGTGTAGGAGGATTTAGACTTGGTTTAGAAAAAACTAAGTTTTTTAATATAGTGCTTGGAAACCAGTGGGAGCCCTCAAAAAAAGCACAAGATGCGTTTAATTGTTATGCATCCAATTTTAAAACTGGAGTACACCTTAATCAAGATATTGCAACAATTGATATTGAAAACATCCCTGAAGCAGATGTTTTAGTTGGTGGATTCCCATGTCAAGATTATTCAGTCGCACGTTCTTTGAGTGGTGAGCAAGGAATACAAGGGAAAAAGGGTGTTTTATTCTGGGAAATTATGAGATTGGTGAACCAATTAAATAAAAAACCTAAATTTATTTTACTGGAAAATGTGGATCGTCTATTAAAGTCTCCATCAACACAAAGAGGTAGAGATTTTGGTATTATGCTTAGTAGTTTGAGTAATGCTGGTTATGATGTTGAATGGCGTATAATTAATGCAGCTGAGTACGGTATGGCACAAAGAAGGAGAAGAGTATTTATATTTGCATATAGAAGTAATAGTGAGTATGCAAATTCTCTTAAAGATAAATCCAGTGATGAGATTTTATTTAATGAGGGCTTATTTGCGAAAAAGTTTCCAGTTGAGCCTTGGCTTAACAATTTGTCTAAAATTACTGAAGAAGAAATCACGTCCGATATTTTATCTACATCTGATAATTTTAAAGCTCAATTTTATAATGGTGGAATTATGCGTAATGGTAAATTTTTAACCCAAGAGTTAACACCAAAAATTGAAAAACCAACACCTTTAAAAGAAATATTAGAAAGAAATGTTGATGAAAAATACTATTTAAAAGAAGAAGTTGCTAAGAAGTTTGAGTATTTAAAAGGTCCAAAAAGAATTGAACGCACTTCTGCGACTGGTCATAAATATATTTTTTCAGAGGGTGGAATGTCATTTCCTGAAGACTTAGATAAACCTGGAAGAACTATGTTAACTAGTGAAGGAACTTCAAATCGTAGCTCTCATGTAATTGCAGATTTAGATACGAATCGATTAAGATTTTTAACTCCTGTTGAATGCGAAAGATTAAATGGATTTCCTGATAATTGGACAAACACTGGAATGTCAGAACGAATGAGATATTTCTGTATGGGGAATGCACTTGTTGTAGATCTTGTAGCAAGAATGGGTGAAAGAATTAAAGAAATTGAGTTAGAATTTAATAAAGAATTAGTAGTTACCAAAAAAGAAGAAAATGTCTCACTTTGAGACATTTTCTTCTTTTTTTATTTGTTCAAGAATATAGGAATTATTTAACCAAAAACATTTCTTTACTAAATTCTCACCATACGGTGTAGGGTAAGTAGCAGAAGCATTTCTAGCATGTGGTCTTACATGAGCAACAGGATTTTCAGATTGTTTAGGCAAATCATGCGCAAGTCCATTATTAATCTGAATAATTGTTTTATTCCATACAATTTCAACTTGATCAAGATCTTCTGCAGGAATTGTCCAAAAGAATGCATTATCAAAAATATAATCTTCTTTATTCTTTTTGAAAACAACGAATAAAAATCTAGTGTCAAGAAACATATTTCTTAATTCTGATTCTTCCCAAGTTTCATTTATAATCTCATTATATTTAAAAGTTGGAAATGACATACTTTCTTTAATTTTTCCATTTTCCTCAATGCGTATAGCTTTAATCTTAGTATTAGATTTTATAAATTCCTCAGATTTATTTAAATCCTTTATTTCAGAGTTCAGCATTTTAGCAGCTATTAAATATGTTTTCCCTTTACTTGCTTCATTGATATCAAATAAATTACAAAGATCAGAAAGGCTTCTTCCAAAATAATTACGATAGATACCGAGAATAAATTCATCAATTGTTTTCCCTTGTAAGTCATCGGTGATGGGAATATATGTTTGTTTACGCTTCAGAATATATTCATTTAAAACATATGTCATATAGGATGATTTAAGAGAAAATGCACGTTGTTTAGCTAATTCATTTGAAAATGGTTGTTTTCTAAGACTTTCTTTGTTTGCTCCTTTAGTACATGCACTTAAATAAAATGTATCAGATTCAGATAATTCATGTGCTCTACCTTCTTTAATTTTACTTACGATTGTATTCCAATCCGATTTTATTATTTCTAAATCCTTCTCTGGAAATTCGAATAATTGAGCATGCGTAATTTTATAATTTTCTTTTGAAACACCTTGTTGAAACAAATAAAAAATTAATAAAATTAATTTGTTTTTTTTCCAAAAGGAACTGTTTTCAAAATCATACTTATATTCGTTCATGTAGTTGATAATATTTAGAACTAATCTTTCCTTTGATGAATAGGTTTTGTTCATATTTTGTTTATAAGGTGTAACTTTTAGTTCAACTCCAGCTTCGGCAAAATCAGCTTCACTATTTGAATTTGGTTCATACCCGAAATGATACTTCTCAACTATGGTACCCAGACCACCTTTATGTGCTTTGTTATTAGTAACATCATGAGGCATAATTTCATAAAACGTTTTATTTTCTAATATTTTGGCGTATCGTTCGATATCTATTGGATTGCTAGTATTATAGTCCATTTAAATAATCTCCTTCTTACTAAGTAATCTAATTATAAGTATTATTTGCTATTCCAACAATATCAAAGAACCTGTTCATTTATTTGAGTATGTACTTTTAAAGTTTAAAAATTAAAAGGGGGCAATTTCATATTATTTTAATGTTATTAATTTTAAATAGTTTCTTTAACGATAAGAACAATCCAAAAGTCCTATAATTTTCAAAATATTGTTAATACCTATTCATAAACTTGAATGGGTAATTTGTTATAATTAAATTGTAAAGAAATTTAATTTGACTTTGAGGGTTGTAAATTTTATTGATTAGTTTTAGTTAAAAAACAATTTAAATGTTTGATATAAAAGGAGGAACAAAAATGAATTTTTGGAATTTCCCTTCCGCGCTAGGTGGTAATATAAATTCGATTAATGATGCAGGTATTGAAACATTCCGAAATAATGTTGTCGAAGGTAAGGTTCGAGAAGATATTCAAAATTCTTTAGACGCAGTAAAAGATAGAACTAAGCCGGTAATGGTTGAGTTTTCACATTTTACACTAGATATTACAAATTTCCCTGGTAAGAACGAACTTATTAATGTATTTAAAAACTGTAAAAATACGTGGAATGGCAAAAATAAAAAAAGTGAGGATTTTATTGATCAATCATTAAATATACTTCAAAGAAATAAAATAGATTTTTTAAGAATTAGTGACTTTAATACAACTGGTTTAGTGGGTGCTGAGAGCGCAGAAATAGGTTCACCTTGGAGTTCACTTGTAAAGGAGTCAGGTTCGTCGAATAAAGGGGACAGTTCTGGTGGTAGTTTTGGAATTGGGAAAGCTGCGTCTTTTTTAGCATCTGATTTACGAACAATCTATTATTCTAGTTTTGCAGATGATGGGTATGAATCTCATATAGGAGTTTCCAACATAATGTCATTTAGAAAGCAAAATAATGAAATAACCCTTGGAAAGGGCTACTATACAAATAAAAATGAATCGACTGCAATAAATGGACTAATAAATTTAGATCCTAAATTTATTAGAAAAGAGACAGGTACTGATATTTACGTTTCTGCTTTCTATCCTAAATCAGATTGGAAAAAAGAAATGTTGCACTCAGTAGTAAAGAATTTCTTTATCACAATTATTGAGAAAAAGTTAGTTGTAAAAATTAACGATATGTTCATAAATCACGAAAATATTGGTGAATTAATTTTAAAACTTGAAGATAATGAGGAAAATAGAGTATTAAAAAATTATTACTTGTTGTTACATTCTAATAGTGTTAAAAGATTCCCTTATCCTGCTTGTGAATACAAAGGTAATATAACTTTTAAAGAAGGGGAAGCAGAATTATTTTTAATGGACGGTGAAAATCTGAATAGAAGAGTTTTAATGACAAGAGAAACTGGAATGTTTATATATGAGCAAAAAAATCTAAGTGGTAGCATTTCATTTACTGGTTTATTAAGAATTACCGGAAAAAATATGAATAAAGTTTTTAAAGAAATGGAAAATCCTGCTCATAATGAATGGGTAGCTAATAGATTTCATAATCCAAGTTTAGCAAAGAAGATTTTGCAAGATTTAAGAAAATTTATCAGGGAAACGATTAAGGATACTTATACCCAGTCAAATTCAGAAGTAATGGATGCTGTAGGATTAAGCGACTTTTTACCTAATCAAAGTTTAATTTCTAGTGAAGGTACTATTGATAAAGAGTCCATTACTTCTAGAGTAAAAACAATAAATTTCTCCAAAAAAACTGTTGAAAAGTCTAAAAAGAAGAGCCGTTCGAAAGAGAAGAAAAAGTCCGAGGAAGTTGAGGAAATACTTGGCACAACTGGAATAGAAGCTGATAATGAAGGTGAAGAAGAAACAGAAACAAGTACTGGAAACGAAAAAGATAATACATCTAAAGATAATAATGATGTAGAAAATGATAGAGAAAAAGATGCAGAGAGAAAACAAAATTCTACAAAAACCATCCCGATTACATCTAAGCAGAAATATCTTTGTACAGATAAAAAATCTGGTAAATACAAATTCAATATTATTACTGACAAATCTATTCAAAATGGACGTCTCGAGTTTATTGGAATTGGCGAACAAAGTGATTTTGACCTACCTTTAAAAAATGCAATTTTTAATAATGAAGATATTGAAATTGAAAATATTTCAGCAAACGCAATCAATTTTAAATCTAAAAATAAAAATAAGAATTTAAATTTAAGTATTGAAATTGAGTATCCAGAATATTGCACCATGGAGGTTTCTGTTTATGAAGTTAAATAGTTCATACCCTTATCCGGTTTTATTTGAGGGAAATGATGATTATATTAATTCGGAATTTAATGTAGATATTGCTGTTGATGAGTCGTTTGGTGAGTTAAAGATAACAACAAATTTTAAATTGCAGAATGAAGAGTTAGAGCATTTAATTCATAAAGAAATGGCCGTGTATATGATTCATATTGAGTGTCCACAAACTAGTTTTAGAAAAGCATATAATTCAACTGAGGAAATATTAAATATTGCGATTAAATCAAGTGAAATAAGAGGGAAAGTTATTATTCATTCATTTGTAGTCGCTCTAAAAAATATTGAAAATTATACAAACATTTTTTTAAATGAGTGGTATAAAGACTCATTAATAACATTCGAAAAAGGCAACTTTTTAGCAATTGGAGATGCAATCGAAGTAACACTATTGGAAGAAAACATTGAACATATGAACTTACCTTCAATCGTTTCGATTCATAAATCAGATACAAACGAGTTTATGGAAGTAGATTTATCCTCTTCAAACATAAACATACTCTTACCAAAGTATGAGTATGAACAATATGCTAATGCTTCAAATTCTAATTTGAAAAGTACAATACTTTCAATGGTAATTATGCCATGTCTTACACATACGTTTTCACAAATAGCTGAAAATAGCGAGGATTATGAAGATAATCTATGGTATCAGGTTATGAAAAAATTATTTAAAGACAATGGATATGATATAGCGGATGTAGGGTCAGATACGCTTCCGCCACTTAAAGCTACACAACTTGTGCTAAGAAAACCAGTCAAAACAAGCTTTGAGGAAATATCTAAGTTTCATAACATGGAGGATTAATCATGAGATTACAATTTATGTCTGAAGAAGGATTACAAGATTTAAGGTTAAATTATGATTTGCATAGGAAAGCATACCATAAAAAAAATTATACCTGGTTTGATGAATTTTTCAATCAAAAGGGTAGACTAATAGAATCTAATATTGAGTTCGAGATGCCCAAATTAAATTTTAGTGAAAACTTTGCAGTAAGTGATAAAGAAAATGTTAAGTTAGTTTATCGAGCCCTAAAAAATTTAACAATTTCTCAGGCTACACAAGAAAAACTATGGGCTGGACTAGTTCATTTACAATTTAGAGAATATGCATTTAATAGACTTAGTAATGAGTTAAGTGAAGAAAATGACAAACGAATAAATACTGCATTATTCTTTAAAAATGGAACAAAAAGATCTCTGTTTGTTCATATTCTAGCCAGATTATGGTGGGTAGGATATATGACCTATGATGAAAATAATAAAGAGAACCCATTTTGGTTAACTGATTTCTTCTGCGAAAAGGATTTCTCTGCCAGGTCTGTTGTATTTTTTTCTAGTAATTTTACTTCTAATCGTAATATTACAATAGGTATATTACGAGCAATTTATAAATTAAATGAGCAAGGCCACAATATTACGAGGGACTTTTTTGTTCAAGCGAATAAATATCTAAATGTTATTGGTGGAGCTATGGTTTTAGATATGTTAAGTACTGAAGAGGTAGAGGAACTAATCATGGCACATTTAATAAAAGTTTTAAAACTTGAAGATAAGCAACTTCAACAAGTTTTTTAAAAGCTTTAACAGATGATAAAAGGTTTTAAGTTTTTTTCATACTTAAAAATTCTATCTTTGAAATTAGTATATTAGAATTATCAATTTAAGAATATTTATCATATAAAGTGAGGGGTATGCTTTTGGATATGAGCAATTATAATAAAAGCGTTGCAAAAAGAGAATATGTTAAGGGAAGAAGTAAGGAAACCGAGTTCTATATTCTTACTGCAAAATTCACTGATAATGATTATAAGCTTACTTTGTTGAGAAATCATTCAAAAGTATATGAAAATCATTTTGAAGGTTTAACAAAATCAAAGTTTGGTGCCTTTGAATGGCTTCTAAACTATGATTCTTCAATATTTGAATTGGATAAAGTAACAATGGTTCATTACAAGGAAGATAGACCAAATACAGATTCTTGGGTTAAGGATACAAAAATTGAAATGCAAAAAAATTTAGATTCTTATTATAAAAATTCAAAGGTTCAGAATGTTGTAAGAGTGCAAGAGGTTAACAAGCAAAAAGATGAAAAACAGTATTCCAAAGCCAATCATGATTCAGAATTAATGAATAAGAACACTTGGATTTTTCAAGGTAATCCTAAAACTTTTGATATAGACAATTACGTTTCTGATTATAGATATGTTTGGTGGTCCCTAAGACAAAAGCATTTCTTAGATACAATTGCGATTAACGATGAAGTCTTCTTTTGGAGGTCAGATGGAAAACAGCGTATGTCAGGTGGAGTACTAGCGAAGGGAAGAGTAGTTGGTTTGCCTCAGGAAAGAGCAAATGATGAAAGTGCTAAAGATTACTGGTATACAGATGAATGGAAAAATCCATATCTAGCAGTAAAGCTAGAAGTGCTCGAAGTTAAACTTGAATTAGGTTTTATTAGCAGACAAACACTACTAAATCATTCTATTTTAAAAGATTTACTTATTCATAAGTTAAAGACGCAAACAAACTATATGTTGTCTCAAGAACACGCAAAAGAATTACAAAAGTTATGGGCATCAAAAGCTAGTGACAAGAATTATCGAATAAGTATAAATGATTTAGAAAGCATAATGGATTCTGAAATAAAGGAGACTGAGAAAGAGCAAGTGATCAAGTCCAGAATTGGTCAATCTACTTTTAAAAAGGCTCTTTTAGCAATTAATACGAAATGCGTATTATGTGGAGTCTCAGATGAGAGATTTTTGGTTGCTAGTCATGTTAAACCATGGAGTCAATCTAATCATCGTGAGCGTCTAGACGTTAATAACGGTTTATTGCTATGTCCAAATCACGATGCTTTATTTGATAAGGGATATATTAGCTTTGATGTTGATGGAAATATTTTGATTACAGACAATTTAGATGCAATTACTAAAATGTTTCTAAATATTAATGAAAATATAAAAATTAATTTGAATGAAAGTCAAAAGGAATACATGAACTGGCACCATAAAAATATATTTAAGGTTCCGTTAGTAAATAGTGAAATCTAAACCATAATAACAAATTACGCATCTTAGAGAGGTTACATCATGACATTTTCTAAAGTTAGTGTTCCACAATTAGAACCAGTTAAACGAGCAAGAGAATATAACCTTTATGATGATTCTACTAGAGATAGAGCAATTTTTGAATATCTGTTTAATTCTGAGAGTCATCGATGGATTGATGAGCATGTAATTGGATTAAAATCAAATGAAAGTCGTGGATACCAGGCAATGGGAATATTGCATTTTATTGGATTAAAAAATATCCATAAAGGAATATTCAATGGCAAAAGTATTCAAGAAGCTATTTTAATACTTGAAGACCAAAAATATGATTTTAACTTAGTACTCGATTGCCTTTATAGGCTTACTAATCAATCAAAGAAGAGCTGGAATTTAGTAGATATAATATTTGAAGATATAGAATCAGAAAAAGCTGAAGAAGAAAGTTATTACACAGATGGAGCGGTAAAAAAATATTACGGAAAGCGTTTTGAAAGAAATCCTGAGAATAGAAGAAAAGCTATTGAAATACATGGCTTAAATTGCTTTGCTTGTGGGTTTAATTTTGAAAAGGTTTATGGTGAGCGAGGAATGGATTTCATCGAGGTCCATCATCTTAAACTCTTAAGTACTTTAGGCGAAGAGGTTATTATTAATCCAAAGGAAGATCTCGTACCTGTTTGTTCGAATTGTCATAGAATGATTCATAGAAGAAAAGACCATGTATTAAGTATTGAAGAATTAAAGGCAATGATTATAAGGAAAGATTGGTCATTATGAAATATATGTGTGGAATTAAAATGGGATATTAAGTTTTTAATTTAAAATTATATCAATAATAAGATAATAACGTTCTATTATGAGAACGAAATAAAATAATTATTAAGAAATGTGTACATCGGGAACTGTACACATTTTTGTTATGGAAAGGAAGGCATATAGTTAGTCATTTTAAAATAAAATAATTTAGAGTTAATAGATTATAGTAGAATTTGAAAATTAATTTATTGAGTATGAAAAGATGGCAAATGAAACACGTTCATTTTTGCCATTACAAAAGATATATGTACCTGAATAAAAATAAGTTATTATATATTAAAAAGACTCCCTTTTTAGGGAGTTTTGTTATGTTGATTAAGATAGAAGGGACTCAGGGAATTGAACGATGACAAAGATCTTATCCTAATAAAAAACATGGATAAAACGGAAGAAATAGAGTTTTGTGAATTAGTAAAAGACAAATTCGAAGTTAAATATCGAAATAGTAGTAAGTCTTATTGCTATAATTCTTTGAATGTTTGTTGGTATAAGGATCCCAAAGTATATGACCCAAAGAAATGGCTTGTTTATGAAAATAACAGTCCAGTCAACGGTGTATTTACGATTCTTGATTTTGGTGAATATATAAAACTTAAGTTTCAATCAGGTTATAAAAAGTTATACAAAAAATCAGAGATTTATATCGAAGAAACTAGTTTAAAGAATAGTAGTTCCAAAAACATCTTTGAATACTTAAATAAACTTGGAGGACAAATTAGTGTAAGGGATGAAAGAGAGAAAAGTTTTTTAAGTCAACAATACAGTAAACTTGAAGTAATTAGTCCTCGTAGCGTTCTATCAACATATATAGAAAAAAAGTCTTTTATAAAAAAAGATATTGAAGCAAATGCTATTTTCCCTTTTGGGTTTAATCAAAGTCAAAAATATGCAGCTGAGAAAGCATTAAATAATCAAATAAGTGTAATTGAAGGACCACCTGGAACTGGAAAAACACAAACTATCCTAAATATTATAGCAAACGCAATTTTGAATGATAAAACTGTCGCAGTGGTATCGAATAATAATTCTGCAACTGCAAATGTGTTAGAAAAGTTACAACGATACGAAATTGATTTCATTGCTGCATATTTAGGAAATAACGAAAATAAAGCGAAATTCTTAGCAGAACAAAACAGTATATTACCGAATATGAACGGCTGGAAAATGCCAATCGAAGAATTTGAATTATTAAAAACAGAATTAATTTCATCTCAGAAAAAATTAAACGAGATGCTAAGTTATCGAAATAAACAGGCACTTTTAAAGCAAGAATTATCAAATATACGAACAGAAAATGAGTATTTCAATCAATATTATAAAGAAACTGTTTTTGAAAATTATCATTTCAAATCCATATCTAAATTAAATTCAGATAAAATATTAAAATTGTTAATTGAATATAAACAAAAGTCTTTCAAAGGAAAAATAACTTTAACAGAAAAGTTATCCAACTTATTAATTTATGGAGTATATGATTTTAAAATTTATAGTTATCCACCTGAACAAACTATCTCATATTTACAAAAAAATTTTTATGAGAAAAAAATTAAAGAGATTAATATTCAATTAAATGGATTAACTAAAACACTTGAAAACTACAACTTTGAAAATGAAATGAAAGAATATAGCAGACGTTCAATGGATTTATTTAAAGCTAAGTTGGCGATGAAATATAGTGGCAGTAATAGAAGTGTTTTTCAAAAAGGCGATCTTTGGAATAACTTCAATAAATTTGCTAATGAATATCCAGTAATCCTAAGTACAACTCATTCTTTACTTAATAGCACCGGGAAAAATTACCTGTTTGATTATGTAATTGTAGATGAAGCTTCCCAGGTTGATATAGTTACTGGGGCGCTTGCACTTGCAGCAGCTAAAAATGCAGTAATAGTAGGTGATACGAAACAGCTTGCCAATGTAGTGACTAAAGAAGTTGCAACGATCACAAACAATATATTTAATTCTTATGGATTAGAGGAAGCTTATAATTATACTACAAATAGCTTATTGTCATCGTTCCTTACATTATTTGAAGATATCCCTAAAACACTATTAAAGGAACATTATCGCTGCCATCCTAAGATTATTGGGTTCTGTAATCAAAAATTTTATAATAATGAATTGATTGTAATGACTGATGAAGAGGATTTAAATAAACCATTGGTATTATACAAAACTTCAAAAGGTAATCATGCGAGAGAGAGGATTAATCAAAGACAAATTGAGGTAATCTTTGATGAAATTATACCGGAACAAAAAATTGATGAAGGAAAACAATCGGTAGGTATTATTTCACCTTATCGTTTGCAGGCCGAAGAGCTTTCAAAGGTTGCAGGTCATCGGAAAATACAGGTAGATACGGTTCATAAATTTCAAGGGAGAGAAAAAGATGTAATAATCCTGTCTACAGTAGCTAATAAAGTAAAAGCTGAAGACTTTGTAGACGACCCAAATTTAATAAACGTT
Source organism: Bacillus sp. UNCCL81 (assembly GCF_900112535.1). Taxonomy (NCBI): domain Bacteria; kingdom Bacillati; phylum Bacillota; class Bacilli; order Caryophanales; family Bacillaceae; genus Bacillus; species Bacillus sp. UNCCL81. The sequence goes on along the minus strand of NZ_FOMF01000004.1, from coordinate 142,890 downwards.
GCAGTTTCTCGTGCTGTCGATAAATTAATTGTTGTAGCATCAGACGGTGGGGAAGAATGGAAAGGCACTAATATTGGAGATTTAGTAAGATATATTCAATATAATAATTTTGAAGTTATTGAGAGTAAAATATATTCTGTATTTGATCTTCTATATAGTAGCTATTCAGATAAATTACTAGATACGTTGAAAAAGACTAAGAATGTTTCTAAATATAAATCAGAAAATATAATGAATGTGGTCATAAGTGACATTTTGAGTTTGCCTGAATATCAAAACCTTAGTTATGTAATGCACCAGCCTTTAAGGATGTTAATTAGAGACCCATTTAAATTGACAGATGAAGAAGCAAAATATGCGATGAATATTTTGACACATACTGATTTCCTAATTTTTAATAAAGTTGATAAGATGCCAATATTAGTTGTTGAAGTAGATGGTTATGCTTTCCATGCAAATAATCCAACACAATTAAAGCGTGACAGAATGAAAGATGAAATATTGAATAAATATGATATTCCTATAATTAGACTAAAAACAAATGAGAGTAGAGAAGATGAAAGACTACGATTAAAATTAATGGATGTCATAAGATAAAGTAAAAAACTCTATAAAAAAGAGCCAATATATAACATTAACCTTTAACCTGTTCAATTATTTGAACAGGTTTTTTATGTTTATTACTAAAAACCCCAATCCCCCAAATAGAACCAATACTTTCATTTACCCACTCAATTTTCTGACCATCCCATCAGTTAAGATTAATCCAGATTCAATCAAACCATAATCTAAAAAACTGAAGGAGGATTTTATATGAAAAAAATTACTTACCTATTATTAGCACTTCTAATTACCCTACAGGCCGGCTGTTCATCAAACAACCAAGCTAAGCAAACAACCAAAGATCCAAAGACAAAAGAAGAATCAGTAGCCGTAGACAAAGGTTTATTCAACGTAAAACTTACATTACCAGCTTCAATGTTCGAGGGAGATGACATAAATAAAGTCATCGCCGATGCAGAAAAAGAAGGGATCAAAGTAACGAAAAACACCGACGGATCTCTAACCTACAAAATGTCAAAATCTCAACACAAGAAAATGATGAAGAGTATTAAAGATGAGATCATTAAAACTGTCAATGAAACAAAAGAAAGTAAAGATTTTACCTCATTAAAGGATATTACCTACAACAATGATTTTACAGAGTTTACTTTGATTGTAGACAAATCAGCCTATGAAAATAGCATGGATGGTCTTGCAGCATTTACATTTGGGATGTCCGGAATGATGTATCAACTTTATAACGGGGTAGATCCAAATGATTATAAAGTTACCATTTTAGTAAAAGATCAAGCTACTCAAAAAGAGTTTGATAAAATCGTTTACCCAGATTCGCTTAAAGATAAGTAATTCCAAAATTTCATTAGACTAACAAATAAATAAAAGTGAGGTAAAAAAAATGAACAGAAAATATTCAAAGGTAGTAAGTTTATTAGGAACAACTTTATTAACAATTTCCTTATTAACAGCATGTGGGCAAGGTACAAAAGATGTGACTGTAAAAGAAGACACTCCCAAAAAAGAAGATGTAAAAACAACTAAAAAAACAGAAAAACCAAAACAATCCAAACTTGGTTCAAGAACGAATCCAGTCCTATTTAAGAAAACTGCTACTGTTGATGACGAATTATATAATGACAATGGAGATTCATTTCCAATTAAGTTTGACTTAACTGTAGAAGAAGTAGTACGTGGAGATGCTGCATATGCTAAGTTAAAAAGCATGAATGAATTTAATGACCCTGCGCCAGTTGGTTATGAATGGATATTAACTAAGGTAAAAGTTAAATTTGTAAAATCAGCTACTGAAGATTTAGCATTTAATATTGATGGAATCATGAACTTTAAAGTAGTAAGTGAAAGTGGAGATATTTATAGCGGAGATGTTTATGGAACAACGAATCCTGATTTTAGCTATGAAATGTATGTAGGGAATGAAAAAGAAGGCTACATTGCTAATTTAGTAAAAACTGGAGAAAAAGCGCAATTAAGATATGTAGAGTTTATTGGAGGTCAAGTATTCTTTAATTTGCAATAATACCCATACTCATCTAAAAATGTTAATGACAAGAACGAAATGATAGTGTGTACAGCCAAGTCTGTACACATTTTTTCTTTTATTAACAGACCATTAAAAACACATTTGGAGAAATACTTTTCTCAAACAAAATGATGATCTAGCGAGAAAAACTCTAGATTCCAAAAACGGTGGAGTCCTAGTTCTAAGTTACAACGTTCCAGACAACATTCTACACTGGAAAATTGATTAGAGGTAATGAAATTAGTGAATAATCCCTAAATTAATCTGGTTAATTTTTACTAAAATAACAGGATTTTCTATGATAAAATTATAAATAGATTAAGATAAATGTGAAATACAACTTGTTTCTTAGCAAACTATTAAACATATTTATTTACTCGAAACTTTATAAATTAGGTAGCATTTGTTACAAAAAAATAGATTGGAGTTACTACAGATGAAAAAACTTGTTATTGGTATTCTTACAATTGGACTTATTCAAAGTTATTCAATTATTTCAACTGATGATGCTAGTGCAGCTGTGAAAACATTTAAAAACTGTACTGAATTGAACAAAACATACAAGGGTGGAGTTGCCCGTAGTTCATCCGTTAAAAATAAAGGCGGTAAAACTAAATATAAACCGTATGCATCAAAAGCTCTATATGACGCTAATAAAAAAATGGATCGAGATAAAGATTTAATAGCGTGTGAAAGATAAGTTTAACAAGAATTTAAAAAGATAGTTCCTAGTAAGGAAACTATCTTTTTTTGTGTTTATGAAAATACGAACACCCAGGTGCTACTTAAGAAGATGTGACTATATGTAAAATAAAAAATCCGGCCCAATAAATGAACCAGATTTCTCAAGACTGCTTAATCTCCAATCTACGCGCAACCAAAGACAAAACATAATTAACTATAAAATACATCAACGAAACCATCACCATAACAGGGATCACATAGGATTCCTTCTGCGCATAAATAATCTGACCATTATGCAATAAATCCGGCAACGCAATAACAACCGCTAAAGACGTATCTTTCAGTAAAGAAATAAACTGACTAACCAGTGGTGGAACCATTCGTCTCAATGCTTGAGGCAAAACGATGTGACGCAATGTCTGGATATAATTCAGTCCAGATGCACGTGCTGCCTCAATCTGTCCTTTTTCAATCGAGTTTAAGCCACTTCGAATAATTTCTGATATCATCGCTGATTCAAAAACCGTCAAAGCTGCGATGGCTGCTGTTGTTATTTTCATTTCAATCCCGATTTCTGGTAAGGCAAAATACGTAAAGAAAATAATTAGTAACAAAGGCAGGTTCCGAATGATTTCAACAATCGCGGTTAGTAATTGAGTAACAACAGGAATCTTCGTATATCTAAGCGTACCAATAAGTCCACCAATAATGAAACTTAGTATAATTGATATGGCAGCGACCTTAAGAGTGACACAAAATCCTTCTAGTAAAAATTTTATATGATCCAGTGTGTAAACATCAGCGAACGGCTGTAGAAAATCCATCTAAGCACCTCCTTAATTACTTCTCGCTAAGCGTTTTTCTAAATAGCCAACACCAATACTTAAAGGAATCGTTAAGACTAGATAAAATAAGGCTACAAAAATATAAGTATCAAACGTTACGTAAGTCATTGCAGATATTAGATCGCCTTGATACATTAAATCTCCACCAGCTACGACTGCTAACAATGATGAGTTTTTTACTAAATTTAGAAATTGGTTTCCAAGAGGAGGGATGACGATTTTTATCGCTTGGGGAAGTATAATTAATCTCATTGCCTGTCCGTAAGTCAATCCTGTAGAGCGAGCGGCTTCCATTTGTCCTTTTGGAACAGAGAGGATACCGGCACGGATTGCTTCGGAAATGAAGGCTGCTGTATAGATGGTTAATCCGATTGTTCCTGCAACCATTCCACTAAAACTTCCAGCTAAGTAAGTAAAAAACACGACCACTAGTACAGGGATATTACGGATAAATTCCACATAAATCGAACCTAACCAGTTAAGTGGTTTAATTGGAGCAATTCGCATAACTGCAATAAATGTTCCTAAAATAAAGCTACATAGTAATGCAATTAAACTAGTTAAAATGGTTACTCTTAATCCTTCTAAAAAATACTCCATATGATCTGTTAGTATCGAGAAATCAATCAAAGGATTTCCTCCTAATGATTAGGAAAAGCAGGCCCGTAGAATTACGGACCCTGCAGCTCCCAACATCAATAATTATTTTTTAATCCATTTATTTTTAATTTCATCGTATTTACCTGAATCTTTTAGGCTTTTTAATGCTTTATTTAACGCATCGACAAGATCTTTATTGCCTTTTTTAACAGCAATTCCATAAGGCTCTTGCGTAAAAGTTCCACCTACTAATTCAAATGAAGGATCTTCTTCTTTCATACCGTAAAGGATTGAATCATCAGTCGTTAGGGCATCACCTTTACCAGCTTTTAAGGCTGTAAATGCTTCAGCATAGTTTTCAAATTCAAGTACTGTTGTATCAGGAGCTTTCTGGCGAATATTTACTGCAGAAGTTGACCCTTTAACAGCAAGAACTTTTGTCCCTTTTTTCAGATCAGCAAGTCCATGAACTTTGCTACCTTTTTTCACAAGTAAAGATTGTCCCGCATTAAAGTAAACATCAGTAAAATCAACTTCTTTTTTACGTTCTTCATTAATGGTCATTGTAGCGACTACCGCATCAACTTTGCCGTTATTTAAGAGGCCAACCCTAGTTTTTGACGTAACCTCTATGTACTCAGGTTTAACATCATTCCCAAACATTTCTTTTGCAAGTGCTTTAGAAAGGTCAATATCAAATCCTTCTACTTTACCTGTTGAAGGGTTTTTCAATCCAAATAAACGAGTGTCATATTTTACACCAAATACGATTTTCTTATCATCCTTAATGCGTGCAAGAGCATCTTTGCTTTTCGAATCATCCTTACCACCACAACCTGCAAGAACTAAGGCGGCTGTAGTTGAAACCAAAGCCATTTTCATGAATTTTTTTAGAAACATTCCATTACCTCCTATTAGTGATTTAATATACGGCTAAGAAATAAGCGAGCCCGTTCTTCACGCGGATTCTCATAAAACTCAGCCGGAGTTGCTTCTTCTAATATGCGACCCTCGTCCATAAAGACGATTCGGTCGGCAACTTCTCTGGCAAATCCCATTTCATGAGTCACAACAACCATCGTCATGCCTTCCTTAGCAAGAGTCTTCATAACATCGAGCACTTCACCAATCATTTCAGGATCAAGTGCTGAAGTAGGTTCATCAAAAAGCATAATATCCGGTTTCATCGCAAGCCCGCGAGCTATTGCTACACGTTGTTGCTGACCACCAGAAAGCTGGGAAGGATAAGATTTCGCTTTCTCTAAAATGCCTACCTTTTCAAGAAAATGTTTCGCTGTTTCATCAGCCTCTTCTCTAGATTGGCCCAGCGCTTTCATTGGAGCAAGAGTGATATTTTCAAGCACAGTTTTGTGCGGATACAAATAAAAATGCTGAAAAACCATTCCAATATTGCGTCTTAACTTATTGAGATCTGTCTTTTTATCCCCAACAGAAATACCACTAACAGTAAGTGTCCCGTCATTAATTGACTCTAGATGATTGATACAACGCAACAAAGTACTCTTACCAGAACCAGACGGACCAATCACGACAACAACTTCACCTTTATTGATTGTGAGATTAATATCTTTCAAGACTTGAAAATCGCCATAAAACTTATTTACATGTTTAAATTCAATCATTCCTGACCTCCTGAACAATTTTATTGACTATGTAAAATGGAGAATTTTGGGAATCAATATTTTATGTGTATGCTTGTTTACATTTTCATATCACGATTATTTCGTTTTTAGTCTTTTTGGACGAGGACTTTTGCACTAGATACTTAAGGATATTTTTTACTAACAAAATTCAATGTTCTATCATATTTACAATGATTTTCTATAAATTAATATGTTAAGATTTTCACATGCTGATATTTTTTTCCATATAAGAGAATCATGCAGAATGGTTAGCGAATCGGTTATTTAGAAAAGGAGGATCTATTCATGACACAATATCATTATATTTCTTCACCAATGCGACTGAAAGAAGGTACCTTTGGTGACAATCCTATTTCTCCTAATGTTTATGCAACTGAACTAGATTTTACACATCTATATATTGAAAGAAATTATGACCCAGAAGAAAAAAAGATTTTTAGTTTCTCCAAACACTTCCAATATAAGCATCAAGTATGGATGATGTCTCAACAAGTTCCAATGAAGGGAGAAAAACGGATTTCTCCAGAGGGTGATAAATGTTTGAAGATTTTATATGAATACATTAAAGAGGCTGTTAATGAGAATGGCGTAATAGAATATTTCGCTTCATTGAATTCAGAAGAGGACTTACCAATTAACCATAGACGCGAAATTACACTCACAGATTTAAAATCTCCAAGAGACTTAATAATAGCCCAAAGGGAGTTTGTTACAATTTATAAGGACTGCGCTGATGGAATAATATCAAACTAATAAAAGCATCTCCACCTTAAAAAGTACCCTATTGAGTTTGCACCTAAAAGTGCTACTCAATAGGGTATTTTTCTAGTAAAAATAGACTAGTATTTTTTAACCATCATTTTTACCAATTAAATATGTTAAAATTAAAATCAGATTAAGTTACATATAAAATACATCTTATGAATTTTACTAAATAAACGGAGGATTCCATGGATAAAAACCGTGTACGCTTTTATAATTTAATGAAGCTTCTAGAAAGAAAAACAGATATTGATAATGAGTTTACCTTTGATGAAATCAAAAAGAGATTAGCAGCAGGAGAAGAGGACTTTTCGTATAGTAAAAATACATTTTTAAAAGATATATCGGTATTAGAACATGTAGGTTTTGATGTAATTGAAAACGCTTCAGATGGTAAGGCAACTACATATAGTCACCAAGAAAGACTATTTGAATTACATGAACTCCGTTTATTAGTAGATGCTGTTACAGCTTCAAGATTTTTAAACAAACAAGAAACCAAAAAGATAATCGATAAATTAAAAAACCTTACAAGTGAAAATGAAGCCAAAAAGCTTCACAATGGTATTATCCCAGACACAGCCATCAAGAGTGAAAGCAATCGAATACACTTCTCAATCGATCAAATTCATCAAGCCATCGCTGAGAAAAAATTACTTACATTTCAATATGGTCGGTACAATTTTAAGAAAAAATTTGAATTAAGCCATGATGGAAAAGAGTACTCAGTAAAGCCCCTCGCAGTAATTTGGTCAAATGACTACTATTACTTAATTACAAGAAGTTTACCAGATGATCAACTTAGACACTTCCGAGTAGATCGAATGAGAAAAGTTAAGAGAACAGAAGAGAAATTTCAAGATGAACGCTTTAACGTTGATGAATATTTAAGTACAGTATTTAATATGTTTGCTGGAGAACCTGACTATGTAAAAATCAAGTTTAAAAAAGGCTTATTGAATGTAGTACTAGATCGATTTGGTTTAAAGGCTGATATTCAACAAGTGGATGAGGAGCATTTCTTATTAACTACAAAAGCTGCGATTAGTGATGGATTGATTACTTGGATTTTAACATGGGGTAAAGATGCTCAGGTTATAAGTCCACCATCGGTGATTGATAAAGTTCAGGAACAAATTATTGAGATGAGTAAGTTGTATAGTATGAATTTGCAACAATAAGTTTTTACTAAAAAGAGTATCTTTCGGGGATGCTCTTTTTTCATAACGTAAAAAAACATACTGTCTATTTCGGCAGTATGTTTTCTCAAGGAAAAACAAAATTTTAAATAGGCTTAGGAAAGATAAATTTCCAATCGTGTATGGATTAGGTTCAAAGTAGTTTGCGATGCGGAACGCTTTTTTCCGTGCTCAAAGCGAAAATCTCGTTTTGGTCGTTTACCGCTCGTTTCGGCAAGCTGATGCAACGGTTACTTAAATAATAGAAATAGAAATGTTCGGCTCCTTCACGTACTTCATTGACGTTCTCCCATTTGATCTTGGTTTCTTCCACAGGTGTGATCTCATGGATCCCGTTTTCATCGAGCGTAACGGTAGTTTCCCCGAACGATTGCTTATTAAGTGGGTTATTAACGAAGCTTTTTACACTTTGTTTTAGTACATACTTATGATGGAAGGGTAGGTAACCAAAATATACCAAAGTGAAAAGGCCAATCCAAATAAGGTTTTCTTTGATATTTGCATCGAATACATACGCATACACAAATAGCAAAGCAACATAATTTATAGCTGAAGCGATCTGATTCTCCCAGAACTGGCTTGTTTTTCGATTGGTCGCGTACAAATCGAGGTTAAATCTCATCACGTCTTGTTGGTCATAGGTGTAGGTGTAGTTCATGCTGTCTCTCCTTGTTTTCAGAAAATTCTATCTGTCTTATTTCAGTTTACTCGAGTTATATCTTGGATACAATACATCTTTCAAAAGATTAGGGGATTATCATTCTTGTGACGTTGTAACTGTTGGAACAATACTGTTTCAAAATCGCGAATCCGTAAAGACCAGCGATCATCTTCTGTTCGTTTGATGCGTTTTACGTGGAAAAGTGAGTGCTTCCTAATAAAACATTCATATTAACTTCAAAATTACTTTAATTAATATACATTCAAATATGTTACTATTTTCACAAAGTGAAACTATTTTTTACTAAAAATGATGTGAGGTTTGTGAATGATGCTAAGGGTAATTTTCTTTTCATTTATTTCAATTGTAGGGATCGGTTTAATAATATTTTTATATATACTATTTTTCCTACCAACCCTAGATACAAAGATTAAAATAGATAAAAATGAAATAAGTAAAAAATTAAATAGTAACCAAACAATTCTTATTCCTACTGAATTTGAAGTGAAAAATGTATATCTAATAGATGATGGTTTACTTTCACCACATATTGAAGTGCATCTTTCAAATGAAATTAATATAAGTATTCATTCATCAGATTACTTAGATTACGAAGGTGAGAAAAATGTTAGAACTAAAATTTTAAATAGTCTTAAAGTTAGAGAATATCAAACGAAAGATGGAAGAGTAATCTATATTTTTAAAGATGGCCAACTTAATTATTTTTATGAATTCTACGAAACTTTTAGGAGAAGTATTGATGAGTATTTATTAAAAAAAGTAGGACTAAATAACAAGAACCAAGGATTTAATCCTTGGCTCAAACACCTATCTTAATGTCTTACAACTTTTAAAGTTGTTGCTTGACTAGTATTTCCAGCAGCATCCCTTGAAGTTACAGCAATAGTGGTACCTTTTTTCTGGGCTTTAATCTTAACTGAAAAGTTTCCTTTTGAATCAGCTTTAGCAGTACCTAAAACCTTACTTCCAACTTTCACGGTTACAGTTGAGTTGGCTTCAGCTTTTCCAGTTACTTTCAAGTCGTTGTCATCTACTTTATTAACCTTTGGCTTTCCTGGTGCAATAACATCTACAACGGTTACAGTTGTTGCTACACTTACATTTCCTGCAGCATCTTTAGCGGTTACAGTCAGTTTTGTTCCTGCACTTTGAACGGCTGATAATGGAACCGAATAGATTCCAGACGAATTAGTTTTTGCAGTTCCTAACACCTTAGTCCCTTTTTTTACAGTAACAGTAGAATTAGCCTCGGCTTTTCCTGTTACAACTTTGTCATTATTATCAACCCTATTTACAACAGGCTTAGCTGGGGCTATAACATCAATAACTGTTGTAGTTGCTGCTACACTAGTATTACCAGCAGCATCTTTAGCGGTTACAGTCAGCTTTGTTCCTGCACTTTGAACGACTTTTAAACTAACCGAATAGTTTCCAGACGAGTTAGCTTTAGCAGATCCTAATACAGTAGTCCCTTTTTTTACAGAAACAGTAGAACCAGCCTCTGCTTTTCCAGTCACAACTTTGTCATTATTATCAACTTTATTTACAATCGGTTTATTTGGGGCAACATTGTCCTCGAAACCAGTTGCGATAGCATATAAGTCATCTTCAGTATTATTGTCAATATCGTCTGCATTATCATAATCCATAACTCCTATATAATAAGTACCAGCTTTAGCTTGATACGCTTGGTACTCAGTCCCGTCATCGTCATATTCCGAACCTAAGTATACTAACTTATTACTCTCAACAAAATCCTTTTCTACAGCTGCAAATAAAAGATCAATATTAATAGAGTTAGTTGCCCCAGCTATATATAAAACTCCATCAGTCGGTATGACTACTTTATGTAAATCTAAATCATACAAAGGAAGTAACTGCCCAATCAAGATTTTCTCATATGATGAATTATCTGCATAAGCAAACTCATCATTATATTCCGTCTCATAAATAAAATCATCATCTGCACTAGTGACATTATCTTTATTCATAGTACCCGTTTTATTAAAGCTTTTTACTGAAAAGGATCGAGCATATTTTACTTCTTTTCCAAGCTGATTAAACGTATGAAAATCTAGGATTCCTTTTTGAAGAGGTTTTTTAACCTGATGTTCAATCATCTTCTTTGATAAATCGTATCCCTTTCCTTCTGCCTTAACAGTTCCTAAAGACAATGGTGAAACTAATAATCCTAAAGTAACCAATGATAAGATTTTTTTATTAAGCACCAAACCACCCCTTGTTTATTATTAAGAACACTGAGGTCTCTAATGCTACTACAAATAATCAGGTACAACTATGGGCTTCAATACACATTTATTTTTCGACAATTAGAAAGACTATAGGCTTGTTTAATGAAATTTTAATAATAGAATTTGAAAGTAATTAAGTTAAATAAGACTATTTATGACGATTTTAATTGGAATTTATATTATTAAATCAATTAAACTCCTTAAGTATTTGGGAGTGTTTTGATAAAATATGAAACTATTATCATATGCGAATAATCTAAGAATCATCATTTGATTCTCTTTTTTGATGTTCAAATTTTTGAACACCTTGCTTTATATAATAAATTTATCAAGTTTAGGAGGTATAAATAGTAGAGCGTTTAGGTATGTAGTAGTGCAATAGAATGAAAGACAATAGGGGGAAAATCATGAATAAAAGAAGTTTTATGTACTTATTTTTAACATTTTTAATTATGTTTTCATTTAATTCAAAATCAGCTTTTGCTGAAATAGGAGACCGTAGCACGCCATATAGTGCATGGTTTAATTATAACTTTTCACTTCAAGAATATGAGTGGGATACACCTAAAGAAGTAGAATTGCAATTATTTGATATGTATACAGGTGACGAAGCAAATGAAATTGTGGCGAATGAAAATATGTATAATACGAAACCTGCAGATGATGAAGAATGGATTGTGATGGGTTTTAATTTAAAATATGTCTCAGGACCAGAAGAACCTTTATACGCTTATGATGTAATTTATAGTTACGATAGTTTTTATACGAAGTCTGGTCAAAAAGTTAACCCAATTGATACAGCAATATTTTCAGGCCAGTTTGAAGGTTTAGATGAATTCGATGTAGAGTTATATCCAGGTGCTGAATCTGAAGTTTATTACGGTATTTTAGTGAAAAAAACAGTTGGCTATCCTCTCATTCGAATCGGGATGGGTTATGACTCTCGTGCAGATCAAACGATATATGGATGGTTCTCAACAGATCCAAATTATGTGGAGCCTATTCTTTCACCTACTAACGTAAAGGCAGCAGCTAGTTCATATAATAGCGTTAAATTAAGCTGGACAAAAGCGGATGATGTGACAGGTTATGAGATTTATCGTTCTATTTCCAGTACAGGTACATATACGAAAATAGCAACTACTTCAAGTACTTCGTATACTAATACATCTTTAAACACAGGTACGACTTATTATTATAAGATTAAGTCTTATAAAACAGGAACACCTACACAATACAGTGATTATAGTAAGGCAGTATCTGCAAAACCGGTTCTGTCTACACCAACTTCCGTAAAAGCAGTCTCATCTTCATACAATAGTGTAAAAACGAGCTGGGCAGCTGTAAGTGGAGCAAGTGGATATGAAGTTTACCGTTCAACGACAAGTACGGGAACATATTCACTTGCTGGTACAACTACTTCAACAAGCTTTAGTAATACAGGGCTTACAACAAATAAAACTTATTATTACAAAGTAAAATCATACAGAATAGTCGGAAGTAAGAAGGTCTATGGAAATTATTCATCAATAGTAAGCGCAAAACCAATTCCATCAGTTCCAACTAATTTCAAGGTCGCTAAAGTAAATTCAACTAGTTCAAAAGTATCATGGAGTTCTGTGAGTGGAGCAAGCGGTTATGAAATTTACAGATCTACCTCAAGTGCTGGAACATATAGTTTAGTAAAAAGAACAACTTCAACTTCTTATACAAATAGCGGTTTAACAAAAGGAAAGACCTACTACTATAAAGTAAGAACGTATCGAACAGTTGGAACTACTAAAGTATATAGTGGTTGGACAACAATCAAGAGCGTTAAGCTTTAAGAATTAACTAATTTATATTATAAAAGAAGGGAATCATTTGACGATTCTCTTTTTTTTATGATGAAACTTTTGAGAACCTTTCATATTAATGACAAAGAGGGATACTACTGTTTAATCGCTTTTTAAATAGACCAATATATAAAGTAAAATAATCTTAAATTTACTTTTATATACTGGATTTAGTTGATGCGATGTTAGAATATAACTAAAAATAATTAATAAACGAGGATCTTAAACATGTACATTCAACTAACAAAAAAGCTTTCAGATGAAATGAAAATAAAAGTAGAGAAACCAGATTTATCAAATGAAAATCAACTTTTTTGCTGGCATGCTAATATCTTTAAAATTGGCCGTAAAAAGTGTGTATTGGTAATGAATAATGTAACTAGATATTGTTTTGTTATGTATGGTCTATTAAAAAGGATTTTACAAATTTTGAAGAGTTAATGAAGAGAAGTATTGTGACAAATTTTCTGGCAAACGAATTTGATGTTGAGAAAGTTGATGCATATATGAAACAACTAGTTGAAGTTCAATACACTGCGACAAGCGATCGAAGTATTATTTCAAAAATGAATGATATGATCTATCTTGCTGAATCTTATGTTTATCACAAGGCTGAAGAAGGAGAAATTATTAGTTTACTTCATTTGAATCTTGATCTTAATGATACCCCTTTATACAAGTTACGTTCTTATCCGAATAAATTGATGAAAGAAGCATTGGATGAATTTTTTCATCAAATGAAGTGATCCTAGGAAACCTTCAAATGTGGTGATTCTAATTGATTTAAATCCTCAATATTTGAGGCGTAGCTTTAATCATAATTCGTTCTTACTGTTTTCTTTATATTTCTTTAATGCTTCATTAAATTCTTTTAGAATCACCTCATTTGGAATTCTGTCATTTTTACTCTTAACTTTTGTGTTTCCTTTTAACGGAACGATAATTCGATATCGTTCTTTTTCTTTTATATTAGTTGCGATTACATATGAATTTTCGGGAATTAAAAAATATCCTCAGCGTCCATCTTCCTCAAAGCTCTGTTACTTCTTTCATAATCAATTCGTTGTTCAACAATAACTTCTCATCTGCTTTCAATTCCCCTTTTAAATTAACACTTATTATAAAAGAGATTTTGAGTAATTGTTACAATTTAAGGAACAAACGTTAATAATCAGTTCACCTTCATACAATTTTCAAATTTAGAACATTTTACCAGAAATTAATATGTTAATATAATCAAAAAATCAAAACGTTTTCTGGGGGTTGTGTTAAATTTGAAAAGTTTCTACTATCTTATTTTTAGTTACTCAATTTTCATTTTAAATGTCACCTTCAACGGATTTAACAACTTCGATATATTTTTAAGTTTAAATTGTATTAGTATTTTATTAAGCTTGCTGAGTTTTCTAGTTTCAATCATTTCATCAAATAGGAGATGGAAGGAAAAGGTCAACATTGGTCTTAGTTTGAGTTTAATTCTAGTATCATCTCTTTGGATTAACTTAGTTTATGTTGGGGTTTAAATGGTTTTAAATAGTAATTTCAACTAATAGGTGAGTATAATGGAGAAGTTTTTTAGAGTAATATTATTTCTTATTTTAACTTTTATTGTGATTGTTATTTTGTTGATTTTCTTTTTAAAACCAGCCAGTAATGAAATTAGCGGTTCTTCTAAAAGTGTTCAAATTGTAGAAGAAGAAAATTATTCTGAAGGTTTTGGTGGTGGAGATATCATTACAACTGTTGCTGTTGAAGGGCAAAATATGGTTGAAAATAGTTCGGCACAACAAGGATTTGTTCCACAAGAAAACCGGACAGGATTCTATTTTGTAAAAGAAAAAAGTAACTTCTGCTATCAAAATAAAACGACTGACTAACTAATAGCAGTCGTTTTACCTAATGAGCTAAATCTCACTTCTTACAATCATAAGCAACCAAAGTAATATCCAATTCCTCTTCCAAATTCTCAATCTTACTCTTCGCATCATTAGTTAAATCTGCAATAAAAAAGTCACTGTTATTTAAATCTTTGTTCTCATTACTCATTTCAAAAATCCCCTTTACCAAAATTTTACCTTTTCATTATTCCCTGTGCTATAGAAACTATCCTAGCTATAATTGGACAATTAAATAAAATTTTATTAAGTAAAAAGGCTATAAGACGGATAACTTACTTTAGTAATTTACATTTGTTAAACTATTTATATTATTTAAACAATTTAGTGGGAATAATAGGTTTACAGAAGGGGTTGGATGTATGGATAAGGATACGGTTTTTGCAATTGGAGATATACACGGAAGCATAAATGAATTAGAAACATTACTTAAACAATGGAACCCAGATAATGAAAGGCTAGTACTTCTAGGAGATTTAGTTGATCGTGGAGAGAATCCATACGAGGTATTGATAAGAGCGCAGCAATTAGAAAAAGAAGACGGAGCGGTTGTTATACTAGGAAATCATGAGCAAATGTTATTGGACTGGCTTGAGCAACCTGAGTTTAAACAAGCGTATTACTACGGACAAGGTGGTTTAGAAACAATTAATTCATTTTTTAAATTTGAAATTACAAATAAAAGAGGTCCTAATGAAGTAGCGCAATTAATGAAAGAGCAATTTGAAGCTGAACTACAATTTATTAAATCTAGACCACTGTATTTCGAATGGCAAAATTATGTATTTGTTCATGCCGGAGTCGATCTGAATCTTGAAGATTGGAAAGAAACGACTGACAAGGAATTTTACTGGATTCGCGATGAGTTCCATTACGGAAAAAATGAAACAGATAAGACATTTATTTTCGGTCATACACCAACATCAATTCTTCACAAAACTGAAGGGAAATTCGATATTTGGTATTCACCTTGTAAAACGAAGATCTGTATTGATGGGGCTGCTGCATATGGTGGAGTTTTACATGGTATTAAAGTAAATAAAGATGGAATAATTTCAACTCATTCAATTTCTTCTCTAACAAGGTCAACTAAATATGAAATATAATTGAAAGAGTTGAAAGAAATCTATTATAAATTAATACATAGTTTTTGAATTTATAGTAAAAGTCGTTGCCTTTAAGGTAACGGCTTTCTTTTTTTGATATTGATTTTTGCACTAAAATTATTGCAAAAAATATAGTTTATTAGACTAAAATCAATTCACTTTATGTATTGAGGAGGTGATATTATGAATAATATTTCGATCAATATTAAAGAAAAAAATAGAGCTTTTGAAAAGGTACAAAACAAAATTGAAAAATCCATTAATTATAGGGTTCTTAAGTAAAGAAGCAAATTATGATTTGTATAAAAAAGCTACTCTTGACCAGCTAAAGAAAATATAGATTCAGTTAATTATGATAAAAAAATTAGAAAAATTAATAGTCGTTATCCATTAATACTAAATAGTCAAAGCTCAACAAATAGACTAGATAGGTTGGATACTTTGTGAAAATGAATTCACAACCGTCCAAGATGATTTATCTAATGGTGGAAATGACTTTATAAAAAAATAGGTACTATTATATGTTTTCGGACTATTATGATAAAATTAATCTTATTCAAGTTCATTTTGAGGTAAATGGTAATTTGAATAGGAAGAAGAGCTATTTATATGAGTTCTGACCTTTAATATTTCAGAGGTTGACTTTCCGACTACAAGAGAAGCCACCCGTGGCTAAGGAGGAAGAATTAAAAATGACAAAACTAGACCTACTGAAAGATTTTATTCTTAACAAAGAACTAGACATCGATGTATCTATACCTACTGAGGATTATACAAATTTTTCATACAATGGATTTGATGCGGGTACAGTCTATAATAATGACACCTACAGAATTTCTGTAGCTCGTGGAACAAAGGTAGAACGACTATTCCGTAAACGTAAATACAAAATGAAAGTTTCTAAAACCAATAACAACAATCTAGTTGCAACCTTTGAACTAGAAAGTGCTGTTGATTTTGTACAAGTTAAAACGCTGCTTCTAAATATGGATAAATTAGCTAGTAACGGACTTCGTGAAGAATTGAACCGTGCAGTAAATTAATTTCATTTTATTATTTAATTGGTATGACTACAGAAAAAATAAAGCTAACTGTAAACGTTGGTTAAATAATATGATCGAACCCACCAATAGATGGTGGGTTTTGTTTCATCTGATTTGATACTTTTGAGTAGACATATGTTCCACCACTATTTTTTAACCATGTTTGATTTATTCCAAATGCCATTTTAAACATAGAATCTAATTCTGAAATATCTACTCGATGAAAATCGAATTTGTCTACAGTCTTTTTTTATTTTTAAGGCGATATACATGCTGACAAAACATCATTTAATTCAATGAGATCAAGTAGGAATGATCGCGCTAAACTCTTTTCACTTCACCTAAAAAAGAACTAGTTATCTAAAACTATATCGACATAGATTTATAGGTACACCGTCACGGTGAAATCTAGTATCGAGTTCACTTTTGAATATTCTGATATTTTTGTAATATTAAATAAAAGTAAATAAAAAGGTGATAAACATATGTGCAAAAATAATAAAACCATCATAACTATGAATAAATATTATGTAAGACCAGGTGACGAAGTCGAATTTATGCCAAAAGAGGATAATGTAAAAGAGATCAAGCCCAATTCAGTAAAAGGTATTGTAACAAAAGTTCTTTCAAACTCTGTCATTGTTGATATGAGAAATGATCGTAACCACCGTAATTATTACGATCATGATCACACTGTAATCAACCACAAAAAGTATAAAATTTTAGCTCCAATTTCAAAAAGTTAATTTCCTAGAAAATAGCCTTAGCCCAAATAAAAGGGATAAGGCTTTTTTTTATTTTGGTACTTATGAACTTATATGAATTCCTAATATAGTAAAAATTAAGTATGTAAAACTACCTAAGATTTGAACGCAAAAAAATAAAAAGAATTCTAGGGAAGATTACAAAATAAACGAAAAATGTAATATTTTTCATATTTACGTAACAGTAATTGTCATTTATTAACAAACTCAGACTTTAGACCGTTTTGCATTTCAATTAGTTTTGTTAAAATATTATTAGAAATTTAGAAAATATTGGAAATAAGGAGGACGAAATGAAAAAGGCAATTGTACAAATTAAGAACTTATCAAAGGAAATAAAAGGGAAGAAGATTGTTTCTGATTTAAGCTTTGATATTTTTGAAGGCGAAGTTTTTGGATTCTTAGGTCCAAATGGAGCTGGTAAGACGACGACGATCAGAATGATGGTTGGTTTGATGAATATCTCTGAAGGTGACGTTGTCATTAATGGTCATAGTATTAAGTCCAACTTTGAAGAAGCAATTAAGAATGTAGGGGCAATTGTAGAGAATCCAGAATTGTATAAATTTCTAAGTGGTTATGATAATTTACTGCAATATGCTCGAATGGATAAGAATGTAACAAAAGAGAAAATTAATGAAGTTGTTGAGCTTGTTGGTTTAACAGGAGCTATTCGTCAAAAAGTTAAAACGTATTCTCTTGGTATGAGACAGCGTCTTGGTTTAGCTCAATGCTTATTGCATGATCCGAAGGTTTTAATTCTTGATGAACCTACGAATGGACTTGATCCAGCGGGTATCCGAGAAATGAGAGATCACTTGCAGCTTCTTACGAAGAAAAAAGGCATGGCCATTATTGTATCGAGTCACTTATTAGCAGAAATGGAAATGATGTGTGATCGAATTGGTATTATTCAACAAGGTAAGCTTGTAGATGTACAAACAGTAACAGAGCTTACAACTGAAGATGTTCAAACGTATTCAATTGAAGTGAATAATAATGAAACTGCACTTAAAGTATTATCTAAACATAATGCGCAATTAGTTGATGGAGAAATACATATTGAATTAACGAGAGAAGATGTACCGAATGTAATTGAGTTATTAGTCGAAAATCGCATTCGCGTATATGGATTTAAAGCAAATGCAAAAACATTGGAAGATCGTTTCTTAGAAATTACGAATGTTTAACATCTCTTTAGTAGTCTCATTAGTTTGTTGATGCTTTAGAATTTCCAAAAGAAAGGAACTTAGAATATGTTAAAATTGATTCAAAATGAATGGATAAAGATTATTAAAAGACCAGGTACTATTGTAATGGTTGCCCTTATTGTTTTACTTGTTGGTGCTACTGGTGCTTTTGTAAAATATTATGAACATAAAAAAGAGCAAAATGCAGATCAGAATTGGAAGCAAACATTACAAGTACAAACAGCAGAAGATAAAAAACAATTAAAAGGTATAAGTAATAAAGACCCTCAAAGACAGTTTTTAGAACGATCAATTGCAATTAATGAGTATAGAATAGACCATAATATATCACCAGATGAGAAGACGAATGTTTGGACTTTTATGGATACTTCATCAAGTTTAATTATATTAGTAAGTTTATTTACGATTATAGTTTCTGGTAATATAGTAGCGAGTGAGTTTAATTGGGGGACGATTAAACTATTACTAATCCGTCCTTTTTCTAGAAAAAAAATAATTATGTCAAAGTATTTAACTAGTATTCTATTTGGTTTTGCTATGTTATTTATATTATTTCTAGTTTCGAATCTACTTGGTTTAGTACTTTTTGGTGCAGGAAGTGGGAATACTTCATATTTAGCATATGTCGATGGCCATGTTGAAGAGCAAAGTAGGCTTGTCTATTCTGCAAAGCTTTACGTAATGAGTTTTATCGAAACATTTATGCTTGCTACGATGGCGTTTATGGTGTCAACAGTATTTAGGAACAATACAATTGCGATCGGGATCTCAATTTTACTATTAACAGTCGGAAATACAGTAACAGTTATTTTGTCGGGATTCTTTGACTGGACAAAGTTTATCTTATTTGCCAATACAAACTTAATGCAGTACGTTAATGGCACTCCACCAGTTGAAGGCATGACAATGACATTCTCAGTAATTATGCTATTAGTCTATTTTGTTATTTTCCTAGGATTATCAATAGTTGTATTTTCAAAACGAGATGTAACAGCTTAAGTTGTTAGAGTGTTCTTTTTTAAGTACTAAAATCAATAAAAAAACAAAAGCCTTATTCTGATTTATGAATAAGGTTTTTTCAATGTATTGAAAGATATAGGAGTCAATATAAAAAGTATGCAGAAGTTTCTAATACCCGTTGATTAAATATTATTTTTTACGTTCTTAATTGTTTAAATAATGATTTCTATGAAAATTATTTAAGACTTCTTTCAAAAATCAATGTAAAAGTAATGAATACGCTCATTTTAAAAAGTAAAGTCAAAAAGGCGATTACTTTAATTGCAAATGTAAAGTTGCATTAGTAGAAATTGAATTTGACTTTTAGATATATTTAGTCAATAAAACAGTATTTTTTATATAATGATTATTCTAATGATTTAAAGATTAATTTTTATATTTGAAGAGTTGATTGGAACGAAGGGATGTTCGACTCCTATGGGAGATGCAGGAAGGGTGAGACCCCGCAGGAACGAGGAGGCTCAGCTCATGCCCCATGGAAAGCGAGCAACCCGTAGTGGAAATCAACAAGACATTCTTATTTCGTTGTTATTTCTTTTTTCAACAGCAAAAAAAACCTTATTCTAATTTATGAATAAGGTTTTTTTATTTCTAAAATAATGATTGTATTTTTTCTTTCATGATTTCATTGTACAGTTTCAATGCTTGGTCATACTCTTTTTCTTCAAAAAATTTAGTTAATTCTTCATACTGCTTAATATGATTTTCAACAGAACTTCTTCTATAGGAATAATATTTACTTGCAATAATCTCAAATTTATTTTGTAAAGCTCCGATTGTTTCCATTAATAAATCATTTTGGCTCGTTTGTAAAATAAGATTATGATAACGATTAGCTTCTAAGTAATATAAATCATGATCATCATCAGCAACCGCATTTTTCAATAACTGAGTACATTCATACATTTCATAAATTGGAAAATCAAGCATTTTCCTTTTAGCTTTTTCAATGCTTCCAATGCCTAAAAATAATCGACATTCAAAAAAATTAACGATATCCATCAATGTAATTTGAATATTTTGCACCATTGAGCCTTGGTTTTTAAAATGTTTAACTAAACCACTTGATTCCAATTTGACAAGCGCCCTTCGGATAGGGGTTCTACTCATGTTCAAATCATTTACAAGTGATGCTTCAGTTAAATATGTTCCAGGGGAATATTTACCTTGTATGATAAATTTTTTGATTTCTTCATATGCTTTTTGTTCTAGTGTTATATTATTTGGCAAGTATTTCACCATCCTACTTTCTAGTGTTATTTTAATTCCAGCTAAACTGAGTGGGATTTTTTATAAATGCACTCATTATACTTACAAATCAATAGAACTAATATTATACAAAAAGTATACAATAAAATTGACTAAATAGTATAGAAAAATAATTGATTCAATTATTTGGTAATAAAGGGAAATATCTAATTGAATGAATCAAATGATATGTGAAGTAGGCTGGTGTTTAAAGAATACTGAAGTAGGTATGTTAAATTTATATTGATTTGAGTATAAAAATTGTATACAAAAATAACTTTATTAGTTAATTATCGATAATCAATAAAAAAACATCTAAAGCCTTAAAAGCTTTAGATGTTTTTATTGCATTCATATTAGAACATTAAATCCATAAATGCTTCTTCTTTCAGTTGAGTTAAGATTTCAGTTGCTTTATCAAATTCAGATTTTTCCACACGATCAATAAGAGAATTATATAAATCTAATGTATGTGGAATTCTATTTTTTCTTACATTAAATACATTCGATGACGTTGCTTCTTCAGTAAATCTCTTCCATAGATTATCAAGCATTTCGATGATTAAATTATTTTGAGAATTTAGTAAAAATGTTTTATAAAACTCTGTCAACGCTCGGTGATAATTGTAGGCATCATCCCCGTTGTATGCTTTTTCCATAGAGGTAGTCATTTCTCTAAGTAGTTTGACATTAAATGGAGTATGCTTCCTTTGGGATTTTTCTACACAAAATACAGCAAAGCACCATTGAATTTCAATCATATTTATAATTTCATGTAAAGTAAAATGAGTATATGTAACAGTCGTTCCATGAAAGTTATTATGTGATAACAACCCTTCAGATACAAGCCTTCCAAGTGCTCTTCTAATCGGTGTTCTGCTCATTTGTAGTTCAGATACAAGTGCAGTTTCCTTCAAATGCATACCAGTTTGATACTCACCTGAAAGGATCAAACTTTTTAATTTTTCATATGCAATTTGTTCTAAAGTTTTCTCTTTTGCCATTTTATTCTCCTACTATAAATGTATTAACTGATTCATAAAAGATCTTCTTATTTAATCCTTAATAGTATACATTAAAAATCCAATTGATAAGCTATAGAAAAAAATAATTCAATTTTTGATAAAGGAATATAGGTGTATTTTAGTATTAGTAGGTCGAATATTATCTGAATTTAAAAATGTTCAATTAGTTAAACGATGTATTTTTTTCCATTAATTAGAATAATTTCCAACCCCATTTCAAATCATAAAATAAAATCAAATTAGGGGAATGGTATGAGAACTTATAAAGATGGTATGAAAAAAGATTCCTCAAAAGAAAATTGGATTGATGAATTATCGAAATCAAATGATTTTATTAAATTTAAAACTTCAAGTGATCTTCAGAATGATAGTTACTATAGTATCTATTTTTACCGAACATTAATTAGGTCTGAGATCATGCATGATCAAATACTTCCATATTTGACAAAGAATTATACTCTTGAAGATTTGATGTCTCAACTTCCAGTTCAACAACTTACGATTACTTCAGATAGTTCTAAAATCAAAAGTAAATTGCTAAAAGGTTATATGGTAATTCAGTATGGTGAGAATATAACTGATTGTTTACTTGTTAATATATCGAATAATGTTTCCAGAACGATTGGTCCTCCTATAATGGAAGCTACTACTTTAGGTCCGCAGGTTGGATTTGTAGAAGATTTGGATGTAAACATCAATTTAATTCGAAATAAATTACCAATTTCTGATCTTTATGTCGAGGAATTGGTAGTTGGGAAGCTATCAAAGACGAATGTTGCTGTTATCTATATAAGTGGAATTGCTGATGATGAAAATGTTAATACAGTTACACAGAGGATAAAAGATATCCAATATGATCATATTCCGGACAGTTCATTTATTTCGTCTATGATTGGTGATAACACGCATTCTATTTTTCCACAATCGATTCCAACTGAAAGGCTTGATCGTACAATCGGAGGTTTAACTGAAGGGAAAATCGCCATTGTTGTTGACGGTTCTCCAAATGTTCTTTTGACTCCTGCTTTAATAGATGAGACTTTTATCGCGATGGAAGACTATTATGTCAATTGGGAACTTGCTACATTTTTCCGTTTACTAAGAATATTCGGTTTTGCACTTTCGATATTTATAACGCCTTTTTATGTTGCAGTTTTGACTTATCATTATGAGCTAATTCCACCTCGCTTACTTGAATCATTAGTCATATCTAGAGCATCTGTACCGTTTCCTCCAATTTTTGAAGTGTTATTTTTAGAAATTACGATCGAGCTAGTAAAGGAAGCTGGACTCCGATTACCATCAAAAATTGGACAAACGCTTGGTATTGTTGGTGGTATTGTAATTGGGCAAGCTGTTGTAGAAGCTAAGCTTACGAGTAATATTCTCTTAATCTTAGTAGGACTTGGTACACTTGCATCCTACACATCTGCAATCTATAAATTTAACAATACGATTCGATTTATAAAGTTTCCAGTCATCATAATGGCTCAGCTAATTGGACTTTTAGGGATTTTTATGGGCTTTATCTATTTAATGACGCATTTGCTTCGATTAACCTCTTTAGGAAGACCCTATATTGGAACTTATCCGTTTAGGAAAACGGCATTTAATGATTTATGGATCAGATTACCATTTTCAAAGCAGAAAAAAAGACCTACGAATTTAAGACCAGCTACACTTTTTCGTGCAACCAATGATATAAAAAGACCTGGTCCACCGAGTGATTTTGATGAATAAAAAAGGAGAGGTTTATTAATGGCATCGTATAGAAGACAACAAGTTTCACCGTATCTCCTATTTTTTATTATTACAAGCTCTCAAATAGGCGTAGGTGTTTTAGGGTTTCAACGACTCATCGCACAAGATGCTGGTTATGATGCATGGATCAGTGTCATAATTGCTGGGCTCTTTGTTAACGCAGTTGTATGGATTATGTATAAAATGTTATCGAAGGCACAAGGAGATATTATTGATGCGCATAAGCAATTTTTTGGTAATATTATCGGATCAATCTTAAGTTTAGTTATTCTAATCTATTATCTAATTTTAGCAATATCTGTTTTAAGATTATATATTGAAATCGTTCAAGTTTGGATGTTTCCGTCTATATCAACGTGGCTATTATCGAGTATCATTTTATTATTATGCTACTATATTGTATCAGGTGGGTTTCGTGTAGTAGTTGGGATTGCGTTTCTATCTGGAATCTTTACGGCAGTGCTATATGCTTTGCTATTTCATTTGCCACATAAATATATTCATATGGATAATATTTTACCTATTCTTGATCATTCGTTTAAAGATTTGTTATTGTCTGCAAAAAAATCAATCTATACAATGGCGGGATTTGAAATATTACTAATGGTTTTTCCATTTATTCGTAATGGAAATTCTTCTCAAAAGTATGCTCAATGGGGAATCGCTTTTTCAACTTTAGTCTTCACTTTATCGGCTTTTACAACTTTTTTACTATTAAGTGAAAAACAAATTGCACATGTAATCTGGGCGAGACTCTATATAGCTAAATTAATTCGTTTTCCATTTTTAGAAAGATTTGAATATATACTAATTTCCAGTTTTTTAATAAAGGTTATTTCAATTTTAGCTCTATTATTATGGAGCTCAAGCAGAGGCTTAAAATTAATTTTTAAATGGAAGCAAAAGTATACATTAATATTGATTAGTGTAATTAGTTTTATCGTTTGTCAATTACTTGAAACTCGATATCAAATTAATGCATTTACAGATTATACAAGTAGAATTGCACTTTACATTTTTTATGTTTATATACCACTTTTTTCAATCCTATTTATGATAATGAAGTCTGGGAAAGCAAAATGAAAAAATATCTTCTATTTTTTATTATTTGTATTGCATTATCTTTAAATGGCTGTGCACTTGTACCGTCTGCGAATGTTAATGAACTAAATATTATTGGAGCAGCTGGGTTCGACCTTCCAAAACCGAAACAACTGAAAGGGACTGTTGTTTTTCCTGTGTTTCGACCTTCTGGACAGATCGAATTTAAAGTGTCTTCTGCAAATGGAGAATCAATAAAAAAAGTGAGGGAAAGATTAGATAGTCAAATGAGGTATCGGTTAATGTCAGGTCAGATGCGAGTTGTTACATTTAGTCTGGACTTAGCCAAAAAAGGTTTTTTTCCAATTATTGATACGTTTAATCGGGACCCAGCCGTTGGGAATATCATACAATTAGCTATAGTTGATGGTGAAACAAGTGATTTACTTTCATTAAAACAGTATAAAGATGAAAACATAGCTTTATATCTATACGATCTCCTTATACACAATTCAGAGACTGGACCTTTTCCCTATACCGATTTCTCGACATTTCTCTATCAATATTTTGAAGTAGGGCAGGATCCGTATTTACCGGTGTTAAAAATAGTGAATGACAAGATTAAATTAAATGGCATTGCAACTTTCAAAAGAGATAAACTTATAACAATTATTCCTTGGAAATATGCTTTCATATTTAAAGGGATGAAAGAAAATTATAAACAAGGATTACATCAGTTCAAAATTGATGGAGATTATGTAGCAATTGATAATATAAAATCTAAAAGTAAATATGATATCAAAATCAAAAAAGGAAAACCAGAGTTTACAATTCATATGAAGATGAATGCCAGAATTCAAGAATATACTGGTGATAAACCAATAGTACTTCCTAAACATATTAAACAAATAAGTAAAGCAATTGAAAGGGATATTGAAAAAGATGCAAAAGAGCTTATATCACTCCTTCAAAAAAATAATGTTGATCCAATTGGTTTCGGCTCAAAATTAGAAGCACATTACAGGGAATTTGATGAAAAAAAATGGGAGAAACAGTATTCGAGTGCAAAAATTAAAGTAAAGGTTAATTTAGATATACTTCATACAGGAATTGTTGAATAGATCATGTTTCGAATGAATAGAAGAACTATTAAAACGTGAATGGAACTAAAAAAGGACGTCTTAAGGTCATTGTTAGACAGATAGACGTCTTTTTTAATTAAGAACATTGTATAAAAATTGTATACAAACGATTGAGTAAGTATGTTAAAATAATATTACGGAAAAGTTAAGTATAAGATAATTTAATCCATAGATCAGTTTCTTTAATAATTTATAAATAATCATATTTATTTTAAGATAATTCCTGGAGGGGATTATGCTTTTAAAAAATATTTTCATAACCCATACAATCATCATTAGTTTTTTTTATTTAACCTCTTCCATCTTATGGGGGGAAGCAAGACAAAAGTTTGCAGGGAAATCGAAATTTCAAGAATTTTTTATCGGGATTCTATTGAGTTTATTAACGATTGTATTAATAAATTTTCCGATTATCACGGATCATGGAACAAATATTCAAATTAGAGCTCTTGGAATGGAAATTGCAGCAATCTTTTTTGGGAATATCACCTTAGTGACAATGTTTTTCTTCGATATTATTGCTTTTTATTTTATTAAGGGATTGAATTATGTTTATCTAATTGATTCTCTTTTGCTTTTGATTGTTTTATTTTTGGGATTTTATATGAATTATCAAAAATGGGATGAAAAAAAGAGAATACTTATTTTGACTACAATTATTATTCTGTATAGATGTATCGGTTTTTATTTAATCGATAAATGGATGCTAAAACCGATTGGTGACATTGTATTAGGAAGGCTACTACAAACGATTGGGTTTTGGATTTTAATGTTTGTTCCAGCATTATTCTTAAGTTACTTTATAGCCTATAAAACACGCAATACAGAAATAAAATTAAAGAAAATGGAAAATATCGCAAATGTTGACAGTCTAACTGGATTATATAACCGTAGATACTTTGAAAAACAACTTTTAAATGGATGTTCAAAATCCTATGAATCATCAATACCTATGACATTATTAATGATTGACGTAGATCATTTTAAAAAATATAACGATTTATATGGTCACCCAAAAGGTGATGAATGCTTAAGAAAAGTAGCAACTAATTTGCAATTAGAGACGACAAGCGAATCAGGTATTGTTGCACGGTATGGTGGAGAGGAATTCTCAATTTTATTACCGAAATCTGATCTGAATGATGCACTTAAAATAGCTAATCGATTATGTAAAAATATAAAAAAGTTAAAGATTGAACATGAGCAATCAGAGAAAAAACTAGTTACATTAAGTATTGGTGTAGCATCATTGATTGCTGAAACTGAACAAGATTATTTAAAATTAGTAAAGCAAGCTGACCAGGCATTATACAAATCAAAGCATAATGGAAGAGATCAAGTGAGTTACTAAAATATAAAAAACATCTATTAATCACTTCAGAAAAAGGTGATTTAAGATGTTTTTTTATTTATTTTGCTGCTTTATTTTATTAGTGGATCTAAATTAAAGTGGTTCAATGCTTCGTTGACTAAATCAATATCATAAACGTTGTTCTCTAAGAAAAATTTTATGACTAAATCATTTAAATCACTGTCTGATAATGTATAGCCAGCAGAACTTAAGAGTTCGTTCGTTTCAATTTTATCTAGTTCAAGTGCTAATGATAAAGCAATGATTGTATTTTTCTTTGGAAGATAATTAGGAATGGAGCGGATTTTTGAAAAGTGTTTTCGGTCAATTCCTGCCTTTTTATAAACTAATGGATCACTGACATTTTTTTGATCAATAAAGTTAAATAGGAGCTCTCTAAATGTGGGCTTCAGTTTATTTTTAATAAATGCTTCAATTTCTATATTTTCTAAAGGCTCAGCAGCAAACATTTCATTTTTACTAAAATGTAATTCTTCTATTTTTACTTCATCTAAATGACGTTTTACATATTGTTGTAATTCAATCAAAAATTCTTGGTTAAGCATTTTAAATTCCCCATTCCAAAATGTCTCTTTTAAGGCGACCTACCTACTAATTAATTCAGTTATTATTATAACATCAAGAATGAAGGGGCTGATTTAGAATGAACAAGAATAAAACAGAAATTATATTTTTAATAGATAGAAGTGGTTCAATGGCAGGGCTTGAAAGTGATACGATCGGTGGATTTAACGCATTTATGAAAAAACAAAGTAGTTTTGATGGAGAAACGAATGTAACAACAGTACTTTTTGACGATCAGTATGAAGTATTATGGGATGGGAAAGATGCACGTAAAGTAAAATTAACAGATAAAGAGTACTTTGTAAGGGGAACTACTGCACTTCTAGATGCGGTAGGTAAAACCATTTTAAATGTAGGCAACAGATTGTCTTTATGTAACGAGATGGAAAGACCTGGTAAAGTGATTTTTGTTATTACTACTGATGGGTTAGAGAATGCGAGTGTTGAATTTACGTATAGTAAAGTCAAACATCTTATCCATCACCAACAAGAAAAGTATAATTGGGAATTTATATTCATGGGAGCAAATATAGATGTAGCAAAAGAAGCCAGCAGCCTAGGAATTTTAGAAGAAAATGCTTATACTTTTGAATCTTCTAATGAAGGTGTTGAAAATATGTATAGTGT
Source organism: Bacillus sp. UNCCL81 (assembly GCF_900112535.1). NCBI lineage: Bacteria > Bacillati > Bacillota > Bacilli > Caryophanales > Bacillaceae > Bacillus > Bacillus sp. UNCCL81. The sequence goes on along the minus strand of NZ_FOMF01000004.1, from coordinate 114,447 downwards.
AATAAGCGAGGCTGTGTCTGAAAAAAGGATATATTATAAATTCAAATCTAGTAAGTCTTTTTGACTTATTAGATTTTTTTATTGTAAATAAAAATTCTTTAATGATAAATAAGTAGTAAGAATAATAATGTTAGAATAGGGACATAAAACAATTTTAGAGGAGAGATGTACATATGAAACCGCAAAGCTTAGATCATCACGTTAGATATCATCCAGTTTTCCACTTTTTTGGAGCACCATTAGCGTTAATCACAATCATTGGTTCAATCGTTAACCTATGCAGCGCAATAAAGAATAGCGATCATATTTGGTTAGCAGTCTTGATTTTAGTTACTTCGCTTTTATTAGTTGTATCGTTTTTTCTAACAAGACTATATTCCAACAAAGTACAAGACCGTGTCATTCGAATGGAAGAAAATTTTCGCCATTTTACACTAACTGGAAAACCTTTAAATCCTCAATTAACAATGGGGCAAATCATTGCATTACGATTTGCAAGTGATGAAGAATTTGTAGCGTTAAGTGAAAAAGCGGTAAATGAAGGACTGAGTTCGAAAGAGATTAAACAAAATATTAAAAATTGGCGAGCGGATGAGTATCGCGTTTAATTTTGTGCAGGGGACCTATTTTAGGTCCTTTTTCTTGTTTCGAGGGGAATTAGTCTATAAAGTTCGAGTAACAATACCAGCAAAAAAATTTGTTACCTATTAAATATAATAAATTCCCCTAATGCCGCTAACAATATGGATATAAAATAATCATTGCCTTGAAATACTAAATATGCTGAATAACTCTTAGTCAATTCTCTACTTATAAGCAATGCTTTAAATATTATCAGTCAAATTAATGGCCTCATACAAATATCTCTAAAGGAGCTCTTGCTAAACAAATGACAGAACAGAGAAATAAAATCAGAAAAACAAAAAGAAAGTCTCTTAGAATATTGCTATTGATCGTTCTAATTCTTATCGCATTTATTGGATATAAGGGTATAAGAACATATTATAAATTACAGAATGCTACCCAGGGGGAAGTTCTTCACTCAAGTTTGCGTAAACAAGAAATAAAAAATACTCAACCTTTTTCCATTTTATTTCTTGGAATCGAAAACTACGCAACAAAGGGGAAAGGTGGTAGAACTGATTCCATCATATTAGTAACTGTTAATCCCAAAGATAAAACAATACAAAAAATGAGTATTCCTCGTGATACATACGTGGAAATTCCAGATCAAAAAAGAAAATCTAAAATTAATGGTGCATATAACAGTGGTCTTCAATCAACTGTAAATACAGTAGAAAACTTTTTGCATGTCCCAATCGACTATTATGTTACTGTAGATTTTGGTGGTTTTAAAAATATTGTCGATGAGATTGGTGGAATTGATGTTGATGTTCCATTTGATTTTTGGCAATATTCGGATACTAAACCACGTTATAAAGTTTACTTCAAAAAAGGAAATCAACATCTAAATGGAACAGAAGCTTTAGCCTATGCTCGAATGAGAAAGCGCGATCCACGTGGCGATTTTGGACGTGAAGAACGTCAACAACAAGCTATGCTGGCAATTATCGATAAATTAAAGTCTCCGAAAACATTATTTAAAATAGATAAATATGCAAGTGTATTTAGTGAAAATGTCAAAACAAATATGAGCTTGTCTGAAGGCTTATACTTATTCAATGACATGAAAGAAGCTAATCCTAAAAACATCACGACATTAAAATTGGAAGGAAAAGACGATTATATTAACAGAATTTACTATTATATGCCGGATCAAACTAGCGTAAATGCAATAACAAAAAGTTTGAGAAATCATCTTGAGCTTGATAAATCACCAGCTAATTCAATTAAATCAAAATAAGTGCATGTATCATTAATTTTAAAAAAAGAGGTAAATGAGTAAGCATCTCATTTATCTCTTTTCCTTTTTATTTTAATATTCATGTTTAACTAAATAACAATTTACTTGATAAGAATATCAACAATCTACTCTAACAGAGCCCTCAAAGAAAAATCGCATTGTTGAAATTGTTTATCTATTGTAATCTATGTAATTTCCTTCGTCAGATTTTGTAATAGTCAGTAAAGAATAAAAGGAAGGGCTATATACCGAGTAATATGGGCTATTTACTTTGAAAAGAGTTTGAGAAAAAGCCCGTTTTTTTGCTGTTTGCTCAGTAATTTTAGTTAAACACCTGTAATAAACATGCGATGAAAGGAAATGATTTATCATCTCCCTGTTACTTTTTTGAGAAAAATCTATGTTACGATTAGTAAAAATTAGCAAATAAAGGAACATGGAGGGGAAAAAGAAATGATTAACAAAATTAAAGTTACAACCATTTTAGCAGCTGCTGCACTCTCAGTATCTGTAAGTGCTAATGTGCAAGCTGCTACCGTTGAAGTAAAAAAAGGGGATACTTTGTGGGATCTATCACGTGCGAATAATGCCACCGTTGAAAATACTAAAATGTTAAACGGGATTACTTCAGACTTAATTCATCCTGGTGATAAACTTATCATTGCATCAGAAAAACATTATGAAGTAAAAAAAGGTGATACATTATGGGATATTGCACAAAATCATGATGTAACAGTATCGCAAATTCAAGAATGGAACAATATACATACGGATCTAATTCAACCTGGATTAAACTTAGTCATTTTTGAAGGCGTAAAAAATATAGCTCAATCAAAAATGACAAATATAATTGCAACAAATTCTAAAACTACTTCAACAGTGAAGTCAGTACAAGAATCTCCAAAGATTGCATCGGCATCAAGAGAAGATGCTACTAAAACAAAGGAAATTGTACCAGCAACAAAGGAAAGTGCATCAACAACAAAGGAAAGTACACCAACAACAAAAGAGAGTGTACCAACACCTAAAGAAAGTACACCAACAACAAAAGAGAGTGTACCAGCAGCAAAAGAAAGTGTACCGGTAACAAAAGCTGATGCATCAACAGCAAAAGAAAGCGAATCTAAAACAAAAGATTCGGCTGGATCAAAAGTAATAATAATGGAAGCATCTGCCTATACAGCTTCTTGTAATGGGTGTTCTGGCATTACAGCAACTGGAATTGACTTAAAAAAGAATCCAAATACAAAAGTCATTTCAGTTGATCCAAGTGTCATCCCACTTGGAAGTAAAGTGAATGTAGAAGGTTATGGAGTAGCAATAGCCGGAGATACTGGTGGTGCCATCAAGGGAAATCGAATTGATGTATTTATTCCAAATAAACAAGATGCGATTAATTTTGGAAGAAAACAAGTGAAAGTAACGATCTTAGACTAAACATAAAAAAACACTGAAACGGTACATAGGGTTTCAGTGTTTTTATTATGCTATTTATTAGTAGATGACTACTGGCTCATACGTGCTGAGATTATCATATACGGTTTTCATTAGACTAGGTGGAGTGTTAACGCAGCCACCAGATCCTGCAGTCAGATAGGCATTGCTTGACCAGTTGCTTCTCCAGCTAGCATCGTGGAATCCTTGTCCGCTGTTTGTGAATGGTGCCCAATAATCGACCTTAACTTCATAAGAACCAAGACCGACATGTGAGCCCCTGAGGGTCGATGGTGTTCGTTTAAAAAGAATATACCAAACTCCTTTTGAAGTATCTTCACCGGTGATGTGTTTACCAGTAACAACATTCGTTGTGATAACCAATTTGCCATTTTTGTAAAGCCAAATACGCTGTTCGGCAATCGAGACTTCAGCATATGTATCGCCAATTCCATTGTTTGTGGTCGTATTATATCCATAACCTTCATTGTTCCAGCCATTTCCGATAATATGAGTAGGAGAGATAGATTTTTTTCCTGTTTCAAAAGCCTGTTGAACTAGTGTTGATTCTTTTTCAGCATCTAATGCCCAGCCATAGCCTTCTCCTTTAACTGAAATGACAGATCCTGAATGTGTCTTAAATGTAAAATTTTTATTTAATGTAGATTGAGAATTATTTATTTCAGCAATTTTGTTTTTAAGATTACTAGAGTCGATCGTAATTTTCATATCTTTTGACACAGAGGCGTTTTGAATTAATTCAGCCGCATTTAAAGAATAAACTTTATCTTGAACCTTATATTGAACTGTACGCCCTAGTAGCTCTTGCAGTTTATTCTTTTCATTTTTCACAATTTGATTGTCTTCTTTGATTGGTTGTATGTATACAGGATTTAGACGGATTATACTCGTATATCCTTGTCCATTATAGTCTTTTAATAGACGGTCGATATCATATTGCTCACCGCTAATGCTTTTAGAGACAATAATTTTACCTTGCTTCAATTGAACAGTCGCATCTTTTGGTGCTTTTAAGCTCTTATTAAGAGTGAGGAGCTTATCTTCAATCTGTTTTTTCATTGTGTGAATTTGATCTTCATCTCGCTTACTCGGCATTAAAGAATAATTTTTTTCTTTTGAAGAAGGAAAAAACGTCCGTTGGTTTTTTACTATTTTTTTAATGGCCGGTAGATCATTTTCCGTAAAGCTCATCTTTGTATCTTTTCCATCCAAGATTTTCTGGTCGCCCACATAAACGATGTTTTTAAGTTCACTAGTTTGTAATTTTTTTAGTGCCTCGTTAGCATTCAGACCACCTAAATTTATGCCGTTTACCTTGATTTGAGCATTAAAATGGTTAGCTCGATAGCTGAACACAATGATAAGCGTAATAATAATAATGATGCCAATCAAAATGAAATGCCAGGGCAAGGACCGTTTAAATGATCTTCCCCGTTGAATATTATTTCCTTTAACATTTAAAGTACTTTCCAAAACAATTCCTCCCATAACCAAGTAGTCCATCTATCAATGTTTACTGAAATTTAGATTAGAATATTACAATTATATTACATTATTTACTTATATGTGACTATTCTACAATTTTCTTCGGTCGAACTTTGTCACAATTTGTTCAGATTAAGAAATTTTTCCCTTTTTTTATTTTGAACGGGTTAAGAGAAAGGATCGGACTAAAAAGTTTAAATTAATTATATTATCGTTCACTGTAATTCTAATAATATTTTTCTATCTTCTATTGAAGTATAAGATTGTTAAATTTACGAATCTATTAATGTATTGAGCTTTATAGACTAGTTATTTATTATTCGAAAAATTATATTTGTATATCAAGTTAAGTAGCCCGGCTATTACGAATAGCCTTCAAAAAGCATTTTTACAGAGACAGTGTTGAAAATAATAGTTTACTAATGTATCATTATTAATAATCTGAATATTCCGCAAAGAAAAGAGGGACATGTAAATGAGTAAACAAATTCCTGAAAAATGGTGGAGTCAACTGAGGGTGCCAGCTATTTCTGCACCGATGTTTTTAGTTTCTGGTCCTGAGCTAGTAGAGGCAGCGTGTTTAAATGGTGTAATTGGGTCTTTTCCAGCACCGAATGCTCGCCCAATTGAGGTGCTTGATCAATGGATGGGGCAATTAAATAATCATCTTGCTTTAGCACGTGCAAATGAGCCGGAGCGTAAAATTGCACCATGGGCAATGAATATGGTCGTTCATAGCTCTTATAGTAGATTACAGGAAGAACTTGAGCTGTTGAAAAAACATAAGCCTGAGCTTGTTATTACTTCATTAGGTTCTCCAAAAGTAGTGGTTGATCTTGTACATAGTTATGGTGGACTAGTATTCTCAGATGTTAGTGATATGAAGTTTGCTAAAAAAGCAGCAGAGGCTGGTGTAGATGGACTAATTTTAGTTGCATCAGGTGCTGGTGGTCATGCTGGAAATTTAAATGGATTTGCGTTTGTTGATAGTGTTCGTACGTTCTGGGACGGCATTATTGTGTTAGCAGGTGGGATTTCAACTGGTAAGAGTATTTTGGCTGCACAAGCTGCGGGCGCTGATTTAGCTTATATGGGAACACGATTCATTGTTGCGAAGGAAAGCTTAGCAAATGATGAATACCGTCAAATGTTAGTTGATGCAACGCAAGATGATATCGTATTAACTGATGCAATCTCTGGCGTTAAAGCGAATATGTTAATTCCTAGCATTGTGAAAGCTGGCCTTGATCCTGAAACATTGAAAAAGAAAGATAAAGTCGATTTCGATGGAATGAAAAATGAATCCAGTGCAAAGGCTTGGAAAGAAATATGGTCTGCTGGTCACGGTGTTGGGGCAATTACAAAAATCAGTTCAATTGCTGACATTATAGATGAGCTGGAAGAAGAATATGTTGAGGCAGTAGAAAAACTGAATCGAAATGCTGAGAAGTTAAAATCAACTGTTAATAAATAAAGTATACATTTGTAAGCGTTTTACTTTCATATCGTGAATCTATTGTTTAATTATCATTTTAAGATTATAATTAATTTATTGAGATGGAATCATAGTATGGGAGATGTTATGACTCTATCAATATAGTAAACAAAAAAATGGATTGGTATGTTAGTACGATTTGCTAATAAACTATTCCACCATGAAGACATTAAACCTATTTATTGGGTATGTGTATTTCATGGTGGATTTTTTTATGGAAAAAGGGGAGGAAAACCGTGAAAAATAACATGGTTACAATCACGATTGACGGGAAAGAAGTAATCGCAGAGCAAGGTTCTACAATCTTACAAATCATCAATCAAAACGAAATTAGTCATCCACAAATTTGTTATGTTCCTGAAGTCGATCCATTACAAACTTGTGATACTTGTATTGTAGAAATTAATGGTGAGCTAAAGCGCTCATGTTCAACTGTAGCGATGAGCGGAATGAATATTCTATTGACTTCACCTAAAGCAAAGGAAGCTCAAACTGAAGCAATGGATCGATTATTAGAAAACCATTTACTATATTGCACAGTTTGTGATAATAACAATGGAAATTGTAAGTTACATAATACGGTCGAAGAAATGGGCATTGAACACCAAAAGTATCCTTATCAGCCAAAGGTAGCTTCTTGTGAGGTTGACTTGACACATCCTTTTTATCGATATGATCCAAATCAATGTATTGCATGTGGACAGTGTGTGGAAGTGTGTCAAAATCTTCAAGTAAATGAGACATTATCAATTGATTGGGAAGCTGAGCGTCCACGTGTTATTTGGGACAAGGGTGTTTCGATTAATGATTCTTCATGCGTAAGTTGCGGACAATGTGTAACAATTTGTCCTTGTAATGCATTAATGGAAAAGTCAATGCTAGGTGAAGCCGGTTTTATGACTGGATTAAACGACGAGTTACTTGATCCGATGATCGATTTAGTAAAAAAAGTAGAGCCTGGATATAGTGGGATTTTTGCAGTTTCAGAAGTTGAAGCAGCAATGCGTGAAACACGTACGAAAAAAACTAAAACAGTTTGTACTTTCTGTGGTGTTGGCTGTACATTCGAGGTGTGGACGAAGGATCGAAAAATTTTAAAAGTTCAACCAAGTTCTGATGCACCAGTTAATGCAATTTCGACTTGTGTAAAAGGTAAATTTGGTTGGGATTTTGTCAATTCAGAAGAACGAATTACAAAGCCTTTAATTCGAAAAAATGGCGTATTTGTTGAAGCGAACTGGAATGAAGCCCTTGATTTAGTTGCAAGTAAGCTTGGTTCCATTAAACAAGAATATGGAAAAGGATCTGTAGGATTTATTTCATCTTCAAAAATTACGAATGAAGAAAACTATTTAATTCAAAAGTTAGCAAGACAAGTATTCGAAACAAATAATGTTGATAATTGCTCACGTTACTGTCAATCACCAGCAACAGATGGATTATTCCGTACAGTTGGTATGGGTGGAGATGCAGGAACGATAAAGGATATCGCAAAAGCTGGGCTAGTTATTATTGTCGGTGCGAATCCAGCAGAAGGTCATCCTGTACTTGCGACAAGAGTTAAGCGAGCACATAAGTTACATGGACAAAAACTGATTGTTGCCGATCTGCGTAAAAATGAAATGGCAGAGCGCTCTGACATCTTTATTCGACCAAGGCAAGGGACAGACCAAGTGTGGTTAATGGCTGTAACGAAATATATCATTGACCAAGGCTGGCATGACTTAAAATTCATCAATGAGAATGTTCATTTCTTTGAAGACTTTAAAGTTGTACTTGAGAAATATACGCTTGAATATGCCGAAAGTGTAACTGGAATTTCAAAGGAAACATTAATTCAAATAGCTGAAATGATTCATGAAGCGGATGGAACTTGTATTTTATGGGGCATGGGCGTGACTCAAAATACTGGTGGTTCTGATACATCTGCGGCGATTTCGAACTTATTGCTTGCAACAGGAAACTATAGACGCCCTGGTGCTGGCGCTTATCCGCTTCGTGGTCACAATAATGTACAAGGTGCTTGTGATATGGGTACACTTCCTGGTTGGCTTCCTGGTTACCAACATGTAACGGATGATGCGGCCCGCATGAAGTTTGAAAAATCATGGGGCGTTGAAATCGGAGGAAAACCTGGTTTAGATAATATCCAAATGCTTCAATCAATTGAAAAAGGCGAAATGAAAGCTATGTACTTAGTTGGTGAAGATATGGCGCTTGTTGATTGTAATGCCAACCACGTAGATGAAGTTTTATCAGATTTGGACTTCTTTGTTGTACAAGATCTCTTCTTCTCAAAAACAGCGCAATATGCGGATGTTATTTTACCTGCTGCGCCATCACTTGAAAAAGAAGGTACATTTACAAATACTGAGCGCCGAGTACAAAGATTATATCAAGCATTACCAACTCTTGGTGAATCGAAGGCGGACTGGTGGATTGTCCAAGAAATTGCAAACCGATTAGGTGCAAATTGGAACTATCAACATCCAGGGGAAATATTCGCTGAAATGGCAAGTTTAGCACCACTGTTCTCTCAAGCTAGCTACGAAGTGATGGAAGGCTGGGATAGTTTCCTTTGGGGAAGTTTAGACGGGGCAAGTACGCCACTTCTTTATGAGGATGGTTTTAATTTCCCAGATAAAAAAGCAAGATTTGCTTTAGCTGATTGGATGGAACCAGTTGAGTTTGCAGAAGAGTTTGACCTATTAATTAATAATGGTCGTATGCTTGAACATTTCCATGAAGGGAATATGACGAATAAATCATACGGTATTCAATTAAAAGTGCCTGAGATTTTTGTAGAGGTTTCACCAGAGCTAGCGAATGAACGTGGCATTAAAGATGGCTCACTAGTTCGATTAGTATCTCCATATGGAGCACTGAAATTACCAGCACTGGTAACTGATCGAGTACAAAAAAATGAGTTGTTCTTACCGATGAATTCAACAAATAAAGAATCTGCAATCAATTTCTTAACAGGTCCAGCTAAAGATCATCGTACAAATACACCAGCTTATAAACAAACAAAAGTACGGATGGAAGTATTACGTGTAGAAGGTGAAAGTCCGTTGCCAAAGTCGAACCCACGTAATAAAAAGAGAAACCCTCAAAATGGAGTTGAGGTTCAGCGTAAATGGGAACGAGAAGGATACGTCCACTTAACGACAAAATAAAGGGGAATAAGAATGGCACAACCAATCACGACGATTCAAAAATACGTACCAACTAAAGAAGAGCAAAACCAACAGAAACTTGAGGATTTGAAGCTTTTATTAGCAGAAAATGAAGATTCATTAAATAAAATTTTAAACATCGTTTCTGAATTAAATGATACAGGTGTCCTTGAAGCTGCAAATTCAATGATACAATCTAAAGAGAAAATTACAAAAATTGCTTTAGAACAAATGAACCGCGAGCCAGTCACGAATATCATCAATCATATTATGGGAGCTGCTGGTGCACTTTCAAATGTGGATCCAGAAACAACAACAAAGCTAATTAATTCCGTAACAAAAGGAATCGATGAAGGAAATAAACATCTGGAAAAGGATGACAAAGTAGGAATTTTTGATTTAGTAAAAGTTTTAAAAGATCCTGATGTAAATCGTGCAGTTGGTTTTGGTATTAACTTTCTAAAAGGTATGGGAAAAGGTCTAAAAGAATAATAGAAAAAACAATTTGTATTTAATAGAAAAGAGTTTAATAATAAGAGATGAACCTTTTAATCAAAACACGAATTGAAAGGTTGATCTCTTAATGAATATTTTCCTAAAAAACACGATTTGAAAAATATTTCAAGAAGAAGGGAATCTTTAACGATGCTACCAACTGAAGTGAGAAGAAGAATTCTCCGCTTTGAAAATGGTGAAACAAACGATAGTGAAGACAGCGTTGTCACAGAATTTCCCGTCACAGTAAAAATCAATGGAGAAGAATTCGTTACAATGGTCAGTACCCCAGAATACATTGAGGATATGGTTGTAGGCTTTTTAGCATCCGAAGGGGTCATCCGAAAATACGAGGATATTGAAAACATATGGTTTCAAGAAAAAGAAGGCTTTGTCCATGTTAAAACGAAGAATATTAATCCATATTATAAAGATATTCAAAGTAAAAGATATATTACATCATGCTGTGGAATGAGTAGACAAGGGTTTGTTTTTGTAAATGATGCATTAACTGCAAAAAAAATGAAAGAAGTGAATGTTCAACTATCATTTCAAGATTGTTTTCGATTAATGAACGAGATGCAACAGTCTGCATTTTTGTTTCATGAAACAGGCGGCGTTCATAATGCTGCTTTATGTGATTTAAATGGGATTGTTTTGAATAGAATGGATATTGGTAGGCATAATGCATTAGATAAAATCTATGGATATTGTCTAAAAAATAATATTCGAATTTCAGATAAAATAATTGTTTTTAGTGGGCGATTATCTTCTGAAATTTTACTAAAAGTAGCTAAAATTGGTTGTGAGGTTATACTGACGAAATCAGCTCCAACCGAATTAGCTCTTCAATTAGCTGAAGAATTAGGTATTACAACAGTGGGATTTATTCGAAATCAGTCACTTAATGTATATACTCATTCAAAGCGCGTATTGTGAAATAGAGACTAAAAACAGATCATTTATGAAATAAAAAGAAGTGGGGCAATGGGTATGAAAAATGTTGCATTGGATAAACATCATCGACCTTTACAGGATTTACGTATATCTGTTACCGATCGCTGCAATTTTCGTTGCCGTTATTGTATGCCGGAAGAAATTTTTGGTCAGGATTATTCTTTTTTATCACAAGATAAAATACTTTCTTTTGATGAAATAGAAAGATTAACGCGTATTTTTGTATCTTTAGGGGTAAGAAAAATTAGAATTACTGGTGGAGAACCTTTATTACGTAAAAATTTACCTAAACTAATTGAACGATTAAATAAAATAGATGGTGTTGAAGATATTGCTTTAACAACAAACGGCACTTTACTTAAAAAGTTTGCAAAAGATTTATTTGAAGCCGGTTTAAGAAGAGTAACCGTAAGTATTGATTCTTTAGATGAAGAACGATTTTCATATATGACTGGTAATCGAGGAAATGTAAAGTCTGTGCTTGAAGGGATACAAGCTGCTTCTGATATTGGAATGAAGGTTAAAATCAATATGGTTGTTCAAAAAGGTAAAAATGAACAAGATATAATCCCAATGGCACAGTATTTTAAAGATCAAAAACATATTCTTCGTTTTATTGAGTATATGGATGTAGGAAATTATAACGGCTGGAGGCTCGATGAAGTAGTAGGAAAACAAACAATCATCGATACGATCAATGAAGTCATGCCTTTAGAATTTACAGAAGCTAATTATGTAGGAGAAGTTGCGAATCGATATCGTTACAAAGATAGTGATGATGAAATAGGCATTATTTCATCAGTGACCGATTCATTTTGTTCAACTTGTACAAGAGCACGTATATCTGCAGAAGGAAAATTATATACTTGTTTATTTGCAACAAAAGGTTATGATCTAAAAGAATTGGTAAGGTCTAACCAAGATGATGAACAAATAAAAGAAACGATTCTTTCGATATGGAGCAATCGAACTGATCGTTATTCAGATGAACGATTAAGTAATACGAAAAAAATGAATGATAAATCATCACATAAAATTGAAATGTCCCATATAGGTGGTTAATCATTACCAATAATAGAAGGTTTGGAGTTTATGCAATTTCTGTATGATGCTCTAACTAAAAATTAGAAAGTGATGATTGGTATCTCTGTTCGGTTAACAGAGAAATTAAGCAGCATTCAGAACTCCTTATATGATGAGGATTTCTTAATGCTGCTTTATTTAATAGAGGGAAAACAAGAAAAGCAAAAAATTGGTGAGGATACCCGGAGAAAACTTTTTATCTCTTTCGCTTGGTCCTGCTCTTAATGGAGGATATCTTATGTCAGAACGTTATTCACGTCAGCAGCTTTTTACACCAATCGGTGAAAATGGACAAGAATTAATTAGAAAGAAACATGTTTTAATTGTTGGGGCAGGCGCGTTAGGAAGTGCTAGCGCGGAGGCACTTGTTAGAGCTGGAATTGGAAAGTTAACTTTAATTGACCGAGATTATGTTGAAATGAGTAACTTGCAAAGGCAACAACTTTATACTGAAGAAGATGCATTTGAGAAATTGCCGAAAGTAATAGCCGCTAAAAAGCGTCTCCAAAAAATAAATTCAGATGTAAACATCAATGCACTAGTAATGGACGCAAGTGCAGATAATATGGAAGTCCATTTGAAGGACACTGATGTTATGATTGATGCAACAGATAATTTTGATATTCGATTTATCATAAATGATTTATCTCAGAAATATGACATTCCTTGGGTTTATGGCTCTTGTGTCGGGAGCTTTGGTATGTGTTGTACGATCCTACCAAGTAAAACGCCATGTTTAAATTGTATATTAAAAAGATTACCAGTACCTGGTGTGACATGTGACACAGCCGGGGTTATTAGTCCTGCGGTACAATTAGTGGCGGCATACCAGGTTGCTGAAGTATTAAAACTATTAGTTGAGGATTATTCAGCCGTTAATACAAAATTCCTAACATTTGATTTATGGAATAATCAACATTTTTCCTTTAAAGTGACGAAACTTAAATCAGACGATTGTCCTTCATGTGGAACAAATAGGACGTATCCTTATTTAGCCTTTGAAAATCAAACGAAAACAAGTACACTTTGTGGGCGAAACACGGTTCAAATTAGACCTTCAACTACTAAAAATTACGACTTTAATGAACTAGAAATTCAACTAAAACAACACGGACAAGTAGTACGGAACCCTTATTTGATCTCTTGTCAGATAGAAGATTATCGATTTGTTGTTTTTCAGGATGGACGGGTTTTTGTTCACGGAACACATGATATACAGGAAGCTAAAAAACTATATTATCGTTTATTAGGTTAATAGAGAGAGGATGAAAAGAATGGTTGAAAAACGAGTACCACTACCGATCGAAGAAGCAGTTCGTAAAGTGATGGATTTTGCCAAACACGGAACTAAAGAAATGGTATCAATCGATTTAGCATATGGACGAGTATTAGCTGATGACATAAAAGCTGATCAGGATATACCTGCTTTTGACCGTTCTCCATATGATGGCTTTGCGATTCGATCTGAAGATACTATTCTTACAAGCAATGAAAATCCAACAATCTTTGAAGTCGTTGGTGAAATTGGAGCTGGTTCAGTTTTTCCAAATGAAGTAGAACCATTACAGGCCGTTCGTATTATGACAGGAGCACAAATACCTCAAGGTTGCACGGCCGTTGTCATGCTTGAATTAGCAAAAGAGATTAAAACGGATGGTAAAACTTTTATTGAAATTAAACGCTCTTATCAAAAAGGCGATAATATTTCATTTCAAGGAGAAGAAACGCATAAAGGCGATATTCTTGTTAAAAAAGGAACTGAAATCAACCCAGGAGTGATCGCTTTACTTGCTACTTTTGGGTATAGTCAAGTTCCAGTAGCGAAAAAGCCAGTCATCGGAGTCATTGCGACAGGGAGTGAACTGCTAGATATCGATGAACCACTTGAACCTGGTAAAATTCGCAATAGTAATTCCTATATGATTCTTGCTCAAATTCAAAAAGCAGGTGCAATTCCAAAATATTTAGGAAAGTTTAGCGATGATTTGGATACTTGTTTTTCAGAAGTTCAAAATGCGTTAGAGCAAGTTGATTATCTAATTACGACTGGTGGTGTATCTGTCGGTGATTATGACTATTTACCAGATATTTATGCAAGATTAGGAGCTACCGTATTATTTAATAAAATTGCCATGCGTCCAGGAAGTGTAACAACAGTAGCGCATTTTGAAAATAAATTATTATTCGGTTTATCTGGAAATCCTTCTGCTTGTTTTGTTGGGTTTGAGCTATTTGTTAGACCGATTATCCAATCTTATTTATTTAACGAAACACCACATTTAAAAAGAGTAAGGGCAATTTTAGGCGAAAACTTTCCAAAGCCAAATCCTTTTACAAGATTTGTAAGAGGTAAAATTGTTTATCATGAAGGTCAATTAACAGCAATTCCAGCAGGTTTTGATAAGTCTAGCGCTGTATCTTCATTAGCTTATACAGATGCTTTTATTGTTTTACCTGGAGGAACAAGGAAATATGAAAAAGGTATGTCAGTCGACTTATTATTATTAGAAGACTATGAAGGAAGTAAATGGCCTTGGCATGATTTCATACCTGCATATAAGTAAATAAATAGAATGCTATTAATTTAAGAAAAGTGAAGTGATTTACTTGGAACAAACATTATTTAATATTGTCGATACACCGATTGTTGTCGAGGAAGTTTCAGATAAAGTAAAAAGTAGAAATGCAGGAGCTATTACTGTTTTTATTGGTACCGTTAGAGAGTTAACAAAAGGAAAAAAGACTTTGTCGCTTGAGTATCAAGCATATGAATCAATGGCTGTAAAAAAACTTGCCCAAATTGGTGATGAAATCCACGGGAAATGGCCGGAAGCAATTGTTGCGATTACTCATCGAGTTGGAAGATTAGAGATTAGCGATATTGCCGTTGTTATTGCAGCTTCTTCTCCGCACCGTAAAGTGGCTTACGAAGCAAATGAATACGCAATCGAACGAATTAAACAAATCGTTCCGATCTGGAAAAAAGAGTTTTGGGAAGATGGGACGATGTGGATTGGTGACCAATTAGAAAATACATCATACCAAGAAGGAAAACCAAGTGTGGAGGAATCAAAATGATTAAAGTTTTATTATTTGCTCATTTACGAGAGAAAGCGGGAACTGATGAATTAACAGTGACTGATAAAAATGGAATAAACGTAAAAGAGTTAAAAGACTGGCTTATGAATAAATATGATTTACCTCAACTGAATCAGATTATGACTGCTATAAATGAAGAGTTTGTAACGGATGAAGAAATTGTTAATGATGGAGATACTGTCGCATTTATTCCACCAGTAAGTGGGGGATGAAGGATTCCATAAAGCTTGAAAGTAGGTAGAATGATGCATAAACATAATGAAAAAGCGGTTGTTAATGCTGCCGTTTTAACAGTTAGTGATACTAGAACTGTTGAAAATGATGAGAGCGGAAAACTTATTAAAGCTTTATTAGAAGAGCAAAAACATATCGTCCATGATTATAAAATCACAAAAGATGATATAGCATTGATCGATTCGATTGTTAGAACATGGAGTGAAGACGAAACGATTCAAGTGATCATCATAACAGGTGGTACTGGTTTTACCAAAAGAGATGTTACATATGAAGCAATTTCAAAAATGCTCGATAAAGAAATGCAAGGATTTGGAGAACTGTTTCGTTCATTAAGTTATACAGAAATCGGTCCAAAGGCTATGTTTAGTAGAGCAATCGCCGGTAGCTTTCATGATAAAGCGATCTATGTAATTCCAGGATCAAAGAACGCTGTAAATCTAGCAATGACAAAACTAATTTTACCGACATGCCAACATTTTGTGGAAGAATTAAACAGGCAATGAATATAGCTGGCGTCGTTTTAGCAGGTGGGAAGTCATCCCGTTACGGTAAACCAAAAATGTTTGAAATGTATAAAGACAAATTATTGTATGAATATAGTGTAGAAGCCTTAAAGGAAAATTCGATTTCACCGATTATCATTTCAACGAACGAAAAACTAGTTCCGTATTTTAGTAAAAACGATTTAGACTTTGTCATTGAAGGAAAAGCCAAAGAATACCAAGGACCTCTGTATGCGATGTACAATGCATTTTCCAACAGACCAAACAATGACTGGTATTTTGTCCTAGCTTGCGACACACCCTTTATTACAGCTGACTTTGTAAAAAACATGATTGAAAGGGCAGCAAATACAAATGTTGATGCAATCGTTCCAATCCAGTCCGATAAACTTCAACCACTATTTGCGCTCTATCATCGAAATTGCATCGGAAAAATGAAAGAGATTTTAGATAAAAACAATCGAAAAGTTCAGTTATTATTCAGTGAAGTAAATATAATGACTGTTCAATTTTCAAGTGACGATCTCATCTTTAAGAATATAAATAGTCCGAATGACTGGATTTAATTAATCAAATTAAAGACTTACCCGGAGGTACTCCCATGAGTGAATTTTCACATTGGAATGAAGAAGGAAGACCTAAAATGGTCGATATATCAGATAAAGACATCACTACAAGAGTTGCAATTGCACAAAGTACAATTTCGATCTCAACGGAATTATATGAAGCAATTCAAAATGGATTAATTAAAAAAGGTGATCCACTAAATGTTGCACAAATCGCTGGAATTATGGGAGCTAAAAAAACTTCTGATATTATTCCGATGTGTCACCCGATCGCACTTTCAGGAACGGACTTTACATTTGAATATGTAGAGGTACCTAATGGTTATGATTTAATCATTCGTGCGACAGTGAAATGCAGCGGAAAAACTGGAGTTGAAATGGAGGCACTTACAGCTGTAAGTGTAGCTGGCCTTACATTTTATGATATGTGTAAAGCCGTTGATAAAAGTATGGTTATAAAAGAAACGTTTTTAGTTCAAAAAAAGGGTGGTAAAAGCGGCGACTTTTTCCATCAATAAGATTGGAACATAAGCTTAATTGATTAGAAGCATCTACGATCTAATCAATTAAGTTTTCCAATTTTTTATCAAAGACAAAAACTGAAATCGCAATATCTTCTTCAACTTTCATATCCGAGAAAAGGTTGATAAACTTAGCATCAACGATTTCTTCTAGTTTAACTGGATGATTTTTCGCATATACATCTTGAATCATCTTTGTTCTAGCATTATGTACAATATCACGGCCTTCAGAAGTTTGAGCGATAAATAGCTCAGTAGGTGTCAGATTTCCATACAAAGTTGAAACAGCCATATTTTCAACAAAAACAGTATGGATTCTTTCAGGGCCTTTACCAAATAATTCTTTACGCAGTTTTCGTATATAGTCATTAAATTCATGGATGACTTTAGCCATTACATATACCCCTTAAATTAATTCTGTTTTTCTTATCATAAAACAATGGTTTGAAAATTTAAAGGAAAAATCTTTTAGAGAACATCTTCTTAAAGACTTTACTAAACTGCTCCACCATCAATACAAGAATCGATTAATTTGATTTTTGTATTAATGGTGTTTTTTCAGTAGGCTCCTTGTAATAAAATTATTTAATAAAAAGGAATTGAGAGCGATGAAAAAGAACTATTCCATTTTGCAAATTGTAGGCTATCAAAATAGTGGGAAAACAACTCTTACTGAAAAACTCATTAAATTGGCCAACCAACAAGGATTATTAGCTGCTACTATAAAACATCATGGTCATGGCGGTGCGCCTGATTTAGAAATAGAACGCAAAGACAGTAGTCGTCACTTGGATGCTGGAGCAATCGTTTCTAGTGTTGAAGGTGATGGAGTCTTGTCATTGAGAACAAATTTTATTAATTGGGACTTAAAGAAAACAATTGAATTATATCGCTTTTTTTCAACTGATATCATTTTTATTGAAGGTTATAAAAGGGAAAGTTATCCAAAAGTAGTATTAATAAGAAGTGAGGATGATCTGAATTTACTAAGGTCATTAACGAATATTATTTGTGTGATCAGCCATTTTGAGATTGAAGAGGGTAGATTGAAAGATTATCAATATTTCCATCTATATGATGAAGAAAATTATTTAAATTTCTTGATGAATGAATTGTCAAAAGGTAATTTCATAGAAGATTAAAAAATAGAGGAAAATATGGTTTATTTTGAAATGAGGAATTTAATTGTTTGAAGAGTTTTTAATTCCCCTTAAGATTTCCCTTAAGGTTACGATCGTGGCAGGATTTTTCGTTATAATTTTAGGAACTATAGCTGGAAGAATTCTCTCTATGAAATCCTTTAAAGGTAAGACACTTCTAGAATCAATTTTAATGTTACCTTTAGTTCTTCCTCCTACAGTTGTGGGATTTTTACTATTAGTCATTTTCGGAAGACAAAGCTTCATTGGAAAAATGATTGAATGGTTAGTTAAACAACCTATTGTTTTTACATGGTGGGCTGCTGTAATTGCATCAATTATTGTAGCATTTCCGCTTATGTATCAATCCGCAAAAACTGGATTTCAAAGTGTAGACATTGAGATTGAAGAGGCAGCTAGAGTTTGTGGAGCAAGTGAATGGAATGTTTTTTTCTTGATTTCAATTCCACTTTCATTAAAAGCTATTATCTCAGGAAGTATATTAAGCGTTGCAAGAGTACTAGGCGAGTTCGGTGCTACACTTATGTTTGCAGGAAACATACCAGGAAAAACACAAACTGTCCCGACAGCTATTTATTTAGCAATAGATGCTGGGAATATGAAAATGGCTTGGCTATGGGTACTTTCGATGGTCTTAATTTCTTTTATTATGCTGTTAGCCGTACAGTTGAAACAAAAATGATTTTGCAGATTGGTATTGTCTCAAATTAGTATATAATGCTGTATGTGGGGTGTTTTTCCTTTTTATTCCAATATTTTAGTTTACATAAAATAAAACCGAGTTTTACAATTAGAAACTTAAAAATGAGAGGGTGGAAGGCATGGCAAATAAAGTTGAGTTAATTAATCTTGCAGTAGGATTACCGAGTAAAATGGAATACGGCGAAAACAAAGAAATGATAACGGGGATTTGTAAAGAAGGAATAGAAGAAGTTTACTTATCAAAAGAAGGCTTTAAAGGTGATGGAGTAGCTGACTTAAAACATCACGGTGGGCCCGATCGAGCTGTATGTGTGTACCCATATGAAAACTACGAACTTTGGGAAAAAGAGTTTAATCTAAATTTACCACTTTCAGCATTCGGAGAAAATATTACAGTCACAAATATGTTAGAAAAAGACGTATGCATTGGCGATGTCTACCAAATTGGCGATGCAATTATACAAATTACACAAAGCAGAATACCTTGTGACACAATTACAAGGAGAACGAATGTAGCACTTAAGAGAATCGTAGAAACTGGTTTTACAGGCTACTTATGCCGTGTATTAAAAGAGGGAACGATCAGAAAAGATTCGAAAATAGAATTAATTGAAACTCAAAAAAATAAAATTTCAGTTCTTTATTGCAACGAGATTTATTTCCATGATCCAAAAAATGTGGAAGGAATAAAAGCGATTTTGGAAGTTCCTGAGTTAGCTGAGGATTGGAGAATTCGATTAAATAAGCGTTTGGAGAGTTTAGTTTAACTATTTTATGATAACGGGTAGGAAGTCGCTTTTGTTGGAGCGGCTTCTTTTTTATTAGGGTCTATTAAAATATATTGTTGATTTTCTTATTGAACTAAAATGGCATATTTCCTCAATAATTGTTCAATTGGGAATAAATATTGTAAGAAATTAATTTGTTTCAATTATTTAATATTATACAGTGTTTTAGTAGAATTCTTTGCATACACAAAAAGAGGTTGGAAATAGTAACATTATACTTTTTAATAATTGGAGGATATAGATGAATGAATCTACACTCTGGAACCTATTATTGGCCTACTACATTTCCTGATGCTCCATCATATCCAACATTGGATGAAGACCTATCTTGTGATGTTTTAATCATAGGGGGTGGAAGTTCAGGGGCACAATGTGCATATTATCTTTCCGATACTAATTTAGATGTGGTTGTAATTGAAAAATCAACCATTGGCAGCGGCAGTACTAGTACGAATACGGCCCTCCTTCAATATTCCGGTGAAAAAATGTTTACAGATATGATTAACACCTTTGGTGAAGGTTACATAAAAAGGCATTTACAACTTTTGAAAGAAGCCATAAATGAAATTGAAGCAGCCTCAAAGAAAGTAAACATTAATTGTGAATTCAACAGAAGAGATACTCTCTATTCCGCAAGCTGTGTGGATGATGTTGAAAGTCTTAAAAAGGAATATGAATTTTTAAAACAGCAAAACTGTGAACTTACTTTTTTAACTAAGGAAGATATTGAAGCGAAATATCCTTTTAGCAGGGATGCCGCTATCTATTCATATAATGATGCAGAAATTAATCCTTTCAGATACACTCATGCACTTCTGGATTACTCCGCAAGCAAAGGAATCCGTATATTTGAACATACAGAAATGAACGGTCACCATTATGATAAAGAAGAAGATAAGATGATTGCATCTACAAAGAATGGTTTTTCTATCAAAGCACGATATATTATTTTTGCAGCAGGTTATGAAGGAGTAGAGATAAAAAAGGAGAAAAAAGCTTCCTTTGTAAGTACATATACGGTAACTACCCACCCAGTCAAAGATCTTTCCGAATGGTATAATAGGACACTCATTTGGGAAACCGCTCGTCCATATTTATTTATGCGTACAACTAGAGATAACCGGATTATCATAGGCGGACTTGATGATAATACTTCGTATTCTGAAGATCGTGATAGTAAACTGATTCACAAAAAGAAGAAACTGATTGAAGAGTTTAATAAGATGTTTCCAACTATTAAAGTACAGCCAGAATATTTCTTAGCTGCATTTTATGGAGGCACAATCGATGGCATTCCGATTATTGGGAAATATGAAGCATTTCCAAACAGTTATTTCCTATTCGCATTTGGTGATAACGGGACGGTTTACAGCCAGCTGCTATCAAAGCTTATTGCAAAGGAAATTGTTGAAGGGAACTGTCCAGATTTAGCTCTATACTTGCAAGAGCGACCTTTGCTAAACAATGGATTTTTTACTTCTTCCAATTAATTCTATTTACCAGATAGACTCTGTTAAACTTTAATGTTGATCATTACATAAAAATAGAGGAAACCCCATTTGAGGGTTTCCTTGATCATTGGGAAAAAGTAATTCCGATGAGTTTTGTATTTACAGGAATATCGAAAGATCAGAAGGTATTCTATGGCAGAACATTGAACAAAAAAGAAGGGCTACAACAAAGTTAACGGATTCTCCTTTGGGAGAGAAAAGATAAAAATAAATAATAAATTGGCAGACCGATTAGCAAAATTTTAGTCTGTCTTTTTTATTGCCAAATCAAGATTTTTTTCAAATTGTATTGAAATTAGCACAAAATTAGCATATAAAATGAAAGTGGACAATAACTATTGACCTTACCGTTTATTGTGCGATTTTAATGGATAATTTCGGGGTGATTAGATGGATTACGAACTTATACGAAAAAGAATTCAAGCTATTACTACTAGGATTAATGAGATTGGTGGAGAAGTTCAAGAAGTGGTTATCGATGAACCAGTTTCACTTGAACAAATAATCAAAACAGAGGAACAACTTGGGGTTACTCTCCCTGAAAGTTTCAAGAAAGTTCTCAATGAGTTTTCTGGGAATTTCAGCTTACGTTGGTTTTTACCCGACAATATGGAGCAGCCGAATGAATTTAGAGAAATCTTCTGCGGAACACCACACTGGAGCTTAGAACTTCTTCCCCAATTTGAAGAAGACTGTATAGGTTGGATTGAAAATGTTTTTCCTAATCCAAAAGATGATTATGATGTAGTTTGGCATAACAAATTAGCTTTTTGTGAGGTAGGCAATGGTGATTACTTAGCCTTTGATATGAAAAACAGTGGTGATGCCCCCATTGTCTATCTTAGTCACGACGATGGAGAAGGTCACGGGTTTAAAATTGCAAATAACTTTGTGGAATTCATCGATAATTGGTCAAGATTAGCATTTGTAGGGTGTGAGGATTGGCAATGGCTATCTTTCACAACAAGCCCCGAAAGTGGGATAATTTCAGATGGAGTGGCTGCCAATCGGTTTAGAACTTGGCTTGGATTAGAAATATAATTAGTGAAAAGAGCATTGAAGGTTTATTCAATGCTCTTTTTTATACTAATTTACTGTTAAATGTAATGCTAATTGCAGTGCTAAAAATACTGAGATTTACAACAATATAATTAACTTTCCCTCCGAAAAGAGAACCCGTTACAACAAAGTAGCCTTCTCTTTATTTTAAAATTTAACGGATGCTTTCGGTAGATAACCGACGTATTTTCCAGCATATTTGACGTATACATAATCATGTTTGATGCCATATCCAGTACTCATCACATAAATTGTGGTTGGTATTGCATTCACTTATTTGACTGCTCTTGCATTTCCAGAAAATATGCCTTTTGATTTAGATGCTAAACTTGTAGGAATATATGCACTAGGATTATTAGTCATTAGCCTATTAAGTTCAATTATTTCAGTAAGACAAATTACTAAAATTGATCCGTTAACAGCTTTAGGGAGGGTGGAATAAATGTGTGGTATTCAGCTACAAAAAGTTTCTAAACAATTTACAGAGGGACATTCGATTGTAACAGCCTTAAAAGAAGTTTCTTTTACCGTGAATTCTGGAGAGTTGGTTGCGATTGTTGGTCCTTCTGGTTCTGGGAAAAGTACATTATTATCAATAATTGGCGCATTATTAAAACCAACGTCAGGAATAGTAAGTGTAAATGATCAGGATTTAACAACGTTAAATGCTAAACAACTTGCAGACTTTCGTTTAAATGAAATTGGGTTTAATTTACAATCTTCAAACTTAATTCCGTACTTATCTGTATATGACCAGCTCATATTAATAAAAAAAATGGGAGGAAAGTTTAATAAAAAAGACCAGCAATATGCAGTTGAAATACTAACTGAACTTGGATTAGGTAATAAGTTGACAAAAATGCCAAATGAATTATCTGGTGGTGAACGTCAACGTGTAGCAATTGCTCGAGCACTATTTAATCAACCAAGTATTATCCTAGCTGACGAACCCACTGCAAGTCTAGATT
The DNA here is from genome assembly GCF_900112535.1 of Bacillus sp. UNCCL81. NCBI lineage: Bacteria > Bacillati > Bacillota > Bacilli > Caryophanales > Bacillaceae > Bacillus > Bacillus sp. UNCCL81. The sequence goes on along the minus strand of NZ_FOMF01000004.1, from coordinate 91,323 downwards.
CAAACCGAGCCCATGAAGTTGTAAAATTAATTGCCAGTGAGGTAAGGAAAAGAAAAAAAAGCTGCAATCATGGTGACCCACGATGAACGAATGCTAGGTTATTGTGACAAAGTTTATTATATGGAGGATGGGGTACTATCAATAAAAAACTCTGTAATATAGGAACTAGTAATTACTAGATTAAAATATGGCGTGATTTTAAGATATCCATCCTTCTAATTGTAAAGAATTGAACAACAAGTATAAAAATTGAGGGCTATGATATTGAGGATTTAAACTCGAAATGTTTAAAAATATGCTTTTTAAATTATTTATAGAATAATAGAGAATTGTTGGTTGACATGGTAGTAAAAAAGCACAGAAATATTTCTGTGCTTTCCTACCTTTTATCTAAGTGATTAATGTAAAATGATGATTTCTTGTACAACTAAAGCAATGCGTTGGTTCAATAAAGAAAAGTTAGACCACAAATATATTTTGTGGTCTTTTTCATTTAGTCAAAGAAATTGATCCTATCATTCAATCAATTAATAGTATAGGAAAAAAACGAATTTCCTTTTTCTGCTTTTTTGAACTTAAAAGTTCCACCATCTGTCACTACGACGACCGTTATTATCGCGTCTTTCATTGTCGCAACGATCTACTGCACGACAGAATTCTTCTTGATTAACCGTAACTTTCGCATTAAATGTAATCTCTCTATCTCTTCTGTTATTTCTATTGTTATTTCTATTATTATTCCAGTCATTATTTCTATTATTATTCCAATCATTATTTCTTTCATTATTTCTTTCATTATTACAGTTACAACTCATTATAAACACACCTTTTCCTTTTAATTTCATCTCAACATCATATCCTATGATTGGACAAGCAAAAAGAAATGGACAAGTGTTTGATTTTAATAAATATGTTCCTGATGTATTTATTTATTGTTAAGTTTAATAATTCAATAAGAAGAATATAACTCCTTATTAAACTAATCTGCATTCAGTTAAGTAAGAAAATAGACAATTATTTGTTAATAAAAAAACACCCTTACCTCAAAATGAAGTAGGGGTGTGTAAATAAGTGATTGTATTACTTAAAGTTTCCATTCTTCTAAAACCCTGTTTGTACTTATTTTCTTAATTCACCAGTAGATTCCCTAATAACCAGTCTAGTAGGCAATAAGATTTCATGGATTGGCTCGTCTTTATTTTCAATTCTCCAGCATAATTGTTCAACTGCTTTTTTACCGAAGAAGTTTAAGTCGATATCCATTGTCGTCATTTTAGGTGTTGCAATTTGAGAAAGCTGACCATTGTCAAAGCTACATACAGATACGTCATCTGGTACTTTGTATCCTCTTCGTTGTAATTCAGTTTGAACTAGAAAACCCAGTCCATCATTTACACAAAAATAGGCTGTAGGTTGTTTTGAAAATTGATCAAGTAAAGTTATAATATGTGCCTGTTCTTCTTTAGCGTGATTTAACAGTAGGTCTTCATCATGTTTTATTCCATATTTTTTAAGAGCCAAAAAATATCCTTCTAATCTTTCCTGGTAGCTTGGTGAAATGTCTACATCTCCAACGAAGCTAATTTCTTTATGTCCTAATTTAATTAAGTGCTCTACAGCTATAAATGCTGCAAAGCGATTATTCGTTAAAATTGAATCAGCATGAAGGAATGGTTCATGGTGGTCAATTAGAACGGTAGGAATACCTGAGCTAATAACTTTTGCTGTGTAGTCTGTATTAATATGAGACAAAATCAACAATCCATCAATTTCTTGATTCGTTAATAAAGTAGGCATAATTAAATTTTCAACCGAATGCTGATCAATTGACTCAATTAAAAAGTTAATGTCCTTCGTTTTTAATTCTTTTTGAATACTTAAATAAATTTCACCAAAAAATCCAGTTAAAGAAAACGCAAAATCTGAAGCTATTAATCCAATTGTTTTAATTGTTTTTTCATCAACTTGTTTTTGGGTACGAACATTTGAATAGAAATAACCTAATTCATCTGCAGTATCTTGAATCAGTTTTCTTGTCTCTTCGCTAACACCAGGTTTTCCGGATAAGGCCTGTGATACTGAGTTTTTTGAGATATTTAATTGTGTCGCAATGTCTTGCATTGTAACTTTCTTTTCCATTTATAAATTTCTCCCCTAAATCGATCTGTATAAATTATATCCTAAAATTAATTGTAAGTATATTGTAACGTTACAAAAATGGTAATGCAACTATTTGTAATGTTGTTTAATTAACTTATTTATTAAAAAACAATGAAAACTGTAAAAATTCACTTGACTAAAATTATGTTAGGTGGAATAATCAGCTTATAAGTTGATTAATAACGTTACAAATTACTATTTTTATATTTTTGTAATGTTATTGTCATGTTTTTTGTGAGTTTTTAGTGATAAGTGAATAAAGGGCACAAATAACTATTTTTATGAATGACCTAACAACTATTATACCTTTTTTTCATGTATTTGTTAGCGCTTCCAGATTAATGAAGTACATAAGTGAAAAATATAAAAATAGTCAACGTGTTTTTCTTTTTAAAAGAATTTTGATTCTATCTTAATCATTGGAGGAAATACTAGATGAAAATGAAAAAAGTATCATCAGTCTTATTAGCAGCTTCATTATCTGTTGCTGGTTTATCAGCTTGTTCTACTGGTAACAAAGAAGTAAAAGGTGGAGCAAAAGATGGCGTAACGACCATTGAATTTTGGGCTGCACCAAATCCGACTCAACAAGTTTATTGGAAAGAAGTGGCTGAACAATTTACGAAAGAGAATCCAACTATCAAAGTAAATGTAAGTCCGATGAAAGAAAGTCCAACATCTGAAGCTAGTATTCAATCTGCAATTGCAGGTGGTAGCGCTCCGACAATGTCTGAAAATATTAACCGAGGATTTGCAGCACAGTTGGCTGATAGTAAAGCACTAGTTCCTTTAGATGAATTAGATGGATTTGACAAAGTGAAAGAAAATCGTCATATGAACGATACAATGAAAGGTTGGCAGTTTGCTGACAATCACCAATACGTGCTACCAATTTACTCAAATGCAATGCTGTTTGGTTGGCGATTAGACATTTTAAAAGAATTAGGATTTAACGCTGCACCTAAAACTTATAGTGAAATGTTAGCGGTTGCGAAAAAATTAAAAGAAAAATATCCAGATAAATATGTTTGGGCAAAGGCAGACCTTGCAGACCCTACAGCTTGGAAAAGATGGTTCGACTTTTTCATGTTATATGATGCAGCATCTGAAGGTAACAAATTCGTAGAAGGTTCTAAATTTACAGCTGATAAGAAAGCCGGGGAGCAAGTATTCGATTTCGTAAATGAATTACGTAAATCAAATGCATTACTAACAAGACAAGCTAAAGATCCATTTGAAACTGGATTAGGCATCTTTACCGATATCGGCCCTTGGACAATCTCTTATTGGGCAGATAAATTCCCTAACATGAAGTTTAATGAGACATATACATTATCTACACCACCAGTACCAGATGGTATTTCTACTGAAAATGTAAAGACATTTGCAGATACAAAAGGTTTAGTTATCTATGCTTCTGCTACAAAAGAACAGCAAAAAGCAGCGATGAAGTTTATCAATTGGGTGTATTCAAATCCTGAAAATGATTTGAAATGGCTTGAGAAAACGAACTTACCACCAGCACGTGATGATTTAACAACAAATGATACATTTAAGTCGTTCTTTGATAAAAATCCAGCATTACAACCATATGCAGCAGCCGTTCCTAATGCAATCCCGCCAATGGATAACGCAAAATACAATGATATTCAAACTTATATTGGCCAATATGCATTCAATCCTGTAGTAAAAGGTGAAAAGAATTCTAAATCTGCATGGAAAGACATGAAAGAGGCTATTGAGGGGGCTCTTAAGTAATGAGCACTAAACAAGGAAGGTTGGGCTGGCTGTTTGCCAGTCCTTATCTTATTTATGCAATTGTTTTTTTCCTAATTCCGCTAGTGTGGTCTTTGTTTCTATCACTAACTGATTGGAATTTAATTGCTCCAACATTTAGTTTTGTTGGAATCGAAAATTATACAGAAGCGTTTAAAAGTCCAGGTGTACAGAGCGCATTTTTCGTAGCTTTCAAATTTATGGCACTTTTTGTACCGATGGTTGTAGCGTCTTCAATCATTGTAGCTTTAATCGTTCAAGGTTTACCTAAGTTTAAAGGTTTATTTTTAATCGGATTTTTTCTTCCGTATTTAGCATCAGGTGTAGTTTCTTCATTAATTGTAAAAGGGCTTTTATCATACAACAGCCCTATTAATGAATTCTTAAGAAATTCATTCGGTTTAGATATTAACTGGTTAGGATCGCCGTTTGGTGCTTTATTCACAGTAGCGGTTATTATTGCTTGGAAATTTACTGGATACTATGCCCTTATCTTAACTTCCGGTTTTGATAGTATCGATAAAGAAGTATACGAGGCAGCATTAATTGATGGTGTAACACCAATGCAACGATTTTGGAAAATTACATTCCCTCTATTATATCCTGCATTATTTACAGTACTTATTTTAGCAATCGGTGTAACATTTGGTATTTTCACAGAGGTTTACCAATTAACAGGTGGGGGCCCGAATTTCGCAACAAATACATGGCAAATGGAGATCTTTACGAGAGCGTTCTCGAATCTTCAAGCTGGTTATGCATCTGCAATTGCGATTATTGCCTCTGTAGTAACATTTATATCAATCTTTATTATTCGAAAACTTTTAGAAATGTGGGGAAAACGAAATGGTTGGAACTAAGAAAAAAGGACTATGGTTTCGTTACCTGATTGCTTCGATTCTCTTACTAGTTATGATTTTTCCTTATATTTATATGGTTTTAAATTCATTCGCTGATTGGAGTCAAGTAGACCGAAAATTAATTCCAACAGGTTTTACGTTGAAATCATATAGTTGGTTATTAGCTGGTGGTGAATCAGCAATACCAAGGCCTTGGATTAATGCGTTTTTTAATAGTTTCTTTGTATCAGCTGCATCTACTTTATTAATGATGGTTACAGCAGTTATGGTAGCTTACGCTCTTGCTAAAATTCCTTTTAAAGGAAGAAACTTTATAAATAACTTTATTTTATTTCAAATGTTTTTCCCTGCGATTATTTTATTAATCCCTACATTCCTTGTCATTCAAAAAATTGGAATGTATGACTCATACTTAGGAATGATTTTGCCGAAAGCAATGAGCTTATGGGCAGTCTTTATGTACACAAACTTTTTCAAAGCAATTCCTGAAACATTCATTGAAGCAGCAAAACTAGATGGGGCAAGTGAGTGGCAAATCATGTTTAAAATCGTCTTGCCGATGTCTAAATCAATCACAACTGTTATTTTCCTCTTCTTATTTATGGAAAGATGGACAGAGCTTTTATGGGACATGCTAGTTGCAAAGAGTGATAACATGCTAACACTAAACGTTTTATTATCACAAATGTTTGGACCTTACGGTGGTTATCCCGGACCAATGTATGCAGCAGCAGTATTACTAACATTGCCTATCATTATTATCTTCTTATTATTCGCTAAAAAGTTTAAAGAGGGTATGCAATTTACACTTAAGTAATTCAAGGATCGGAGTTCTAACAAAATGGCAAATTGGTGGAAGCAAACTACTTTTTATGAAATTTATATGCCTAGCTTTAAAGATGGTAATGGAGATGGAATTGGCGACTTTACTGGTATTATTTCTAAACTCGACTATTTAAAAGAATTAGGAATTGGTGGAATTTGGTTAACTCCGTTTTATCCATCACCAAAAGTTGATAATGGATATGACATTTCAGATTATTATTCAATTGATCCTGATTATGGAACGATGAATGATTTCGAATTATTTATTGAAGAGTCACATAAACGAGGAATACGTGTTATTGCTGATTTGGTTTTAAATCATACATCTTCTGAGCATAAATGGTTCAAAGAATCAAAATCAAGGGTGAATCATCCAAAACGAGATTGGTATATTTGGAGAGATAAACCAAATAACTGGGAATCGTTCTTTGGTGGGACAGCGTGGGAATATGATGAGGTCACAAACCAATATTATTATCATGCATTTGCAAAAGAACAAGTTGATTTAAACTGGTCAAATCCAGAAGTAAAACAAGCTATGTTTGATGTAATGGACTTTTGGCTCCAAAAAGGAATAGATGGTTTTCGATTAGATGTCATCAATTTTTTAAAGGTAAATAATACGTTCAAAGATAATCCAAATGATGTTCACAAGAATGAACAAATTCATTTGCATGATAAAGATCAAGAAGGAATTCTACCAATTATTTCTGAAATAGCCGAGTTTGTTAATCGATATGAGGATAAGTTTATAGTTGGCGAAGTTGGATCAGAGGATATATCAATTCTTAAAGACTACACAGGAGTTAATAAATTAGATGTAGTTTTTAATTTTAATATCGGAAGTATTGCAGAGTTTGATGCAAATAGGATTTTTAAACAATTATATGAAACGGATCAAGCATATGATCAAAACCAAACTCCTACACTGTTTTTCTCAAGTCATGATATGTCCCGTTTTATTTCAAGATTTGGTGGAGATGAGGAGAGATCAAAACTAGTAGCTACATTGATGCTTACAGCAAAGGGTGTTCCATTTATTTATTATGGTGATGAAATTGGCATGAGAGATTGGATTACCGATGACATAAAAAAAATGAAGGATGTTCAGGGACTGACTGCATACGAATTAGAATTGCAATCGAATAAGTCAGAAGAAGATGCTTTAAAAGTAGCAAATGAGAAATCGAGGGATAAATCTCGAACACCAATGCAATGGAACTCCCAAGTCAATACTGGTTTCTCAAATGTTGAACCATGGATCACAATCCCAAGTCAAACACTTGATATTAATGTTGAAAATCAAATACACAACTCAAATTCAATCCTTTCTTATTACAAGAGCTTATTGAAATTAAGAAGTCAGCATATTTCATTGCAATTAGGGCAGTACGAATTATTAAAGTATGAAGAAGATCTAGTCTATTATATGCGATCGCATAATGAAGAAAAAATAATCGTTACCTTAAACTTTACAAGTGAACCAAAGACGATAGCGTTAGATTCTTTTACAGAATTTCAATTTGAACTAATTCTTTCATCTAAGCGAACGGATTTAGAGAATTCAAAAGATATAGAGGTTTTACCAAATGAAGCATTAATTTTTAAAGGGGAATATGAGAATGACATTTAATCAGAAGCAAAATGCTCAAACTTGTGAAGAGTTAATTCTTGAATTCACGACGAAAAAGCAGCCAACTAATCCAGAAAAAATCGTTTTTACTGGTATCGGAACTAATGATGTTTACAATATCAGTGCTCCTTTTGAAGATGAAGGAGAGTTAGTTATAGCAGGTAGAGTTGAATCTCGTGAGAGTGAGCACTCAGTTGTTTATTTCTTCGTTGAAAAAAATGGTGAGTGGGTACGTAGAGAAGGTTCACCTATTCTTGAATTACAAGATCCATTTTTTACGAGAATCGCAGGAGAGTTAGTGGTTGGGGGAGTACAAATCTTTCCACATCCAGAAAAAGAAGGACAATTAGGCTGGAGAACGGTTTTTTACAAAGGTGATTCGATTACAAATTTAGAAGAATTTGCAAAAGGTCCTGAAGGAATGAAAGATCTACGTTTAATCGAGTTAAAAGATAAAAGTATTGGTGTATTAACTAGACCACAAGGTGAAAAAGGCGGTAGAGGAAAAATTGGTTGGACAACGATACCAACACTTTCTGATTTAACGCTAGATGTAATTAATCATGCGCCATTACTTGAAAGTCAATTTATTGATGAGCAGTGGGGAGGAGCAAATGAAGCACATCTTTTATCGAATGGAAAGATTGGTGTGTTAGGTCATATTGCTAGTTTTGATGAAGAGGGAAATCGTCATTATTATCCAATGATATTTGGCTTTGATCCTGAAACAGAAGCATTTTCAAAGATGGAATTAATTGCGACAAGAAGTCACTTTTTACCGGGTCCTACAAAGCGCCCAGACTTAATTGATGTTGTATTCAGCGGTGGATTAGTTCGTAATGCTAATGGTACAGCTGTACTTTATGCAGGAATTAGTGATGCAGATGCTCAAAAAATTAGGATAGTCGATCCGTTTATGCAATTCGAACAATAAGTACTAATCATACACAAACAAAGGAGCTAATAAAAATGAATGTATATAGATATGAAGAAAATCCATTAGTAACACCTGCTAAAGTAAAACCACATCGTCCTGACTTTGAAGTAATTGGCGCTTTTAATGCAGGTGTCGCTAAATTTAATGATGAAATTATCATGCTTCTACGTGTTGCAGAACGCCCAATTAGTGAAGATCCAAATATTATTAAATCACCTGTTTTTAATCCAACTACAAATGAACTTGAAATTTTAGAGTTTAATGTAAATGATTCGAAATATGATTTTTCAGATGTACGCACGATTAGTGAACATGGCGATAAACAAGGGTTTAAATACTTAACATCACTTTCGTATTTAAGAATTGCTCGTAGTAAAGATGGGCATCAGTTTACTATCGATGATAAACCATTTCTATACCCTTCAAATGAATTAGAATCATTCGGGATTGAAGATCCACGAATTACTCAAATTGATGATACATACTACATCTATTTTAGTGCCGTTTCACCAGTAGGTGTTGGTGAGTCAATGGTGTCAACGAAGGATTTTGTATCAGTTGAGCATCACGGAATGATTTTTGCACCTGAAAATAAAGATGTATTAATTTTCCCAGAAAAAATTAATGGGAAATACTATGCACTTCACCGTCCTGTACCGAAAAGTATCGGTGAACCAGAAATTTGGATTGCTGAATCTCCGAATCTATTACATTGGGGGAATCATAAACATTTATTAGGCTTAAGAGAAGGTATGTGGGATAGTGCTCGAATGGGAGGAGGAGCTGTTCCATTTAAAACAGAAAAAGGTTGGCTTGAATTATATCATGGTGCGACTGAAGATCACCGTTATTGCATGGGTGCAGTTTTACTAGATTTAGAGGACCCAACTAGAATTATCGCTCGTTCTAACCAGCCAATACTTCAACCAGAAGCCGACTATGAAGTAGAAGGATTTTTTGGAAATGTAGTCTTTTCATGTGGAGCACTAGTTGAAGGTGACGTTGTAAGAATGTTTTACGGTGTGGCAGACACTTCAATGGCATGTGCTGAATTAAGTTTACAAGAAATATTAGATTCACTAGCTTATTTATAAACATTATGTTTGTAGAAAGGATGTCATAAAACAAGGAATTGTCATTTACCCCAAATCTAACGAAATGAAATTTGTTTATTGGTGTAAAAGAATCTTGCTTTATGCATCCTTTTTTTTATCTAAAAATGATCTGGAAGGTGAAACCGATGAAAGAGTATTACGGCAGGAAGTTATCAAATTTAAATATAGAGGTAGCTAAAGTCAAGGAGCTAGCGTCTCAAAATAGATTGATATTTTTAGATGGCAGTAATCGTCCTTGAAAATAGCCCCTCTAAGGTAGAGGAGAATAATTAATGCTTCAAATTTATAAATCTTTTTCAACAGAATTAAAGTTCTACTTATTGATGAATACTTTTTTTACATTTGGAGGAGCGTTATCAGGTATCTTTCAAAGTGTATTTCTATGGAAGCTTGATAAAACATACTCACTACTAGCATATTTCAGCTTATATTGGTCAGTTGCAATTATTTTTTGCTTTGGTATTTGTGCATGGATTGCTAGAAAAACTAGTCCAATGATCACGATGCGATTAGGTTTTATCTGTTATTTAATAACCTATTTAATCATGCTATTTTACCATTCTACATTGAATGAGCATATCTTGTTATTAGGATTTTTAAATGGATTAGCAATGAGTTTGTATTATGTTGGCGTTCATTTAGCCATTTTAGACTTAACGACTAATGAACAAAGAGACAAGTTTTTGTATATTCAAGGGATCTTAATGACAATCGGAGGAGTAATCGCACCTCTTCTATCAGGAATTATTATTTCCCAATTTAATGGAATGACGGGATACTATGTCATTTTTACTGGTACTTGCTTATTTTTCTTTATTTCTTTTTTAACCTCTTTAAAGGTAAAAGGAAAACCAGTTTCTTCCAAAAGTCATTTTTGGGAAGTTGTAAAAAAACCTACTATGGAATGGAAAAAGATGTACTTAGTCATGTTTTCTGATGGAATAGTTTCTGGGGTATACACAACCTTTTTAATTACTATGATGACGTTCAAAATAGCCGGCGGGGAATTAAATCTAGGAATCTATAATACCGGAGCACAGCTTGTGGCGGTTGTTGCATTTTATTATTTAGCTAAATTAACGAATCAAAACGATCGAATTAAGATTTTTGCCGTTGGGTCGATTTTTATACTGATAAGTTCTATTCTAATTTCTACTTTACCTTTCCTTATTTCACTAATTATTTTCGGGATCGTTTCACCAGTTGCGATGAATATGATTAATACATCCATGAATGCGATGATTTATGAATCAATTGAAAGAGATCCAAATTATAAGAATAAACGCTTGGATTATATTATCATACGAGAAATTCCGCTTGGTATTGGAAGAATTATAGGGGTATTTATTTTTCTACTTATGGGTAAATACTTTGATTTCAAAGTACTTTTACCAATTTCGTTTAGTTTCTTTCCAATTATATATGTAGTAATGATTCCAATTCTTCATTTGATTTGGAAGAAACCAATTACAAAAGTTGTGCTTGAATCAAAGGGAATATAAAAAATATTTTAAATGGGAGGAAAATGTATGTTAGGTGCAATTGAAGCAGGGGGAACAAAATTTGTATGTGCTGTTGGAGATGAAAATGGAAATTTAATTGAGAGAATTCAAATTCCAACGACTATACCGGACGAAACGATACCAATGGTGATTGAATTTTTTAATAAATTTCCAATAAGAGCAATTGGAATCGCTTCATTTGGTCCAATTGATGTAAATAAAGAAAGCGCTACCTATGGAAATATTACATCAACGCCAAAAACAGCATGGAAGAATTATCCTTTTCTTCAAGTATTTAAAGACCATTTTTCTGTCCCAATTGGTTTTAATACGGACGTGAATGCAGCCGCACTAGGTGAAGCTACTTTTGGAGCAGCGAAAGGCTTAGATAGCTGTCTTTATATTACTGTTGGTACAGGTATTGGTGCAGGCGCAATTGTTAATGGCGAGTTACTCCAAGGAATTACTCACCCTGAGATGGGACATATTTTAGTAAGACGTCACCCATTAGATCAGTATGAAGGTAAATGTCCTTATCATCGTGATTGTTTAGAAGGATTAGCTGCTGGTCCAGCAATTGAAGCCCGTTGGGGAGAAAATGGTGCAAGCCTTGTTAATCGAGAGGAAGTTTGGGACTTAGAAGGCTACTATATTGCGCAAGCACTTATGCAATATATTTTAATCTTATCACCTAAGAAGATTGTTCTTGGTGGAGGAGTAATGAATCAAAAGCAAGTTTTCGATAGCATCTATAAATATTTAAATGAACTAGTTTGTAATTATGTTAGTTTACCAAAGTTATCTGAATTTATCGTACTGCCAGAATTAGGTAATAATGCTGGAATCACCGGAGCTCTTATGCTTGCACACAATGCTTTAAATAAAAATGCACTAGTTTAAATAGCCTATAGGAGGAAATTACCATGCAACCATTATTTTTAAAACCAGTATTTAAAGAACGAATTTGGGGAGGAACAGCTTTAAAATCAGATTTTAACTATAATATACCGAATGAAAATACGGGTGAATGCTGGGCAATTTCGGCTCATCCTAATGGTGCTTCCATTATTGAAAATGGTCCATTTACAGGTATTGCATTAAATGAATTGTGGAAAAACCAACCAGAATTATTTGGTCACCCAAAGGAAGAAGTTTTTCCACTTTTAACGAAAATATTAGATGCAAATATGGATTTATCTGTTCAAGTACATCCTGAAGATTCTTATGCAAAAGTGAATGAAAATGGTGATCTCGGTAAAACAGAATGCTGGTATATACTTGACTGTAAAGAAGATGCACATATGATATTTGGCCATAATGCCAAAACAAAAGAAGAACTAATTAAACAAATTAAAGAAGGTGAATGGTCAGATTTACTTCGCCGAGTAAAAATAAAGCCGGGTGATTTTTTCTATGTCCCAAGTGGAACGATTCATGCTTTATGTGAAGGGACTCTCGTATTAGAAACTCAACAAAGCTCTGATACAACTTACCGGGTTTACGATTATGATCGAAAAGACCATAAAGGAAATTTAAGAGAGCTTCATTTAAATAAAGCAATCGATGTAACAACAGTTCCTCATCAAGAAACAGAAGTGGAATTTAAGACGGAAGAAAAGGAAAATATAAAGATTAATACATTCGTAGATTCTGAATTTTTCACCGTATATAAATGGGATATTACTGGTAAGGCTTATTTAACTTATAATGATCAATATCTACTTTTAAGTGTAATAAACGGTAATGGAAAACTGATCCATAGCGGAGAAGAATATAGTTTATCAAAAGGCTCAAACTTCATCATTCCTGTTGGATTTGGGGAATTTGTTTTAGATGGAGATTGTGAAATAATTGTTTCGCATACTTAAAAATTAAAGGAAAACAAAGGCATCCTTTCAGAAGATTTTCAGACTGAATGCAAGCGCTTGCCTTATGATGTGTGAATTTCTCTAAGGCTTAAAAAGCACCGCAGATAGGGTGAGGCAAATAAGTAAGTGAGGGTTTGTTAAGAAAAAAGGCAGCTTATTAGCTGCCTTTTTAAAATACAATTTCAGAAGTAGTTTTAGGCTCAGCTAGCCAGCGCAGAGTCTGATTATGGTGTTTAATAATTTGATCAGCCGTAAGCTCATCTGAATCCCATGTACTATGAGCATCCGTAACAAGTGTAATTTCATAGCCATTTCCAAAGGCGTTTCTAGTCGTTGTATCAACACAGATTTCCGTTTGAATTCCCGCCATTACTAAATGATTAATTTCCTGTTTTGCCAGCTCTTCTTTTAAATTCGTCTTGAAAAATGAGTCTGGTGTTGTTTTATGTATAATGATATCTCCATCAATTGGAGCTATATCTGACTGAATTTCCCATCCAGGTGTACCGTATTCAAGTGGAGAACCTTCTTCAGAATGTTGGATATAAAATATTGGCGTATTTGTAGCTCTTGCTTTATCAATCAATTTGTTGAGATTATTTAATAATGTTTTCCCGTTATATACCGGATTAGATTCCGAGAACATAAAAGCCTGTACATCAATTACTAAAAGAGCTGTTTTTTTCATTTATAAATCTCCCCTTAGAAAATTGGCTATTTTTTACACCTTATAGAAGAAAATATATCATTATTAACAACATAGGAGAAGGGTTATTTCCAGAAGATTTCGCTTGTTGTAATTTAAAAACTATTTTGCAGTTAGTTGAATACCGTGCCAGTTGCTTACATCACATTGGCCAAATTCATTACTGCCTACAGCTACAACTGTGCCATCTGATTTAAGTCCAAGAGTATGTGTACAACCCGCCGAAATCGCTACAATATCGCACCAGTCACGTACATTACATTCGCCATGACTTTTCAAGCCGGTAGCCATAACTGTGCCGTCCGCTTTAAGTCCGATCGTATGATTACTACCAGCCGAGATCGCTATCATGTCGTGCCATTCGCTTACATCACATTGACCATCCTTATTCAATCCCACAGCGACAACTGAGCCGTCCGACTTTAGCCCGACGGTATGGAGATAACCTGCTCCAACCGCTACAATCTCTTGCCATCCACTCACTTTACATTGGCCATACCGATTATTACCTACAGTTGTAACTGTGCCATCCGCTTTAAGTCCAACAGTATGCCAGTCACCTGCCGCTGTTGCTACTATATTGTGCCAATCACTTACATTGCACTGACCATCGTTATTTTGACCTACAGCTACGACTGTACCATCTGATTTAAGCCCGACGGAACGACGCCAACCAGCCGCAATCGCTACGACATCACACCAGCCACTTACATTACATTGTTCATGCTTATTCCATCCCACAGCAACAACAGTACCGTCTGATTTAAGTCCAATTGTATGAGAATTACCTGTGTGAGCGTTACCAGCAGCAACCGCCACAATATCGCGCCAATCGTTTACTTCTAGTTTGCCATATTTATGATCACCAACAGCTGTCACAGTACCATCTGATTTAAGCCCGACGGAATGACGATAACCAGCAGCTATAGCAGCTTTAGGCCACATTTTCACTATTAACTCCACTTCGTTTGGTGAAGTATAATCCATGTTTTTACCACTCCAATTCCTAATAGGATTTAAATCGTACTTCTAACTAAAAATCTTTAGATTTAATCAAATACTTACTTCTAATCTACAATCTTTAGACCCATCAATGTTGCAAATTGAACAGCTTGATTTGATGAAACTTTACAGCCATTTAGATTACTAATTGAAACTGTTAATTCATTAAATGTTGAACTACTAATATCTATCCCATTGAGAGATGTTTGTTCAAAATTTGCTCCATCAATATTACAGCTATTAAAATCTACTTTTTTGAATTTACAATCATAAAAATCAGTACTTTTTAGAACAGAGTCTCGAAAAATTACTTTTTCTAGTTTTGATTCTCCGAATAGTGCCAAATTTAGGACGGAATTTTCAAATTGTACATTACCAATGCTAGATTCCGTAAAATTTGCACCTAATAATTTACAATTTTTAAAGATAACTTTGTGGATAGAAGAATTTCTCATATTGCAATTTGATAAATCACAGTCCTCAAAATATACATCAGTCATACTGATATTTTTAAAATCTGTATTCGTAAATTTACAATTCTTGATAACGGCTTTATATAAAAATACTCGATCTACAACTTCATTTTCAAAAACAGAGCCAGAAATCTCACACATTCCTAATTCTGGGTCCTCTTCATAAAAAATATCATAAAAATTTCTAGCTATTAATTCTTTGGGGATAGTAGGTGTATCGATTTTCATAGTGATTCCTCTCTTTAAATAAGTTGGATGAAACATCCATTCATGATTAACTACTCATTACTATAAAGAACTTTGAGTTTTAAAAAAAGACTATTAATTTTAGTAGGTCTGTGTACAAAACACCTTATTTTATGAGGTGGAAACGTTAACTCTATTGTCAAATTCTCTCCTTTTATAAATAAAATTTACTATTGAATATTAAGTCACTTATTCTAATTTTTGCTTTTTAAAAAATCGAAATCTATTAAAAATTCCATATTTATACTAGGATACTTGTCCAATCTACTTTCTATTATTTTGAATAAATTATATTAAAACTCAGGAGGTGATTTTATGAATTCAATGCGTCCAGTATCTAGAGCTAGTGTAGCTCAAAGACAAGGATCTTTTAATAGAATAGAAAATGCACAAGCAGAATTGCAACGTTTAGTAATCCGTGATTCACACAACATTACAGTTGCTCAGACTGAAGCTCAAGCTTTAGTTTTAGTACAACTTTCACTAAGTGCAGCAATTGAAGCTGTAATTCTAATTTTTGGTGATGATCCAAGAATTAGTCAGCTACAAAAAGTTGCTCAGTCCTTAGAGAACCTTCAATTACAATCACAATCTGTTTTGATTGAAAAAGCTGATACAATTGTAGTAACACAAACTGAACTTCAATTTGAAGCAGTTATTCAAGCTGCAATTGCATTATTAGCACAAATAGTAGCAAAAATCGGCTAATAATTTTTGGAGAAGAAAAGGACAAACTGTTTATGTCCTAAACCTCTTATACAAATTTGTTAAATGATTTTTTGCTAGGGTTTATGACTTTTTTTGAAGATGTTGGTAGTCTCCCGTCTTCAAAGAAAGTTATCCTGATTTTGATTTTAATACCATCTATTTTTATCAATCCGACAAAAATAGATGGTATTTTAGTGTTCATCTATCATTAATTATTAAAAATAAAAACAAAAGTATCGCTTCACGCTACATATTCTTTGTTTTAAAATAGTAGAAATAATAAAAACTTTGAAAAGGGGAAGAGTAGATGAATATTAAAACAACAGAAGTAAATGGGCAAGTAATTGCAATCGCCAATGCTGATTCAGTAATTCTTATGGATGAAAAAAGTGCTTTAGATCTTATTATGACAATAAGTTATGATTATAGAAGTAATCATATAGCACTTAATAAAGAAGCAATTTCAGAAGACTTTTTCAATCTTAGTACGAAACTTGCAGGAGCAGTGCTTCAAAAGTTCGTTAATTACAATATTAAGTTTGGGATTATAGGTGACTTTTCTAGTTATACAAGTAAGGCACTAAAAGATTTCATTTTTGAGTGTAATAAAGGAAATAATGTATTTTTTGTATCAACAGAACATGAAGCAATTGATCGATTATCAAAAGCAAATTAAACACTATTTTTGACAAAAGATAAAATGATTATCATTGTTCCAAACATGGAGATGATCAGCACGGTATCCTCGAAGCCATAGTACACCATTTATCCGTCTAATGTAAAAACCTTTTGGAAAATCTTCATCTTCAGATAATGCCTCAGATGCAATTGTGATAGAACCGGATGGAGCTTGATGCTGCTTTACAGAATTCCCTGCAAAACCTTCTGGTTGATCTAAGTATGACAGTCTTAAGTAAGGTCCTAGCTCGAGAGGGCACAATTGCAAATTTAGTTCCTTTGCTTTTTTATAAATTTGAGGTGTTGTAGCTCCTTCTAAAAATCCAAGATCGCCAACAGTTAGTTCAACTGTTTGAAGGCTGTACTTTGATTTTGATATTGTAAAGTGCTCATCTTTTAATAGCATCTCACCATATTCATTCATTGAGATAGAAGCTTGTTGAAGTTTCTGGATTAACTGGGATTTCGTTTGGCCACTAATTTCTACTATTCTAGTAATAAACGGACAATTAGGGTATATTTTTTCTTTTTCTACATGCATTTTGGTCTCTCCTACATCATAATATTGTGCTTAAACTATTCGATAGTTCTCGTTAAATTTCCTTGGTAAACTTAAGAGATAATAATAGGTCAAAACTTAAAAAGAAATTGGAGTTGAATGATGATGAAAACAATCGGTCTGATTGGTGGTATGAGTTGGGAGTCTTCATTACTGTATTATCAAATGATGAACGAACGTGTAAAAGAAAAGCTTGGCGGTCATCATTCCGCAAAAAGCTTACTGTATTCGGTCGATTTTCAAGAAATTAAAACGCTTCAATTTGAGGATCGATGGGATGAGTTAACGAAAATAATGATTGATATCGCTAAAAAGCTGGAGAAAAGTGGAGCAGATTGTCTTGTTATTTGTACGAATACAATGCATAAGATGGCAAAGGAAGTTGAAGAATCGGTCAAAATTCCTTTATTACATATTGCTGATGCAACTGCTAAAGAAATTGTTAATAATGGAATTAAAAAAGTTGCTTTGTTAGGAACAGCATTTACAATGGAGCATGATTTTTATAAAGGAAGATTAATTGAGCAGTTTGGTTTAGATGTTATCGTCCCAAATGAGGCTGAAAGAAAACTAGTACATAATATTATTTATGAAGAACTTTGTCTTGGCATTGTAAAAGAAGAATCTAAGCAAGTTTATTTAAACATAATCGATCAGTTAATTGAACACGGAGCGGAAGCGGTTATTTTGGGGTGTACTGAAATAACGATGTTAATCTCTCAGGAAAATTGCAGTATCCCTGTCTTTGATACAACAAGAATTCATGCTGAAAGTGCTGTGGATTTTGCTTTAAGTATTTAATCATAAAAGAAACCCACAAGGTATGAAGTGAACCCAAATAGTTCGACACGTAATTTAATTATGCTGCTAGGGAGGATTGGACCCTGTATTGTACAGGGTCCAATCCTTTTAATTTTGTCTTAATTCGTTTGTGATTGTAGTAGTGGATATACTTTTCTAATTCTAAAATGAAATCTTCGATACTCTTAAATTCATGAAGATAAAATAATTCAGACTTTAATAAACCAAAGAAGTTCTCAATAACTGCATTATCTAAACAGTTACCTTTTCGGGACATACTTTGGATAATTTTGTTTTCTTTGAGTAGATGCTGATATTTTTTCATTTGGTAATATGCGTAAAACTCACGATTAAGTAGATTTGGAGCTATTCTACCAACGTTTCCACGATAAGAACGATACTTTTTAAAAAATACTGTTTAGAATTTTACAAGAATCAATTACAAATGTTATACGTCATTCTCAAGCTACAAAACTAGATGTTGTACTGAAAAAGGAAGCTGATGTTATCAATATGACTATAAGGGATAATGGGGATTTACAAAATGTTCAAAAAATTAATGAAGGATTTGGATTAAAATCAATGAGAGAAAGACTAGAGAAAATGAATGGTAGTCTTTCGTATTCAGTTATTTTTCCACATGGCTTTGAAATCGTTGCAAAAATACCATTGTGACGAAGGGAAGGGTGAGAAAATATGTCAAATGAAAAAATAAAGGTCTTACTAGTTGATGACCAAACGATGATTAGGCAAGGGTTTAGTTATGTAATAAATCTACAAGATGATATGAACTTAATTGGTAAGGCATCTGATGGAATAGAAGCAATCAAGATAGCAAAAGAAAAACTCCCACATGTCATTCTGATGGATATACAAATGCCAAATCTTTCAGGAATAGATGCTACAAAAGAAATAATGAAACAATTACCTACGACGAAAATTGTTATTTTAACTACATTTGATGATCAAGAATATATTTACCAAGGAATTCGCTCAGGAGCTGTAGGGTTTTTATTAAAAGATGCCGAAGTTGAAGAAATGCTTGATGCGATTCGCTCAGCGTATCAAGGAGAAGCTATTTTTAAAACAACTCTTGCAGCTAATGCACTTTCTAGAGCGATTGTTTCTGGATTTGCAATGCCAAGTAAAAAAGGTGAATCAATCCTAATCGAAAAACCAACTGATCGTGAACAGGAAATCCTCCAGGAAATGGCCTATGGACTTCGAAATGACCAAATCGGTAAGAAGTTATTTATAACGGAAGGTACTGTTAAATCACATGTCCATCGTATATTACAAAAATTTGGCTGTGAAGACCGAACACAAGTAGTCGTAACGGCACTTAGGAATGGAATGGTGAAGTAAGAAGGACGTTTTGGAAAGTAAATAAAAAAGTAGATGTTATTTCTATCTGAGATAACACCTACTTTATTTGGACCGAAATCTACATAAATGAAATTTTTCAAAATGGCTTGTATTACTTTTAAAATCAATTCGGGGGAATAAGTTGAAAGGATAGTTTAGGAGAAGACATTTCGAATTGAAAAGTGCTTATTTTAGATTAAATTTAAGGCTAGAAGAAGTAATTATAAGGATGACTTTATAATTAGTAATAAAATGTTATAGAAAATCTTCGTTATATAGACTCGGTGATAAATGTGATCATAAAATACATCTAATTAATTAGATATAATATTAAATGGTCGAAAGCAAGAGTTTGTTCTAGACACTGAACTATTTTGTACAAGTTTTTTTATGAAAAAAAGAGGGAAAATTAAAAAAACTACGAACTATTATTATTATTAATTCATTCGTTAATCGAAGTAATTTTTTCATTAAAAATTGGATATGTATTTTATTAAGTAAGTTTGTTAACAATACAGAAATTAAATAAAATTTACTAAAGAGGTGTAGTCAATGAGCTTCCATGATCCAAACGAATTTGATGAATTGATACCAAATGATACCGATTTAAATTTTATTAAGAAATTTCCAGAAGTTGAAGAAGCGATTGGAATTGATGAAATTCTGAAGTGGTTAGAAGATTAACGAGATGAGAATAATTTGAAAATAAAAAAGTACTTTCTAGATTTTTAGAAAGTACTTTTTTTCACGCTGTTGAAAAACAACCTTGTCAATTAAATTACCAAATTTTCGTAAAAGGGGTAAAGTGATGTTGATTTCCACTACAGGATGCTCGCTTTCCATGGGGCGAGATTCTTTAGCCTCCTCGGCAAGCCTGCGGGGTCTCAGCCTTCCCGCATATCCCATAGGAGTCGAGCACCCCTCCGCTCCAATCAACTTATTCATCGAAAAAAGTCTGCAATAAATCATTATCAAATTGCCTTTACTTAGAGTAACCCAACTATTGTATATTAATCAGCCTATAGGTCAATAAATATCGAACTTTAATTAAACTAATCAACTAAATTTGTTTTTCTAAAAATTAGTCCATCGTATTTTTAACTTCTGAAAAAATTCATTACTAGTGATTAATGGAATCATGAAATTATTCAACCATCTTAACATTTAAAAACATTAATAGATCACCCCAAAAATGATAATTTCATCATTAAATTAATGTTCATTTAATGTCAGTTTTCTCGTTTTTTCTATAGATCAATTTATATTTCAACACTCTGAAAAAAGTACTTTTTAGATTTTTAGAAAGTACTTTTTTCCATTTTAAATTAAGATTATCAACCTAGTTAAAGAGGAAGATTTAATCATTACAATTCAACCGAACGAAAAAAGTAATAGGAAAAAAGTTAGGTAAGAAATGTTAATAAATACAAAGAACCAATATGAAATTGAACAATTTGCTACTTTCTATTTTGTATTTAAGTATTTTATTGAATTAAGATCGTGTAATTTTGCCTATAGTAGGATCTATTAAAAGGTATTGCTTTCCTATTTCTAGAAGTAGTCTAAGTGAATATTTTGTAAGGGCTTTCATTTTGGTTTTTTGCTTTAATTAACGTTTGATCAATACGTACTTAATTAAGGAGGCTAATTAGAAATGAAGAAAAATCAGTTTGATACAAAGTTGATTCACGAAGGCTACAAAACTAGTGAGTATCACGGGAGTTTAACTCCTCCATTATTTCATACGTCTACTTATACGTTTCCTACTGCACAACATGGAGAACAGTCCTTTGCTGGTGAAAGAGATGACTTTATTTACTCAAGGTTAGGAAATCCAACTGTACAAATTTTGGAAGAACGAATGGCTGCGTTAGAAGAAGGAGAAATAGCGTTAGCATTTGGTTCTGGAATGGCTGCTGTGTCTGCTACAATTTTTTCTTTAATTAGCACCGGGGACCATATTTTATGTTCAAAGGGTATTTATGGATGTACGTATGGTTTTTTAGAAATGCTAGAGAATAAATTTGGAATTGAACATAATTTTTGTGAAATGGATACTGAGGAAGAAATTCAAAACTTAATCCAAGAAAACACGAAAGTTATCTTTATTGAAACACCGATCAACCCTACAATGAAAGTAATTGATATCGAAATGGTGGTCGAAGTTGCAAAGAAAAATAATATTACTGTCGTAGTTGATAATACATTTTGTTCACCTTATTTACAAAAGCCATTAACACAAGGCTGTGACATTGTGCTACATAGTGCAACGAAATATATTAGTGGTCATGGTGATGTAGTTGCAGGAATTGTTGTTTGTAAAACAAAAGAGCTAGCTGATCGAATGATTCCCATCCGAAAAGATATAGGAGCAATTATGTCACCATTTGATGCATGGCTCCTGCTTCGAGGATTAAAGACATTAGCTGTTCGAATGGACCGTCAATGTGAAAATGCAAAAAAGGTCGTTTCATTTTTACAATCACATCCAATGGTAAAGGAAGTATTTTACCCTGGAGATTTTAAAAGTCAAAATTATTTTATTGCAAGTAAGCAAATGAAAAAAGGTGGAGGAGTCTTCGCATTTACAATTGACGGAACGAAGAAAGATACGCAGGAATTTATTAACCACTTAGAGATGATAAAAATAGCTGTAAGTCTAGGTGATACAGAGACATTAGTTCAGCATCCAGCGACGATGACACATGCAGTCGTTCCAAAAGAGTTACGAGAAAAAATGGGCATAACAGATAATATGCTACGCATGTCAGTTGGGTTAGAAGCATGGGAAGATATCGTAGCCGATTTACAACAAGCATTAATTAAATCTAATAGCAATACTGTATATTAATCGCTAGTTGATAAAAAAGTACTTTCTAAAATTTTCTTAGAAAGTACTTTTTATTTTCGCTCTAAAATTAATTTGGAAAATCAACAATTTCATAAATAATATTTTTATCAATCCTAAACTCAATAGCAAAATGCGGATCAAAATCGATTAGTTGGTGGACTGTTATATATGAATCATGAATTTCATTAATGCAAACTACATAATGATAAATTAGTGTTTTTACGATGACTACCTCACCCTTAAACTCTTTGGCAAGACGATTAATCCTTTTTTGTGTTTGAGGAGACGTTCTTTCAGATACAGTTATATAATGTCGCTTCGCCTGCGATGACTCATCACTTGTAAAATCTCCTTGCTCATTTCTTGAAGAAACACTTTTACAAGATAATTTTCCAATCTCAATCACCAACGCTAAATCAATTCTAATTTGTCTAAACACCTCATCAGAGGCCAAAATGATCAAATTTAATGAATGGTCTTCATTAATTGATACTAATCTTCCTCTATAATTAAATAAAAAAGTCTCCAAAAAAACCTTTTTCCCAATTAATTTCTGAGCTCTTTTTAAAATATGACTTCTATTCTCTGGTGAAGTGCTTTTAGATATGCTAATTCCATGTTGTTCCGACAATAGTAGTTAACCTCCATGAGTTTGATACTACATTTTATGAAACGAATCATATAAGCCGAAACGGTCATTATCATTAGTTTAAAAATTTTTTTGGACGAGCAGTCGGTCAAAGGGAAGATTTTTAAGATTTTTGACATAAATAGGGGGTATATCTAGTCAAAATCGTAATAGTTTATAATAATGTCGTTGTGAAATTGCAAGTTTGATTTGATTTTTGGCTCAATTGACTGGTTAGACTAAAATATTCATTTAAAGACACCAGTTTAAGTTGAAAAGAGGCCAAAAATACAGATACTAGTATTGGTATATATCTAGTTTAATTGCGTTTTTCATACTTTTAATTGCAGAAATGCCATTTTTAATTGCGATACCGGGAATTTAATTGCAGAAATGCCATTTTTAATTGCGATACCGAGAATTTAATTGCACTTGCTTGAATAAATTACGACTTAATCCAAATTCCAATCAATAAAAAAAATCCAGCAAGTCCCCATAATAATGGACCACTAGATTTTTTAAACAAAACCTACTTATTCAAAGAATCAATAATCGGATAAAGCTCTTCTAAATGAGTAATTTCATATGTAGGTACAACTTCATTTCGCTCTTTATTATGCCTATTAATCCATACGTTTTTCATTCCAATTCTGCTTGAGCCTAAAATATCAGTCATAAGATTATCTCCGACCATAATGACCTCTTCTTTTGATAGTTCCATTAATGATAAGGCATGTTCAAAAATACTTGGGTCAGGTTTACCTTTTCCGAAGTCTCCAGAAATTAGAATTTGATCAAAATATTCTTTAATCTTTGGTGTAATTGAAAGCTTCGTATGTTGCAAATCAGGGGAGCCGTTTGTTAGTAAGAGTAGTTTATATTGTCCATTTAATCGATCAAGCACATCAAATGTTTCATCGTATACAAAAGGATTTCCTTTGCGTTCTTCAGGGAATGTTTCGGCTAATAAACGACCAAATTCTGGATCATCTATTCCGAATGCTTTTAAGCCAAGCGTCCATGCATTTTTTCGATAGGTAGGTGAATTTTCCTTCATTTTTGGAAATTGATCATGATCATCTAAAAAATTCCCCCAAAGTCCTTCGAATGGATTAATGCCAATTAATTTTGTGAATTCGTATGTATCGTATGATTCATAAAGCTTTCTAGCCGCATCACGAACGGCATTTTCAAATTCAGTTGGATCAATACCGTATTTTTCTGTTGCTAGCTTACATGTATTTGCGAATGCAACTTGAACACTTTTTTGGTCCCAAAGTAATGTGTCATCCAAATCAAAAATGATTCCCTTAATCATAAAAAAGCCCCTTCCTAATATGAACTGTATAAATTATCCACTATCGTACTAGGAAAATATGAATTAGTAAATAGTAAGCTACTAAAATTTAACTTTTTTTTTAGATACAAAGTATGGATTATTTATTTTAAATTAATAATATAGTACAAATGACGATTAGATGGAATATAATACTTTGTTGATTTTGTTTTAATTAATGATGAAAAGAGTGAGTATATGTCATTTGAAGATTTTGTAAACTGTCATTCAATGCAAATTCATACGAAGGCGGTCTTCGATAAACAAAATAAATTAATGCGATATTCGCTTACAAGAACTTGGGATGAATCAAAAAAGAAAGCTACGCTTGTATTACTTAATCCTTGTCGAGCAAATCATCTAAAGAGTGATTATATATTGGCGAGATGTCTTAACTTTTTTATAGATTATAAGAAAGGTAACTTCGGATCGCTAGAACTAGTAAATCTTTTTGCATTAATGGAACCGGATTCAACAAAGCTAAAAGGAAAAGAATGCGAAGTTGGCGAGCATAACGATGAAGCGATTAAATTAGCGATTAGTAATGCAGACATTATTATAGTAGGCTGGGGTTCAAGTAAACGATTTAAATGGCGAATAAAAGAAGTTCTAGATCTGCTAGAACCTTATAAAGATAAATTATTTAATTTTTGTGATGACTCAAATCGGAAGGATATCTTGATTCACCCAGTTATTTTAGCGGAGCGACATTGGTTAGAAAAATTAAATTTTGAAGCACTTTATGAATGGACTACAAAAGATTAATCTAAATAATCTTTATGAAGACAACTCATTTTGGGTTGTTTTTTTTATTACTTGAAAATTCAAATACTTATATTTATAAAAATTGTTATAATAAATTGAGCATTAAGTTAAGTACAAGGCAGAAAGCTACACTTTAAATTAATTACAAAACTTTACTAAAATTGCTGACTTTCTAGAAACTCAATTATTACTTGAGTCCATTTTACCTCAATTCAAGTAACACTTGATTTTAACTATTCAATTAACTAGATACAATGAAATTAACTTTTAAATAGAGGTGAAAGATATGTTTGATATGAAAAAAGTAGGTAGACAAATTGCTCAATTAAGAAAGGCAAACAAAATTACACAGATGAAACTAGCTGATCAATTAGGTGTTAGCTTTCAAGCTATTAGTAACTGGGAACGTGGAGAGACAATGCCTGATATTTCGAAATTACCAGAGCTTGCTGAGATATTTAATGTAAGCATTGATGAAATTTTAGGAAATGAAAAAGGTGTTAAGTTGATCAATAATTTAATTGAAAAAGATGATCCTGATTCTTCAAATGATTTAGAAGTTGAAAAAGAAGAATTTTTAAATGTTGCACCGATTCTTAATATCGATCAA
Source organism: Bacillus sp. UNCCL81 (assembly GCF_900112535.1). NCBI lineage: Bacteria > Bacillati > Bacillota > Bacilli > Caryophanales > Bacillaceae > Bacillus > Bacillus sp. UNCCL81. The sequence goes on along the minus strand of NZ_FOMF01000004.1, from coordinate 65,919 downwards.
GCCGACTTAGTTTTTAGAAACGTTGAAAATGACCTTACGATTTTTGATACAGCGGATCTAGCTCCATTTGTTAGTGAAGATATAATCGATGAATGTGCAAAGAAAGAATTTGCTTCCAATGGAATCAAAGAATTATCGCGGATGGCACCTTATATTAGTAACGATGTAATAGATGAAGTTGCGAAGAAAGAGTTTGAGTCCAATGGAATTGAAGAATTATCACGAGTTGCACCGTTTTTATCTCAAGAGTTAATTGATGAATTAGCGAAGAAAGAGTTTGAAACGAACGGTATAAAAGGATTTACAACTTTGGCACCATTTATTAGCGAAGAAGTAATTAATGAATGCGCAAAGAAAGAGTTTGAAACGAATGGTCTTAAAGGATTAACTGGGGTGGCACCATTTATCAGCGAAGAAGTAATTAGTGAGTGCGCAAAGAGAGAGTTTGAAACGAATGGTATTAAGGGATTAACTGGGGTGGCACCATTTATTAGTGAAGAAGTAATTAATGAATGCGCAAAGAAAGAATTTGAAACAAATGGTATAAAAGGATTAACGTCTATGGCACCATTTATTAGCGATGAAATCATCGATGAGTGTGCAAAGAAAGAGTTTGAGCAAAATGGCATAAAGGAAATAACATCTATGGCAGCATTTATCAGTGACGAAATAATTGATGAATGTGCAAAAAAAGAGTTTGAAACAAATGGTATAAAAGGACTAGCATCGATGGCACCATTTATAAGTAGTGAAATAATTAATGATTGCACAAGAAAGAGTTATGAATTAAACGGGATTAAGTCATTAACACCAATTTGTCCATTTATTGAAGGTGACTTACTTAATGAACTGGCTTTAGATGCTATATCAAAACATGGCATTAATGAAATTTTTTCAGTGATTCCATTTTTAGATTCAAAAATTGTAAAAAATGCAGTAATTAAATAGTTTCAAATTGAACTTGTTTTTACTTTAAGGGGTCGCAATTAAGACCCTTTTTTATTTTTTCTAGACATTTTATTAATAAAAAAAGATATTTTCTGGACAATTCAGTAATATCCTTTATCATATAATTAGTAAAAATAATGAAAAGGTGACTTTATGAAAAAATTACTTGTTATCGGAGTTTTAGCAATCTGTCTAATTATTTCTGCACAAACAAATCCATCAAAGGGAGAGTTTGTCACTTGGGCAAAGGATCAACTTAAATTGGAATCAAAAAATAAATATCTGGATTTTGGAATTGACTTGCTAGGAGAAAAACTTATAAGTAAGGTTACAACTAAAAAAGATTATGTCTTTTTTTCAGTTTACGAGGTTAAGGCTTTAGATAAAGACATAAAAGTGGTCGGTTTATTTAATCACTTTATTCCAATTTCAAAAAAATAAATTACGAAGTGGTAGTGGAAAACATTGATTGCTTGTATATAATAGAAGAATAAAGTTAAAAGAGGTGGAAAGAATGAGCAAATCAAAAGCAAGAAAATTACGAGACAAACTAGTTAGAGAAGGTAAACGAAATCCAGAATTAAGTAGAAGTTCATTTGCGATGTTAGATTTAAATACACGTAGAACAAAAACGAAACAAGAAAAATTAAATCAAGTTAAACATAAAAAACAGTCCTTTGGAAAAGATGATTTTCATACAAAGGACTGTTTTTATTTAGATGCTGATCTTATTGTTGTGTAGATGGCGCTTTTTTTACTTTATTAGCAAATTTAACTGTTAGATTTGTTTTATATACATCGGCCGCAGCTTCAAATTGATTGTAAGTATTATTAAATTTTTTATAAACGGCAGTATAATTTACAAGAGCAACTTTTGCTTTTGCTACATCTCTTTTTTGAAGTGCATAATCTAAGCTTTCATTATCTTCTACATCATAGATCTCATCAAAACCATTTTTAAAATACTGATCAAACATAGAGTCTAGATCTTTTTCGATTTGACGATGTGTTGTGTAATCCATATCAAGAACATCATATGCATAGCTAATAATTTCTTGTTCTTTAGATGTCATTCCAAAAAAGCGTTGATTTACTAAAGTCTTTTCAGTTTCATAGTTTTTATATTCAACAGGTAACTGCTTACGAATATAAATTTCATTTTCAGTAAGAATTTGGTCTTCAATATCGTATACATATGACTCGATCGTATCGTATGTGTGGTTTTGGTAATTTCTAATTGCCATCAATTTATTTTTTTGTGTAGTAAAGTAAGTTTTAGCATTTTTTGAATCTACTTTTTTAATATATGTATTAAATTGTGCTGTTATTTTTTTCATATCTACTGCTGCATTATCTTTACGAGCTTTATCAATTCTTGTTTTAAAGCTGGTAGTTTTTGTCACTAGTGCATCTTTACCTGTATATCCGTACTTATTAAATAAAGTAACATCAGTTTGTAATTCTTTATAATAATCATAAACCTCTTGATCTGTATAATAGATTTCACTTTTTAAATTGTTCAAAACTTTAATATAAGAGCTAACTTGTTTTTTTAAATCATTTTGAGCTTGGACAACTTTAGTATTAGTTGCAGCTTGTGTTTCAGTTGGTAGCATACCTAATAGAATACCTGCTGATAGAGTTGTTGCAGTTGCTATAGTTGCGATTTTCTTTATTTTATTCATTTCGGTCTCCTAATAATATAATATTAAAATTTTTCATACTATTAGTATATTACATGTTACAAGAATATTAAATATATATTAATAGGATTAAATCTAATTTAAATTACCTTTAAATGAAGTTAAGAAAATTCACTTCACTTAAAGGTAAGGAAATTAAGTGATACAATCATAAACTAGCAAAGTCCATTTTTAGTCTCGTGACGCATTTACAATTAATTGTGCCATTCTTCTTGGGTATATTTTTGCAGTTGACATATGATCGCCACTTCCTTGTATAAAACGATAAATTCCTAATCTACTAGCCATATGAGGGTACCAACCAGAATTTTCTCCTGCGGGTACTACTGTATCCTCTTGTAAATTAATAAAGCTTCTTGGAGTAGATAATTGGTAAAACGTTTTTAAATCTAGCTTTTCGACTAGAGGCATTACTGGTTCCGGTGTTGTCGCATTATAAATTTGCCTTGCCGTTTGTAAATCAGCCAAGTTAACAAACACATCCCTGAAGTATTGAAATGGTAGTTTGATTGTATTATCAGAAGATTGTTTTGCTAAGTCTAAAAGGAATTTTTGTGCTTGTGGTGGAAATTGATCAGCTAAGCTTTCGCCGTCATTTAAAACAAAAGCATTCCAAAAAACTAATCGTTTAATTCGGTCGTGAAGCTGCTCAGCGACTTTTTGAATGACCGTGCCACCAAAGCTGTGACCGATCAAAATAATATTATTAAGCTTATTAGACGTTATATAGTGAACAACTTGTTTTGTAATCATCTCATGATTTACATTTTTATCTTTATCTGTACCATGTCCAGGCAACTGTGGTGTGTGAACAATATGTCCCATTTTTTGTAGTTCTCGTGTTATTCCATGCCAAAAGAATGGATCAACCCATGAGCCGTGAACTAAAACGAAAGTAGCTTGAGCATGCTGACGGTAAAAAATGTCAGATTGGTCAATTGAATGATGCTGTTGATGAATAGGATATGATTGATATTCGTTATACCAATATTGGTGATAATCATAGTAAGGATTATTCTGATTTGGATGCATATTTTGATTTTTGTAGTTTATAGGTTGAATTATTTCATGGGATTTTTTATTGGTCATGCTAATTAGTCCCTCCTCGTTAATCTTTCTCATCGTATGCACCTATTCGTTAGAAGGTGCCCACTTAACTAATGGAAATATAAGTAAGTAAAGAGGGGAAAATAATATTTTAGGAGGAGAATATTATCAAAAAAACTGTTTTTTTAATAATACTATTGTTAATTATCTGTACAAGTGTTTACTTTGCGGTGAAAGATAAAGTTTTCCAAGATTCATCAAAATCGAATCCAAATAAAAATACAAATCATCAAACGGAGACTAATCATTCGAGTCAACTTTCAACCGAAGAAATTTTAAATAATATACTTTCAAGCGCTAAACAAGGAGAAATTCCAAACCAAAAAAATATACAAGTAGGGAATACTTCTTTAAAGGAGCTAACGGAGCAGTTTGGGGAGTCTACTCAAAAAGATCAGGTAGCTAATGGTACGTACTTAACTTATCAAAAACAGGGATTTACAGTAGGATATGATCATCAAAATCGAATTTATGAAGTAAGATCATATGATTCTAATTTACAACAAATTCACTATGACGATATTATGAAACAATTAAAAAAGCCATCTAAGGTTAAATATTATAAGGATCAACAAGTTGATCAAATTATTTTAGTTTATGAACTTCCAAATCAAATTGAATTGAAGTTTATCTTACCAAGACCAACTAGTGAAAATAATAATCCAACACTTCATCATACGTCTGTATCTATGATTGACGAGCTTACTCCTAGTACTGGCACTAAACTAGATCAGCTTTTAAATGCGATGACACTTCAAGAAAAAATAGGTCAAATGATTATCTCAGGTTTTTACGGACCGAATTACTCAAATAGTTTAAAAGAACTAGTTGAGCAATATCATATTGGTGGATTTATTTTTTACAATGAAAATTTAACGAATAACAGTCAAACCGTTAAACTTGTAAATACAATAAAGGCTGCTAATCAAAATAATCATTTACCGATCTTATTCGGAGTTGATCAAGAAGGTGGAAGGGTTTCTCGTTTACCAGGAAATCTTGGTCAGATACCATCAAATGAAATAATTGGAAAGAAAAATAATGGACAATTCTCATTTGAAATTGGCCAGATACTAGGAGAACAATTACAAGCTTTTGGTTTAAATATGGACTTTGCGCCTGTTTTAGATGTAAATAGTAATCCTAAAAATCCGGTTATTGGTGATCGTTCATTTAGTAATAATCCAAAAACTGTAAGTAATTTAGGAATACAAACAATGAAAGGGATTCAATCAGAGAAAATCATCCCAGTTGTAAAGCATTTTCCGGGCCATGGTGATACTTCAGTTGATTCCCATTTAGAATTACCAGTTGTAAACAAATCGTATACTGATTTAAAATCATTGGAATTAATACCGTTTAAGGACGCGATCAACCAAAACGCAGATGCTGTTATGGTTGCACATATTTTATTACCAAAAATTGATCCTAAATACCCTGCTTCAATGTCTAAAATGATCATTACTTCAATGTTAAGGGATGATTTAAAGTATAACGGAGTAGTAATGACGGATGATATGACGATGGATGCAATAGGAAAAAATTATAATTTAGAAAAAGCAGCGGTTACTTCCATTTTAGCTGGAAGTGATATCATTATGGTTGCCCATGATCCTAACAAAGTAAAAGCTGTTTATAAAGAAATCGAAACAGCCGTGAAAAACAAAACAATTTCAGAGGAACGTATAAACGAGAGTGTAAAACGAATCATTTTACTTAAACAAAAGTATAAACTAGATAATAATCAGGTAAAGCCGGCAGATCTTCAAAAGCTCGTTGAAAAAACAAATAAGTTATTAAATAAGTAGAAAAATTAGCAAAAAAAGGAAATTACCACCTTTTGTCGAATAAATAGTCTGAAAGGTGGTGTTCTTTCTGGGTAGTAAGATTTCAGATGCAGGATTAATGCTATTGGCCATTTTTAAAGAACTTCAAGAAAAAGAGCCAGATTTTGAAAAAGGGCTTCATAATGAAGTAGGAGTAGAAATTGATGATGTCGAACCTGCATTAATTGAATTAGAAATGCAAGGATTTATAAACGGTTTAACTTGGATTAAAAGTGATATAGATCAAAAGGAAATTGCTTCATTATTTAATATTTCAATAACACCTACAGGGTTAGCGAGAGTAATAGAATTATTAAGATAATATGTATACATAAAAAATGACTACCTCAAATGTTTAAGACATTTGAGGTTTTTTGAAAGAAAAAAGGAGGAAATAAATATGAAAATTAAAAAAGTAAACCCTGAATCTGTTGCCGCACCTGTTGGCCAATATAGTCATGTCACAATTGTCCCAAGACATGCAGAGCTAGTTGTTTTATCAGGTCAAGTAGGGAACGACAAAAACGGAGTATTTCCAAATGATATCGAAAGTCAATTTGTCAATGCACTTGAGAACATAAAAAACATACTTAAGAGTGAGAAAGTCGAGCTTACTAATCTTTTTAAACTAAACTTTTGGTTAACAGAGAAAATCGATCGTCAATTCTTTCTAGACTGTTGGAGCCAATTTCATTCTGGTAATCCACCTGCAACAACTTATGCTTATGTATCAGCTTTAGCAAATCCAGACATTAAAATAGAAGTTGAAGCATGGGCAGCAAGATAATCAACTAAGTTCGTTACAAACCATCAATTATTATTGAAAAAACAAGGTGGTAATGATTGGTATAACATAGCCAACTTTGGGAAACTTAAGTGGAGGTAATTCGGTTCGAAAGCGAGATGAAAAATTGAAATGGATGAATTCGAGTCTCAATTAAATCCCACTTTAAGAAAAAATATAACAAATACATTAACTCAACTTAATTTAAAAATCGACGGTATGATTGGAAGAATTGAAAATAAAGGATGCGGCATATTAACGGAATTTGAAAATATTCATCGTGTCTTTAATGATTTACAAATGGATGCTGCCTCATTTTATTTAAATTCATACCTAGCTCCGTATACTGATATCTTTGATGAATTGACAATCACAGTTCAACACTTGTCTAAACGCAAACATGGCGGATTAATTGTTGTAAAAAGAGACGACTCGCTTGAAGAATTGATGAGTTCAGGGATCCACGTCGGTGCAAAACTATCTCCAGCATTGCTAGAATCAATTTTTTATCCAGGTAGCCCGTTACATGACGGAGCAGTACTTGTTGAAAATAACATGATCATTTCAGCAGGTAATGTACTTCCACTTTCTAAAATTACATACGATAATAAAAAACTTGGAACAAGGCACCGAGCAGCAGTTGGAATTTCCGAACAAAGCGATGCACTTGCCCTAGTTGTATCAGAAGAAACAGGAAATATATCTTTCGCTTATAAAGGAAGCTTATATCCTGTTAAATATGGAGCACCTATTAATTGAAACTGAAACGGTCATTTTTGATCGTTTTTTTGTTGGATTTGCAAAGTAGATTGGTGATTTTGGATTTAACTAAATGGCAGTTTAGTTTCATAAGAAGTTATAAATCAACTTTTTTTGATTTATATATTGCATTTATTTGATAAACTAACATATACTTAATTCATCAAGAAAATTTGATTAAGGAGTAATCACATGACTGAGATGACACAACAGTTCCAGAAATATGAGCAGAAATTTAAAGCGTTAGCTGATCAGAAGCGTCTAGAAATCATGTATGAGCTTTGCCAAAGAGGAAGTACATGTGTATGTGATTTAACGGAAACGTTTGATATGACACAATCAAAGCTCTCTTATCATTTAAGAATCTTACTAGACGCAGGGCTCATTATTAAAGAGACAAAGGGGACATGGAGCTATTACGATTTAAACGATACAGAAGTTAACAGCTTGTTATCAGAAGAGCTTTGTTGTATTTTCCGAAAATCAGATAACGGTAAACGTAACAGTAATTGTTGCTAATTTTTTTAATCGTTAAATCAACTTTATTTGATTTAACAAATTAAGGGAGGAATTCTGTATGAAATATGTTCATGTAGGGGTTAATGTGACTAATTTAGAGGCATCAATCGCTTTTTATCAAAAGGTATTTGGATTAGTACCTGTTAAAGTGAAAGAGGGATATGCGAAATTTCTGTTAGAAAATCCAGGTCTTAATTTCACATTAAACGTTCGTGATCAAGTTGAAGGGAATCAAGTAAATCACTTTGGTTTCCAAGTTGAAACAGCTGAAGAAATCTTAACTCATAAAGAAAGACTAGAAAAAGAAGGTTTCTTTGCTCGTGAAGAAATGGATACAACTTGTTGCTATGCGGTACAAGATAAGTTTTGGGTAACAGATCCAGACGGAAATGAGTGGGAATTCTTCTATACAAAAGCAGATAGTGAAGTTCAAAAAATAGAAAATACGTCTTGTTGTAAAACTGCCACTGAATCTAAAGTTAATTCTTGCTGTTAGTGTGTAAAAGGAGAAGCGAATGAAACGATTATCATTTTTAGACAGATATTTAACCCTTTGGATATTCGTAGCAATGGCAATTGGGATAATACTTGGTATTTCAACACCTGGATTTGTAGATAGCCTAAACAAATTACAAGTTGGAACGACTTCAATACCTTTAGCTATCGGATTAATTTTAATGATGTATCCGCCATTGGCAAAAGTACGTTACGAAGAGATAGGAAGAGTATTTAAAGATGTAAAAGTATTATTTTTATCATTAATTCAAAACTGGTTAATTGGGCCAGTATTAATGTTTTTATTAGCAATTTTCTTTTTAAGAGATTATCCAGAATATATGGTTGGTTTAATCATGATCGGTTTAGCACGATGCATTGCGATGGTGATCGTATGGAATGACTTAGCTGATGGAGATCGTGAATATGCGGCTGGATTAGTAGCCTTTAACTCCATTTTCCAAATGATCTTTTTCTCTGGTTACGCATATTTCTTCGTAACAGTATTACCAAAAGTTTTTGGTTTAGAAGGAATGTCAATCGATATTACAATGTCAGAAGTGGCAAAATCAGTTTTCATCTATTTAGGAATTCCGTTTTTAACAGGACTATTTACAAGATTAATTCTTGTAAGAGCCAAAGGTAGAGATTGGTATGAAAAAGAATTTATTCCTAAAATCAGTCCAATTACGTTAATTGCATTATTGTTTACAATTGTTGTGATGTTCTCATTGAAGGGAGAAGTAATTGTAGAACTTCCTTTAGATGTTGTTCGTATCGCAATTCCTTTATTAATCTATTTCATCATTATGTTCTTTGTTTCATTCTTCTTAGGAAAGAAATCGGGAGCAAGTTATGGAGTTTCAACAACTTTAGCTTTCACAGCTGGTAGTAATAATTTTGAATTAGCAATTGCAGTGGCAGTTGGAGTGTTTGGAATTAATTCAGGAGCGGCATTTGCAGCAGTAATTGGTCCATTGGTTGAAGTACCCGTAATGATTGCGTTGGTTAACGCAGCGTTGTGGATGAGAAGAAAATATTTTTCAAAAGAAACAACAATATAATTTTAAACAAAGGTGAAATAATCATGGCAGATAAAAAAACAATTTACTTCTTATGTACTGGAAACTCCTGCCGCAGCCAAATGGCAGAAGCATGGGGGAAACAATATTTAGGAAATGAATGGAATGTCTTATCAGCTGGGATCGAAGCACACGGTGTGAATCCAAATGCAATTAAAGCAATGGATGAAGTTGGTATCGATATTAGAAATCAAACATCAGATGTAATCGATCATACCATCTTAAACAATGCAGATTTAGTTGTGACTTTATGTGGTCATGCGAATGATGTATGCCCAGTAACACCACAACATGTGAAACGTGTTCATTGGGGATTTGATGACCCAGCAGGTCAAGAATGGAGAGTATTCCAAAGAGTTCGTGATCAAATTGGACTTCGTATTAAACAATTTGCTGAAACTGGGGAATAGTAAAAGAACCTTCTATCATTGAAGGTTCTTTTGTTTTCATTGATCTATGGGACTCTGGTATTCACCAAAAGATTCAAAACGGTCAATTTTCTTTTTGATGTCCTCTTTTTACAGCCTCTTCTGAAAGTGCTGTGAATATTTGAAAGGTAATACCGAATTTGTCGGTTACTATAGCGTAGGCAGGACTAAAATGAACTTGTTTCAGTGGCATCACCACTTGACCATCTTCTTTCAATAATTCGTAAAACTTATTTGTTTTCTCTATTTCATTGGTAGTAATACAGATGTTAACATTGTTTCCGTTTCGATATTGTAAACCTGGAAACATATCAGCAATCATAACATTGGTCTCGCCGATTTTTAAGATTGCATGTGCTACTAAATCCTTTAAATTTTCTGGTAGAGGGGAATTCGGATCTTCTGGTGCATCCCCGAATGTTTGGCAAAATAAAAGATTTGCATCGAGTGATTCCTTGTAAAAATCAATAGCTTCCTTCGCATTTCCATCCATCATCAAAAATGAATTCAGTTGTACTGTCAAACTAAACAACTCCTTTAGATTTTAGTGTATTATGTTTGTTTAAATCTTTGGTAAGGTTAGTAATCAAATATTTAAATGAGGCTGTATTGTTTCCTACATCAATATTGATTACACTTACAAGTGTAGTGCCTAAAGGTGACAAATCTAGGCACCATTAAGAGGTGTTTTTATGAAAAAATCAGAACGAATAAATCAAATACTTCGGTTCATCAATCAAAAACAGCAATTTACACTTCAAGATTTAATGCAGGAATTTCAGATTTCAAAAAGGACAGCGCTTAGAGATGTAGCTTCCTTAGAAGAAATTGGAGCTCCAATATACGCAGAATATGGTCGTTATGGAGGATATCGTTTACTTAATCAAATGAAGCTTCCACCTATTTATTTTAATAATCAAGAAATCCTTGCGCTTTACTTTGCAATGCAGTCTCTTCGAAGCTTTTCAAATTTACCTTTTCAAGTATCCTATCGTACAATTCATGAAAAATTCATAGATGTACTGTCGGAATGTCAAAAACAAGATATAGAGAGGATGCAAAATCGCGTATCCTTTCAACATACTGAACAAATTAAAGAAAGCATGCATTTAGAAATATTATTAATGGCAGCAGTTCAAAATATTGTACTAAAAATAACCTATCAAAACAGCGTTCGTACTATTCATCCGATTGCTATATACGTAATGAAGGGATATTGGTATTGTCAAGCATATGATATGGATAAAACCGCTTACCGTGTTTTTCGCTGTGATCGTATCACTTCGGCTGAAATAACAACCATTCAACCTTTGGAGGAATTAAAAGAAATTACTAAGCAAAATTCCCATTCACTTTGGAAGCCGTCAGAAAATGCAATACAATTTAAATGGTTGATCAATCAAGCAGGAATAGAACTATTTGAACAGGAACATTATCCATCCATGAAATTATTCTACGAGTTGGAAAATGCATATATTATTGGTACATATGAGCCAAATGAACTTGGCTTTATCATTAAATATCTTGCCAGATTTGGACAAACAGTAAAAATCATAGAGCCTACTAATTTAAAGGAAACTTTACGACAATATTATAGAGATCTTCTTGAAAATATATAATCGACGGGTTCCATCATGAAAAAGAAAAGGGTTTAAGCAATTAACGCAATGCTTTAGTTGAATAAGAGTTCCTAAAGGTTTTCAAATTAGACAACCTTTTATAATTCAAAAATCAACATTTATATTTTACTGAGACTTTTGTTTATTATTATTTTACTTTTTTCAGATTTATGGATTGTATTGTTTTTGAAATCATATTATGATTATACTTAATTATTCCGATACGAAAGGTTGGTTTTGTGTATGTCTAATTCAAAAATAAATACAATTCCATTACCTTTAGTTCGTACAAATCAATGGACGATCTTTATTTCTGTTATTTTGACTTGGGTCACTGGTCAGTACTGGCTACTACTTATTCCTTTAATTAGTGGTCTTAGTGGATTACTTTTTGATTTCCATCCAATCATAAAATTTGCTAAACTTTTTTTAAAAAAGAAACCATCGAGCTATCCGCAAGAAGATAAAGGCCAACAAAATTTTAATCAAACAATTGCAGTAACCTGCTTATCTCTAGCATTTATTGGTGCATTAGTTGGTTGGAACGTATTATTTTATGTGTTTTCAAATATGGTCGCATTAGCATCGTTTATCGCAATCAATGGATTTTGTATTGGATGTTATATTCATTTTCAATGGAACCAATATAAATACCGAAAAAGCTTAAGGTAAATTAAATAAAAATCAGAGTCTTCTCATTAAATGAGAGGGCTTTTTTTATGCTATGAAATCCAATATTCTTATCATAAATAGAAGTTGATTTTGAAAATATGGAAGAATAATTGAAACTCGTAACATATAAATAATTGGTTTATTCCAATTATTTGTATGATATATGCTATGATATAATAATAAGTCTTTTATTGGTGGTGATTTGGATGGAAAAAGCTCAATTCTCAGAAGAACTTATGAGATATATTTCAAATATGAATCGTGAGAATTCTGTTGTTCAGTTTTCTGTACCAGGCAAAGGACGATTCACACTTGTTCTTCAAGAAGAAGAAAATTCTATTAAAGCAGACATCGAAGCAAATCCTGAAATAGAGATTATGATTAGGAAAAGTCAGGAAGAGTACAAAAAAGGATTAGGGGTGTCAACATCTGAATTTTTAAAATCAATTTCCCCTAAGGATTTCATTTAATGATTTTTAGAAATGTTATATGGCTACCTAATGTACGAAATAAACTTACCCAATTTAGAAGTATAAGATTTACTCCAGAAGAAACATTTGATATTATTTCACAAATAGTCTTAGAAACAGAAGATTTATTAAAAAATGAAGTCATTGGAAAAGCATATACTGAAGAATTTGGAAATTATAAAGGAATATCAAGAGTCGTAATTAAAAAATTTCGAATTTATTTTGAAAGGGTCAATAACGATATAGTTATTGTAGCAATCGTATTTCCAAGTGAAAAATAATAAAAATCAGAGCCTTCTCATTAAATGAGAGGGCTTTTTTTATGATATGAAAACATAATTCGGTATAATAGAACTAATATTTGAAATTGTGGTGTTCTCCAAGGATTTTAAGGAAAGTTAAACGAAAAATAAGGGGTAACTTTAAAAATAAATGAAATAGATAAAATGATTGCTTCAGGAAGGAAGAATACAAATAATGATTAAATGGAAAGAAGATATAGTTATTAATACAAATATCGAAAAAGTATGGAGTCTATTTTTAGATAAAAATATTAAGAAAATAATGCCAAAAGTTGAAGAGCATAATTTAATCGATAAAAACGAAAACGAAGTAGGTGCAAAGCATCAGCAGAGTTATAGAGAAGGAAAACGTGTAGAATCTTATATTGTTGAAACTTTAGCATACGAAGATACTGAATCATATAAAAAAAAGCAAATCCATTTTGTTTTAGCAAATGCATTTGAAACGAATCTAACATTTACAGTAGAAAAAATCGACGAAACACATACAAAATTTATTTATGAAGGCACGAATGCTGGAGTAAATTTTATCGGACGAGCAATGTTAAAACTAGCTAATCCAAAGGGGAATAATTTAAAAGCAGTACATGATTTTTTACAAAGAGTCGAACAAGAAGCTTTAAAGGAACAGGATTAAGCTTCTAAACAACAAAAAGGAGAACATCAAATGCTCTCCTTTTTTATTATTTTGATACTTTACTTAATAATTCATATGAATATAAACGTGCTGCATGATCGAAAACAGAACCATTTACCATAATCTCATCCGCTTTTGTTATATTTAAAACTGTTTGTAGTTTTTCAGTAACGGTTTCGATTGTACCAATAGCAGATAGTTTCATTTGATTTTCAAGTGTTTCTTTTTCAAATGGATTCCAAATTTCATCCATATCATCAACTGGTGGTTTTAAAAGAGCTGGTTTACCACCTCGAACTAAGTTTAAAAATGATTGTTGCTGTGTTGTGAAAAGTCTTTTTGCTTCTTGATCTGTGTCAGCAACGACAACATTTAAACCAATCATTGCATATGGTTCATCTAATACTTCAGAAGGTTTAAAGTTATTATGATACAGCTGCATTGCTTGGACTGTATAGTCTGGTGCAAAGTGCGCTGCAAATGCAAATGGTAAACCTAATTCAGCAGCTAATTGAGCACTAAAGCCACTTGATCCTAATAACCAAATTGGTATATTTAAACCTTCACCAGGTACAGCTTGAACCGTTAAACTGCCTATTCCACCTGACGGATTAAAATAATTACGCAATTCTTCTAATTGAGCAGGGAAGTCTTCGTGGCTGCGTAAATCTCTACGTAATGCTCTAGTTGTAGACATATCACTACCAGGGGCACGACCTAATCCGAGATCAACACGACCTGGGTGTAGTGATTCTAATGTACCAAATTGTTCTGCTATGACTAATGGAGCATGATTTGGTAACATGATGCCTCCTGAACCAACACGAATCGTTGATGTTCCACTTGCAATATGTCCAATTACAACGGAAGTAGCTGAACTTGCAACTGCAGGCATATTATGATGTTCGGCAAACCAGTAACGGTGATATCCCCATTTTTCTGCATGCTGTGCTAAATCAAGACTATTTTTAAACGCATCAGCAGGAGTGCTTCCTTCAACAACTGGTGCTAAGTCTAATACAGATAAAGGTATTTCACTTAAATTCTTAGCAACTTTATCTTGGAAACGATTATTCATCATAAAATTTTCCTCCTAAAAAACGATTTTCAATATATGGAAATAACGAGACGTTTTCATTTGATAAACTGTGTTTTAATTATATACAGTATGCTAAGATTATAGAAAATCTAAAGAGATAATACAAGCTTTTGAACTTGGAAATATTTATACACGAAAACTTCAGATGGTAACAAGAAGTACTTTTGGTAAAAAGAAAAAAATTTGTAAATAAATGTATAGAATAAATTTTTAGAATCATACTATCTTTAATCTGATAAACAACATCAGAGCATCCAAAAGACAAAGGAGTCGACAACATGGCAAACAGAAGATCTTCAAATCAATATGCTTCACCAAATGCAATTTCAGCAATTGAGCAAATGAAGTTCGAAATAGCTTCTGAATTTGGAGTGCACTTAGGACCAGACACAACTTCACGCGCTAACGGTTCAGTTGGTGGAGAAATTACGAAGCGTCTAGTTCAAATGGCAGAACAAAGCCTAGGCGGATATGCTCGTTAAATAAAAAATTAGGATGGAAAGCAAACTTTCTATCCTTTTTTTATTGTCTAAAAACAACTAGATCCATCCAATTAATCGTTATCTACTAATTTAAACAAGATTCAAAACTACTATATACTTGCAAGGGAAACAAAAACGGGGGATAATAATATCACTGGATGGTGATAAATGATGTCAAGTTGTAAAAATTCCGTTACACCTAAGTGGTTCGGATTTGCTATTCAGGCATTAGTTTTACTAGCAACAACAGAAGGGGTTACACCAAGTAAAGCAATCGCAAAACATATTAGATCAGGTGTTTCATTTATGAGAAGAATCATGGCTCCCCTCGTAAAAGAAAAAATAGTAGAAGCAAGAGAGGGACGAGATGGCGGCTATTTATTAGCTAAGTCACCAGAGGAAATTACCTTAAAACAAGTCTACATTGCCCTACAAATGACAGAACCTCTATCAACCGCATTAATTGAATCCACATCTGACTGTACTAGTGGACGTGTAATGAACAACGTATTTTCAGACTTTGCAATTGAAGCAGAAGAGCACTTACTTGGCTTTTTATGTAACTATACTTTGGCGGATTTTGTAAGACGTGCCAGTCATAAAACAATCGAATCACTTTGAAAATATCGTACATTTGGATGTACGATATTTTTATTTTGTTGGAATCGTATTTAAATAGAGCCATCGCAAATAAAATAGTGCCATCGCAAATAAATATCAGGAATCGCAATTAAATTGTGCCAACGCAAATAAATTTCAGAAATCGCATTTAAATTGTGCCAACGCAAATAAATTTCAGAAATCGCAAAGAAAATAGAGCAATCGCAAATAAATATCAGGAATCGCAAATAAATATCAGGAATCGCAAAGAAAATAGAGCCATCGCAAATAAAATGTCAGGAATCGCAAAGAAAATAGTGCTATCGCAAATAAATGTCAGGAATCGCAATTAAATTGTGCCAACGCAATTAAATGTCAAAAATCGCAAAGAAAATAGAGCCATCGCAAATAAATATCAGGAATCGCAAATAAAATAGAGCCATCGCAAATAAATATCAACAATCGCAATTAAAATAGTGCTATCGTAAATAATTTTCGGAAATCGCAATTAAAAATAACAAAATCGCTATTAAAATATAAAAGAGAATCGTTTACGTTAGAAAATATCAAATTTTTGTATCAATTGAAGTGATTTTTGTTCAGATACACGATCGATTGGACTCTTTTAATGAATTAAAGTGAACTGATAATACATTTTTTTTAACAAAATTCTTTCTCTCAAAGGATTTCAACAAGCGTAAAATTCTAATTTTGAAAAATTGGTTAATCAAAATAATAAAATGCACTTGAAATGAGAACAGTTATCGCATATACTGTATTTAAATCACTAACTTACAAAAAGTAACCACTTAATATCAATCACACTATTTTTTTATACTTTACTGTCTTCGAATAAAGAACAGTAAACGAAATAAAATCAAATATAGTATAAAACTCTAAAAATAACTGCGCTTAAATTAAGTTCAGTATAAAACTAAAAAGGGAGAGATTTTTAAATGAAATGGTTTACCCGAATTATCCAAGGGATATTAATTATTGCATTTCTACTGTCTGGATTTGTGAAATTAAGTGGCAATACTCAGATGTTACATGATTTTAAAGAGGTTTATGGTTATTCAAAAAGTATGATGTATACGATTGGTTCATTTGAGGTGTTAGGGGCAATTGGTTTATTAGTTGGTTATTGGAAGATTATATTAGGTAAGCTTGCTTCAGTCGGATTGGCAATTATTATGGTAGGTGCTGTATTTACTCATTTACATGCGGGTCAAGGCCTGAGTGTTGCAATGGCTCCATTCATTCTGTTAGTGTTAACATTAATTGTACTATTTTCTAGAGGAGGTAAATTAAAATGAATTTTCATCAAAAGCCTAAAGTTTATGCTCCAACAGTAGAATTAAAAGTTGCGAATTTAGAGCGTTCATTAGCATTTTATCAAGAGGTTATTGGTTTAAAAGTTTTGGAACATTCAACTACAAATGCTAGCTTAACTGCGGATGGGGTAAATGTTTTAATAAGATTAGAGCAGCCAGACAATGTTACACCTAAAAATGAGCAAAATACAGGATTATATCATTTTGCGTTATTAGTACCTACTCGAAAAGATTTAGGTATCGTGCTTAAGCATCTGATTGAAACTAGAAATCCACTTCAAGGTGGTTCGGATCATTTAGTGAGTGAAGCAATTTATTTAGCGGATCCAGATATGAATGGAATTGAAATTTATGCAGATCGTCCATCGGAGAATTGGCAATGGCATAATGAGTATGTTGTTATGGATAGTAAACGATTAGATGTAGAGGGTCTTTTAGCACTTGCTGAGAATGAAGCTTTTACTGGACTACCAAAAGGCACAATTATGGGGCATATCCATTTACAAGTTTCTGATTTAAATAGCACAGAGAAGTTTTATTGTGAAGGACTTGGATTTGATGTTGTAACGAAATATGGAAGCCAAGCTTTATTTATTTCAACTGGACGTTATCATCATCACATCGGTTTAAATACTTGGCATAGCGCAGGAGGAGTTGCATCTTCTGATAGCAGTGCAGGATTAAAGAATTTTACGTTGTTATATCCAAGTGAAGAAGAAAAATCGGTGGTAGTCAATCGTTTAAAGAATATGGGCGCTTCTGTTTTTGTAGATAATGGCGTAACATTTACAAAGGACCCATCAGGCATAACAATCCAACTTTTAGTTGGTAATGAAAAATAAAAATACAAAATATTTGAGTACCAGACTGAAGAGAGATTTTCAACTACTATGTTGTAAATGTCTCTTTTTTTCGTTTCTCATTTTTTCGTTGCTTTCTATCATATTTTTTCAATAAAAATAATATATTTGAACAACATGTACATTTACTAACTATGGGAGACGGGAAGAAAAAGGGAGAGTGAAAAAGTGTTACATATTGTGGTTTGTATAAAACAGGTGCCTGATACAAAGATCATTAAGATGAATCCTAAAACGAATACGATGGACCGTGCGAGTGCTCCAGCAATATTAAATCCGTATGATGCTCATGCTGTAGAGGAAGCTGTTCGAATTAAGAATAAATACGGTGGAACAGTTTCGGTTATTACGATGGGGCCACCACCGGCTGTTAAAGCTATAAGAAAATGTATTGAAATCGGTGCAGATGAAGGGTATATGATTTCGGACCGTGCATTTGCTGGGGCAGATACTTTAGCGACAAGTTATGCTTTGACAAAAGCGATTGAGAAAATAGGACAAATTCAAGCGATTGATTTAATCATTTGTGGAAAGATGACAATTGACGGTGATACTGGACAAGTTGGACCAGGTATTGCACGTCGTTTAGATATACCGCCGTTAACATCAGTTAAGAAGGTTCAAGAAATTAATAAAGATGAAGGGTATGCAATTGTTCATCGGAAAATAGAAGATGGACATGAAGTAATTAAAACGAGTTTACCTTGTTTATTTGCAGTTGAGAAGGAAATCAATGAAGTTCCTTATTCATCACTTACAAATATGATAAAAGCTGCAAGGTATAACCCGACCATTTGGGCCGTGAAGGATTTAGAAGATATTGATATTAAACAATTAGGTTTAAAAGGTTCACCAACAATTGTATCAAAAGTATGGGCTCCACCAAAGGCTAAAGGTGGAACGGTTTTTGAAGGAACTTCATTAGAAAAAGTAAATGAACTGATGAAGATTTTAAATGAGAAGAAAGAGTTATTTGAAGTGAAAGGAGGGGTATAAATGGATTTCTCAGAGTACAAAGGTATTTGGGTGTTTATTGAAGAAAACGATAAAGTCATTGCACCCGTGTCACTTGAATTGCTTGGAGCTGGTAAAGAATTAGCTGAAAAACGTGGTTGCGAACTAGCAGGATTATTAATTGGTGATAATGTGAAATCATTAGCCTCTACGTTATTTGAATACGGTGCTGACATCGTTTATGTATATGATGACCCAATTTTTAAGGATTATCGTACTGAATCTTACATGAAAGCAGTACTTGAATGCTGTAACAAATATAAGCCCGAAATCTTACTATATGGCGCAACTTCTAAAGGGAAGGATTTAGCAAGTGCAGTTGCAACAGACTTACCTACGGGTTTAACAGCTGATACAACAGTATTAGATGTTGAAGAAGATACAGGACTATTATTAGCTAGTCGTCCTGCATTTGGTGGAAATATAATGGCAACTATTCTTTGTAAGAAATATAGACCTCAAATGGCTACCGTTCGTCCAAAAGTAATGAAAGCGCTCGCTCCGGTTCCTGGTGCTGAAGGAGTAGTGATTGAAGAGGAAATTGACTTAAAAGAAGAAGATATTCGTACAAAAGTATTAGAGATTGTACGTGCAACAACTAAGAAGGTTCGCATTGATGAAGCCGATATTATCGTAGCTGGTGGCAAAGGATTAGGTAGTAAAGACGGATTTCAGTTGATTCATCTGTTTGCTGAATCGATTGGAGCGGCTGTTGGAGCAAGTCGTGATGTAGTTGAAGCAGGTTGGGTTGAACATCATCATCAAGTAGGTCAGACTGGCGTGACGGTTACACCAAAAATTTATTTTGCAATTGGGATATCTGGCGCAATACAACATATTGTTGGGATGCAAAATTCAGGTCTCATTATTGCGATAAATAAAGATCCGAATGCGGCAATTTTTCAATCTTGTCATTACGGCATCGTAGGAGACGCATTTGAAATTGTTCCAATGCTGATTAACCAATTTCAAGAAAGTTTTTCTTTAAAGGAGGAAAATCACGATCATGCCGGAAAAATTTGATGTAATTGTCGTTGGAGCAGGCCCAGCAGGAATTTCATGTGCATACGAGCTCGCAAAAAATGGTGTTAATGTTGTCCTTATTGAAAGAGGAGAGTATCCAGGTTCGAAAAATGTTATGGGTGGTGTATTGTATCGAAAAATGATGGAGGACGTTATTCCTGAATTTTGGAAGGATGCACCAATTGAGCGTGTGATTGTAGAGCAGCGAGTTATGATGCTTGATAAACAATCCGCTACAACCTTTGGCTATAAAGGTCTTGAATTTGCTGAAGAACCTTATAATAATTTTACGGTTCTTCGCTCAAAGTTTGATCAATGGTTTGCTCAAAAAGCAGTAGAACAAGGTGCATTATTAATCAATGAAACGGTTGTTCTGGAGTGTATTGTTGAAAACGATATGGTTGTAGGGGTAAGAACAGATCGACCTGATGGTGATTTATATGCCGATGTGGTAGTACTTGCTGATGGCGTAAATTCACTTTTAGGAAAATCTTTAGGTTTCCATAAAGAATGGAGACCAGATGAAGTCGCTTTAGCTACAATGGAAATATTAAAGCTAGATAGTAAAATAATTCAAGATCGATTTGGTCTTGAAGGTAACCAAGGGGTAGCAATCGAGCTATTTGGAGATGCGACAAAAGGCATAGTTGGCACAGGATTTTTATATACCAATAATGATTCTCTTAGTATTGGGGTCGGTACATTATTATCAGGAATGATTGAAAACAAATTGAAACCTTATGATTTACTTGAATACGTTAAGAATCATCCGATGATTAGACCGTATATTCAAGGAAGCGAACCACAAGAATACCTTGCTCATTTAATTCCTGAAGGTGGGTACAAATCGATTCCTAAATTAGTAGGAAATGGAGTATTAGTAATTGGTGATGCAGCACAATTAGTAAACGCAATTCATCGTGAAGGTTCAAATATGGCAATGACATCTGGAAGATTAGCAGCAGAAACCATTATCGAAGCAAAAGCGATTGATAACTACTCTGATGTTGCTTTAAAACCGTACGCTGATAAATTACTAAATAGCTTCGTAGGACAGGATTTGAAAAAATATAAAGATGCAACACATCATTTTGAAAAATTCCCTCAATATTTCGAGCAATATATTCCGCTATTAAATAAATCTGCCAGCCAAATGTTTACAGTAGATGGTAAATCTAAATGGGAAAAACAAAAGAATATCATGAGTAATATTGGAGGAGCAAAAGCTAAACTTAAGCTTGCGAAAGATGTATACAAAGCATGGAAGGTGATGAAATAAATGAGTGAGACAAAAAAAGAAAGTACAATCGAAGAAAAGCAGTATCTCGTTCGTTTTAATGCTGATACAAAATCGCACTTAACTGTACTAGATTCCGATATTTGTATGACAAAATGTCCCGATAAAATCTGTACGATCTTTTGTCCAGCAGAAGTTTATAAATGGGAAAATATTCGAATGCATGTTGGATATGAGGGATGTCATGAATGTGGAAGTTGTAGAATAGGCTGTCCTCATCAAAATATTAAATGGGAATATCCGAAAGGTGGGCACGGAATTATATTTAGATTGGGGTGATCGAAAATGTTCTCGATAGGCAACTATGTTATGTTTAGCTTAGATGGTGCTGTGGGAACGGTTATGGAAACTAAAGATAATCATTGCTTAGTAGCTTGGGAGGATCGTGTTTGTAGTTGGGCAAGTTTCGATCTACTAAGGAAAATTAGTTGCGCAGAATTAATTCAACTTTTCACTCCAAAATAATTCACTTTTTTAAATGAATCGATATAAAGTTGGGGGCTATATGAGAGGTAAAACAACCTCCATATAGCCCCCATTTACATATTAAATCACGGATACAACCTCAAAATAAGACAACTACTACTAAAAAAAGGAAAACGGAAAAAATCTATCACATTAACCCGTATATCATAAAAACAATCCTATATGTTCCTTTTTCTATTTTCACTTTTTTTGGTTCTTGGATAGGTACTTTATCAGATTTGGATTTACATCCTACTCTATTCTTACAGGATTTAATTAAGTTATCGCTGTTTTTAGGTTTAGATAATTTTGTTTTTTCTTTTTGACCAGTTTCTAGCTTAGAGTCTTCAATTTTATAAATTATTTTGGATGGCTTAGTTGTTGTGTCTTTTTCTGTTGCTTCTATTTGTTCTGCTTCATTTGAAGGATCTGTAAAAGAGGTAAAAATAAATAAAACAAATAGGGCCCCAGTAATAATAAAATTCTTTATAGACTTTCCGTTCATTTTAAAGAAAGAGTTAATCCCCTTAATAATAAAAAATAGGATTCCTATAAGACATAGTAATTCAATAAAGGTGTACAATCGTTAGCCTCCCTATATTTCGCCACCTAATAACTATTCGTGATAGAGGACTAAATTCCCTTTTTAAAGTTAATTGGAGCGTTACTAAAGTATAGGTAAATTCCATCGGATAAAATAGTGGGTGCTATTTTCCTATGTGTAACTATTTTTTTTAAGTACTTTAGTTGTTATTGGCTTGTAATTAAAGATGGAGTGGGGTATACGTAAAATGTTCATAAAAAAATAACTCCTTTAGAACTACTTATGATCTTTTCTTTAAGTTCGTCCACTCAAACATTTAATAGGAAGATTTCTATTAATATAGAAGTGTCTAGTGTTTAGTTAAATTTTAAATTAACACCTGTCCACTTAGACGAAAAAGTCCCCGAATTGATCTAAGTTTTTTAATTTAGGATACATTATTACACAAACCTAGGGGACACTAAAGGAAATAATAAAATAATTACGTGCCAACATTTCATAACTATATACTTTTAAGTGCTAATGTTATTAATAGATATAGTATCTAACAACTATATCTTTTTTATTTGAAGTTTAAGGACAACGTCGAAACCGACATTAAGGTTAAAAGAATTAGAATTTACCAAAACTATACAATTCCAACGTAATAATTGAGAAAAGCAAAGCTATAATTAAATTCATTCAATAAAATACGAATAATATCATTGACTAAATAATAGATTGAATTTATATTTAATTTTAAATATTCGAACAATTAGGGGTGCTTAGATGGGAAATGCATTAGTGTTTCAGTCAGATTTTGGATTACTAGATGGAGCAGTTAGCGCTATGTATGGTGTTTCTTGTAGTGTAAATCAAGATATTAAGATTTACGACTTGACCCATGATATACCTCAATACAATATTTGGGAAGCTTCTTACCGACTTGTACAAACAATGAATTACTGGCCAGTTGGAACAGTATTTGTTTCAGTTGTAGACCCAGGGGTAGGTTCAGATCGTAGAAGTATAGTGGCTCGCACAAATACGAATCACTTCATTATAACACCTGATAACGGAACGTTAACACATGTAGGCAAAATATATGGAATCGACCAATTAAGAGTTATTGACGAAGAAATTAATAGACTACCAAATTCAAGTGAATCCTATACTTTCCATGGGAGAGATATATTTGCTTTTACAGGTGCAAGATTAGCTTCTGGAATAATCGACTTCGAAAATATTGGTCCAGAAGTTGATTCAAATTCTTACATAAAATTACCAATTAAAGAATGTCATAGTGAAAACAATTCGATAACAGGAACAATTGATATACTTGATGTTCGTTATGGTAGTATTTGGACGAATATTGATCGATCAGAATTTCTCAAACAAGGTGTTTCTCATGGAGACTTTGTCGAAGTATTAATTACACACCAAGGAAGAAAAGTATACAAAGAAGCAGTAAAATATGGAAAATCATTTGCCGATGTAGCAATTGGAGAACCGATCTTATATGCAAACAGTCTAGATCAAATGGCAGTTGCTGTAAATCAAGGCTCATTTACTGATGAGTACGGAATTGATACAGGTATAGAATGGGAAATAACACTTAAAAGTAAGTAGAGAAAGATCGTACAAGTACTTTGGGGTTAGGAGAAATAGTTTTATTTTTCCTAATTCAAAATTTTAGTAATTTTTCATTGGAATTTTAACTTGGAAGTTTACTTGTATTTAAGTAAGCTTCTTTTTTTGCAGTGAATTTAAATCGGGGAATAGGAGATTTTGAATTAAAATTTATACAATTACGTGAAAAAGTTCACGAAATATATATTTTTTAATCTATTAAATTTCTAATATCTAGGGGATTTGTAAAATTAATAGTAAAATTTTAGTGAATGTTTTCACAAATTATTCACAGACAATTGTATTTTCGTTTACTATAATTGGGTGTAACTTCTAGAGATGTTAAGTCCTTTTTTGAAAGCATCTTTATATGAAAAATTTTTGTAAGGGGTTTGATTAAATGAAAGTTTCAAAAATTGTAGCAATTGGCGTAGTAAGTTTTTCAACACTTGTAGGAGCGGCAAATACATCTTTTGCAGCTGTTACGTCTCAAGCAAATTCAAAAGCAGCTATTAATTTTACAGAAGGGTCTGGTCCTGTAACACCAGTAGATCCAACCGACCCATCAACACCATTAGAGCCAATTGGTCCTACTGATCCAACAGATCCACCTACAGGTGAAACAGGTCCGTTAACTTTGGACTTTGTTTCTTCAGTTCAATTTGGTTCGAAAGAAGTTTCAACAAGTGAACAGGTT
This sequence comes from Bacillus sp. UNCCL81, assembly GCF_900112535.1. Classification (NCBI taxonomy): domain Bacteria; kingdom Bacillati; phylum Bacillota; class Bacilli; order Caryophanales; family Bacillaceae; genus Bacillus; species Bacillus sp. UNCCL81. Next base: position 41,545 of record NZ_FOMF01000004.1, on the reverse strand, counting down.
TATTCTTCTACATCTAAAAAGCCTTTTATTCAAGTTTCTGATCGCCGAGGTACTGGTGCAGGGTGGAAAGTGACAGCAAAAGCTAGTAAGTTTACAAACGGTACAACTGAAACACTACCTGGAGCGATTCTTACTTTTAAAAATGGTTCAGTTGTAACACCAGGTAGTGGAACACCCCCAACGCCTGCTCAAACGATTACACTAAATACAGATGGATTAACTGAATCTTCAGTTGTTACAGCTGAACCTGGTACGGGACTTGGTACTTGGTTAACAAGATGGTTAGGCCCAAATCCTGATGTTAATGATGGTGCAGTAAATAATAATGTAACATTACAAATTCCTGGTGGTTCTGCAACAATAGGAAATCATGAAGCTGTTGTTACTTGGACACTAGTCGATGCTCCAGGTGTATAATTGAATCTACATATAAAAGCTTAATCGATTTTTTATTAGCCTGATAGGTACTTTCTATTAGGCTTTTATATTTTTCCGATTAAAAATTCTGTATAATTTAAACTGTCGTTAAGAACATCTTAGAAACTAAAGGTGGAGATTTTATTGGAATCGCATACTAAATTAGCAAGTAGATCAAGTAGGTTGTTAGCAATATTGGTTGATGGATTTATAACTTTTCTTTTTATTTTTGTCATTTCGATAATTACTGGAATGACAAAGTTTTCAGCATTTTTTAATCCTAATAGAGTAGACAAATTTGATATTGGATCTTCCATACTATCCATTATTAGTATCATTATAGTTTTTATACTGATCCCTACATTTGTTTGGAAAGGTCAAACAATTGGAAAGCGCTGGTTAAATATTGCAGTCGTTAAGATTGATGATCAAGAAGTAAATTTAAAGACGATGATTATTAGAGAAATTTTTTTCATTTTAGGATACATAAAAATACCATACTTTTCATTATTAGTAGGTTGTGTTGCATTTATTGATCCGTTTTTCATTTTTTCTTCTGAACGAAGAACACTACATGATTTAATTGCAAATACAATAGTAATTGATGTTTAAAATAAAAAGAAAGCTCATTATGTTATCTTTTTACAGGATGTTGAAATATAAAATGGTAAATAGGGAAAACGGATATAAAATGAACATTTATAATGATGAAATTATCATTTTTTGGATAATCTTTTAATGGTTTTAAATGTTAATATGTTTAAACAATTTATTATGCCAATAACACTAGAATTAGTTTTTTTCAGAAGATAAAAAATTATGAGCTAATTTTTACAAATTCAATTGATTAATTTAGTTTAATTAATGTTGCTTTCAATTGACCTACAAACTATCTATAAACAACTGTTAGATTACTCTAAGTAAAGGCTATTTGATTAGGATTTATGGCAGACTTTTTTTGATGAATAAGTTGATTGGAACGAAAGGGTGCTCGACTCCTATGGGATAAGCGGGAAGGCTGAGACCCCGCAGGCTTGCCGAGGAGGCTAAAGAATCTCGCCCCATGGAAAGCGAGCATCCTGTAGTGGAAATCAACATCACTCTACCCCTTTTACGAAAATTTGGTAATTTAATTGACAAGGTTGTTTTTCAACAACATGTAAAAAGAAAGCTCAGTGAGCTTTCTTTTTATTTTAATATTTTCATTTGGCTTATATGAGCACGAGTTTCTTCAGTACCTAATTCATAAATCATTGCATAGGCTTGTTTTAAAAAATAGTCATATCCATCATTGTTTTCTTGGCTCCAATTTGTGATTGGAATGATGAAAGCAGTTTGAATACCTGCTGCTTCATCATAACTGTCAATCTGATGGAAAATTCTTTCGAGTCTATGTTTTTCATCGATTGTAGCATCGATTTCCAACTCATAAGGTGCGTCCCCCTGATTTGGAACAATTGTTTTTGCTTGAACGGACACATAATATCTCCTTTTTTCCATATAAATCTCCCTTTTACGTATTTTTGGTTATCGTTTTTATTATCCTCACCGACCAGTGCTTTATTCAAAATTAATAATCAGCTCAAATAGAACTTAAAAAGGAATTACATAAATAATATTGAAATATAAATTTGATATTAAGATAATTTAGGTATAGATGAGGGGGGATTTTATGAAGGGACTATATCGAGACTTTTTTCTTCATTTCGATATTATTGTAATGGGGGTACTTTTTTTAGTTGGAATTATTTATAGTATAGGATTTCATTTTTCGTGGCTTACTGTCTTAATTTTTATTATAGGATTAATCTTTTTTATGTTTAGTGAGTACGTAACACATCGTTTCATTTTTCACATAAAGGCACCAAAAAATAAACTATTACTTAAATTTATGAAAAGAATTCATTACGATCATCATACGTATCCAGATGATTTGAAATTGTTATTTTTACCGATATGGTATAGCATTCCGAATTTAGGATCACTTTGTATAATTTATTTTTTGATATCGAAAGATCTAATTCAAACAATCGCATTTGGTTCAGGTTTAGTTTTTATGTTACTCGTGTACGAATGGAAACATTATGTAGCTCACAGGCCAATTAAACCTATAACGAAAGTAGGACGACAGATTAAAAAGCTACATATCCTGCATCATTTCAAAAATGAAAACTTTTGGTATGGTGTATCGACACCTATTTTTGATGGGATTTTTGGTACATTAAAGGATGAGAAGGAAGTAGTAACAAGTAATACCGCGAAAGCCTTAGAAGAAAGAATGTAAACTACAAGGGAAAAAGGTATCTTGGAGGAAAAATGATTTACTTTTTATCATTTTTAAATGGTAGTTGTTGCTGCATTATTGCCGGTTGTACGTTTTATATTATTAAAATAATGAAAGAAAATGCCTAGTGTTTACACTAGGTTTTTTTGTCGGTTTAAAGCTTCTTTTATTATGAAACAACCTCTATTTTATGAACTTTTCCTAATAAATTAATATTTTATAAAAATTGAAAAAAGGGTAAATATTTGATTGGTGTGCTTACTATACTGAGAATAAGGGGGGGATGATTGTGTCATTAGATCAAACTCATTTAGAAAATGTTTATAGACAGATCAGAAGAGAGAAATTCGAATGCCTAAACTAAATTACAAAAAAATTATGCTTTTAGGATTTGGATTTTTTGCAATCAGTCTTACTTGGTCGGTCTATAATGCTTTTATGCCAAAACTTTTAAGCGATTATTTAAAGTCATCTGCTTTAATCGGATTTATTATGACGTTTGATAATTATTTTGCACTATTTTTACAACCTGCCGTAGGAATGTATAGTGATCGTTTAGATACACGATTTGGTAGAAGAATGCCATTTTTAATGGTCGGTATGCCACTTGCAGCACTATTTACCTTTTTAATTCCAGTGCATAAAACACTTTTTATGTTGATCTTTTTTATTGTGTTTATGAATTTAAGTATGAGTATTTTTCGTTCTCCGGTAATAGCACTTATGCCTGATTTAACAAGAGTTGAACAAAGAAGCAAGGCGAATAGTGTCATTAATTTTATGGGTGGAATTGGTGCTTTAATTGCGTTCTTTGTAGGTTCAATTTTGTGGGATCTAAATAAAGGATTTCCTTTTTACTTGGCAGGATTTTTAATGTTATTTAGCTTTCTAATTCTTTTTTTCTTTATTAGAGAAAAAAGAGATGTCCTATATTATGAACAGGCTGAAGAAAAGGTAAAATTAAGAGAAGGTTTTCGTTCAGCAATTCAAAATAAAAGTGCATTATTTCTATTATTAGCAATTCTGAGTTGGTTCACGGGATTTAATGGAATTGAAACTTTTTTTACACGTTATGGGGAAGTTTATTTAGGAGTAAAAGTTAGTGCAGCGGCGTTTTCATTTGCTTTCATATCATTAGCATTTTTAATCTTTGCCATTCCTGCCGGGTTTATAGGAACAAAAATTGGTAAGAAACGAAGCATATTAATCGGTATATTTGGAATTATCATTGGTTTTGTTGTTTTATTTTTCTTAAAGGATTTATTATTCATCCGAATAGTCTTTTTGATTATGGGATGTTTATGGGCATTAGTAAATATTAATTCTTATCCTTTCTTAGCCGAGATGGCACCTATTGGATTTATTGGAACATATACAGGTTTATATTATTTGTTTTCATCAATTGCTAATATTATATCACCACCATTATTAGGTGCAATTATGGATTTTATTGGATACAAGTTCATGTTCTTGTATGGTTGTTTCTTTATTACAATTTCATTCTTTATGATGCTTAAAGTAAAAGATATTCATAAAACAGTTGAAAAAAATTCAAATGCATCTATATAAATTTGATGCTTTGAATTTTTTTGGCTGAGTTTTTTAAATTTTAAGCTCAGGTTTCACATAATTAAAATGAAAAAACAAATAATAATCAATGCTGATATTTCAGTGTCTTTAAAAGAGTATTTTTGAAAAAAACATTAGTTAGGAGCACTACAAAATGACAACTAATATCAATAAATTGATTGATCATACAGTTTTAAAACCTGAAACAACTAAATCTCAAATTGAAAAATTATGTCAAGAAGCAAAAGAACATAATTTTGCTTCGGTTTGTGTGAATCCAACTTGGGTCAGTCATTGTGCAAATTTGTTAAAGGGCTCTGAAGTTTTAGTTTGTACTGTAATTGGGTTTCCTTTAGGTGCCAATACAAAAGAAACAAAAGCGTTTGAAACGAAGAATGCAATTGAAAATGGAGCCGGAGAAGTCGATATGGTGATTAATATCGGAGCTTTAAAAGATCAGGATTATGACACTGTTGAACAAGATATAGCAGCAGTTGTTAATGCAGCAAAAGGTAAAGCATTAGTAAAAGTAATTATTGAAACAAGTCTTTTAACGAATGAAGAAAAAGAAATGGCTTCTAAGCTTTCTGTAAAAGCTGGAGCAGATTTCGTTAAAACATCTACAGGATTTTCAACTGGTGGTGCAACTGTAGAGGATGTAGCATTAATGAGAAAAACAGTTGGACCTGATATTGGGGTTAAAGCATCTGGCGGCGTACGTGATCTAGCAAGTGTAAATGAAATGGTTAAAGCCGGAGCAACTCGAATAGGCACAAGTAATGGAATCACAATTGTCCAAGGAAACGTAGCAACAGAAGGCTATTGATTCCTTTTAATGGCAAAGGGTGTTAAGTTTCAAACTTGACATTTACCTGTTGACCTATCAATAGTTTATGTATTATAATCGTAAAAGACATGTGGAAAAGTGTTTCTTTTTTACAGTGTTTTATTGATTGTAAGTGGTAGCTTGGAGGGAGGGAAAAGTAAGATGTCTAAAACAGTCGTTCGTAAAAACGAATCTTTAGAAGATGCTCTTCGTCGTTTTAAACGTTCAGTTTCTAAAACTGGTACGCTACAAGAAGCAAGAAAACGCGAATTTTATGAAAAGCCAAGTGTAAAACGTAAGAAAAAATCAGAGGCAGCGAGAAAACGTAAATTCTAAGAGAGGGTGTTACTATGAGTCTTCTCGAACGTTTGAATTCAGATATGAAACAAGCGATGAAGGAAAAAAACAAAGACAAGTTAGCAGTTATTCGAATGGTGAAAGCGTCATTACAAAATGAAGTAATTAGCTTAGGGAATAATGTGACATTGTCAGCTGATCAAGAGTTAACAATTTTAACTCGTGAAGTGAAACAACGTAAAGACTCCCTCCTGGAATTCGAAAAAGCTGGTCGTCAAGACCTTGTGGATAAATTAAAGCAAGAGTTACTGATTCTAAAAGAATACTTGCCTCAACAATTATCTGAAGAGGAACTTCTTGAAATTGTACGTGTTACAATTTCAGAAGTCGGTGCTACATCAAAAGCTGACATGGGGAAAGTAATGAGTGCAGTTATGCCTAAAGTAAAAGGACAAGCTGATGGCTCTTCTGTGAATAAAGCTGTAGCAAGTCTGTTAAAATAAACGTCTATTTTTAGACGTTTATTTTTTTTGAGTACTGCAGTACTTCGGAAGTACAATTAAAATGTTCAAAAGTGCAAATAAATTTCACTAACTGCAATTAAAATCTTCGAAAGTGCAAATAAAATTTCCGAAACAGCAATTAAAATCATCGAAAGTGCAAATAAAAATTCAAAAACTGCAATTAACTTCTTCAAAATGATGCTTCAGTCCATTAAATCACATAAATCTGCTTAAATTTTCACGAAAACAATACGGTTCACTAAAAAAATAACCTAATTTCTTATAAAACCGCTAATTAGTTCTTTATCCACAATCCCACAGCTTCACCTTCTTTAGTCAAGGTGTAAACTTTATCTTTTAATTAAGCTCCCATATCCAGTTTGGTTGTATATTTCTTCCTTCTTTTTAAAATCTGCATAATTCCAATTTAGAGAAAAATCCCATCTAAAGAGTCAATGAAAAAATTATTAATATTTTAGTCAATATTTAACTAAGTGTGTGATTTATATCACATATAAAATTAAAATTATTCGGTATGATGAATTCAGATAAACAATGCATTTGTTTAACATCTACTGGTAAGGGAGAGATGAATAATGACACCGTTCGGGGATTTACACAATGATCTTGGTGGAATAGCATTTGCTTTAGGTTGGTTAATAATTGTCGTACCATTTGCATTTACATTAATCTATATTACAAGAGAGATGGCAATTGGTGATGAAGAACGACTTCAAGATGAGATTAAGCAAGGGGTTCATGACTATGCTAGATTAAATAAAAAACTAGTCAAAACAGAAACAAATCATTCACCACAAATGGAAACAACTATGGCTAAAAGGCCGATATTTATTAAGTTGATAGTTTTGATCGTAAGTGTACTCATCACTTATGTTACAGTCAAAGGGATATACGGTGATGGGAAAAGTGATCTAACTTCAATTGGTCTTGTAGTAATGTGGAGTCTTTTCTTTCTCACACAAGGGGTACTTTGGTGGGTTGCTACTTCACAAGGAAAACAAGATGTTTATCAAGATGTTACAATCCAAAGAAGAATGTAAAAACGTAAATAAATTTAAACCGAGAATAGTTATTTGTTCTCGGTTTTTTACTATGTGCCATAACTGAAAATCAATTATAAGTGGGCTCATTTTAGAGACATTCGATACCTAAATTCTGTGGTTGATCTTCCGTACACACAGACGCCAGTACCCATAAAACCTAGCTTCCTCTCCATCATCTAAAATCAATAACCCATACATATAAAAAATCCAACTATTCATCTTAAATTTCCTTTACCTTTTTCTTTTTATATCATACCTTCTCAAAATTCATCATAAATATGATATGAAAGGGGGAGGAGTCTATCTTGAAAAGATTAGCGCATAATTTAAAAACATGGATGTCAAGTAAGATGGACTTACCACCAGATGTACTATTGGAATTACCACGTATTACGATGTTAGGTCAACTACATATTTATATTGAAAACCATAGAGGCTTACTTGTGTATTCGGACAATGAATTGCGTTTGTTAATGAAGCAAGGGCAGTTGTTGATTAAGGGGAAAGATTTTATTTTGAAGACGATGTTACCTGAGGAGATTTTGTTGGAAGGCGAAATTGAGCATGTGTATTTTATTAATGAATAACATCTAGAACTTACACCATGATCAGTCTAATGAACATGGGGGATTAGGATGAAAAACCAATGGACTTCAAAACTTACGGGGATGGTTCAAGTAAAAGTGATTGGGCTTGGACCAGAACGTTTTTTAAATGAATGTATGCGAAAGGGGATTCCACTTCGTGATGTGAAGAAAAGTGGAACAAATTCAATCACGTTTACAATTGAGTTGAAAGATTATAAAAGGATCAAGAATATTCCTCGCAAAAAAGAGTATAAGGTTTATTTTATTGGCAGGAAAGGGCTGCCTTTTGAAGTTAAACGAGCATGGAAGTATTTTGGATTTGTTGTAGGGGTTGTTGGCTTTTTAGTTGTATTATTTTTACTTTCAAATATGGTTTGGCGAATAGATATAAAGGGTGCTTCACCTGAAGTGGAATATAAACTCCGGAAAGATTTAACTGCGATGGGTGTTAAAACTGGAGCATCTCAATTTACTTTACCTAGAATGCAAACAATCCAGAAAAAGCTCCAAGATGATAATCCAACATTAACCTGGATTGGTGTACAATTAAATGGGACTACCTTTCATTTTGAGGTAGTTGAAAAGCATATACCTAAGCCTGAGAAGGCGTTAAGTCCACGTCATATTATTGCAAGTGAAGAAGCTGTCATTTCAAGTATGTTTGTTGAAAAAGGGAAACCTCTTGTCGTAAAGAATGACTTTGTGAAAAAAGGTCAAATATTAGTATCTGGAATAATCGGAACAGAAGAACATCCTATTTTAGTTCCCGCAGTGGGCAAAATCATGGGGGAAGTTTGGAGAGAGGAAATTATTAGTGTTCCTTTAGATACTCCGTTTACGGTGCTTACAGGAGAGAGAAAAACTAGTTATTATATTGGAACTAAGGAAAATAAAATAAAATTTTGGGGTTTTGATAAGAATAAATATAAGTCTTTTGAAGATGAAAATAGTTCGTATCAATTTAAATTTTTAAAATGGAAATTGCCGATTTTTTTCAGTAAAAAGACTACTCTGGAAAGTGAAAAATATGTAAGAACATACTCTAAAGTGCAGGCTGCTCAACTTGGAAAACAAATTGGTAAGAAGGAATTAATGAAAAAGTTAAGTCCGGATGCCAAAATTTTACAAGAAAAAGTTTTGCACGAGTCAATAGACAATGGTAAAGTTAATTTAAGAATGTATTATAAAGTTTTAGAAGATATCACAAAAACGAAAACTATTGTTCAAGGGGACTGAGTAATGCCAGAACAACTACTAACGATTAATCAACAACTAGAGGATCCAAACGAAGCAATTGCCTTATTTGGTACAAACGATAAGCATCTAGAAATAATTGAAAATTTGCTTGATGTTAAGATTGTGTCACGTGGTCAATCTGTACAAGTTTCAGGTACGAATGAAGATGTGAAAACTGTTGAGCAAATCATTCAAGCTCTTTTAGAGGTTATTCGAAATGGAGTGAGTATTACATCGAGGGATGTTACATACTCAATTCAAATGGCTAAAGAAGGAAGGCTGTCATCATTTGCTAGGTTGTATGACGAAGAAATTATTAAGAATTCAAAAGGTAAACCAATTCGAGTTAAAACTTTTGGACAAAGACATTATCTTCGTGCAATTCAATCAAATGATTTAGTATTTGGAATTGGACCTGCTGGTACAGGTAAAACATATCTTGCAGTTGTCATGGCTGTTCAAGCACTAAAAAATAATAAAGTAAGTAAAATTATTTTAACAAGACCTGCTGTGGAAGCTGGAGAAAGTTTAGGATTTTTACCAGGAGATTTGAAGGAAAAGGTTGACCCATATTTAAGACCATTGTATGATGCCTTGCACGATGTTTTAGGACAAGAGCATACTGTACGTTTAATTGAAAGAGGAACAATCGAAATTGCTCCTTTGGCTTACATGAGGGGACGTACGTTAGAAGATGCCTTTGTCATTTTGGATGAAGCTCAAAATACGACAATGGCTCAAATGAAGATGTTTTTGACCCGTTTAGGATTTGGCTCTAAAATGGTTATAACAGGAGACCCTTCACAGGTTGATTTACCTAAAGGAGTAAAGTCTGGTTTAATATCAGCTCAAAATACACTTAAAGGTGTTGAGGGTATTGGTATGACAATCTTGGAACAAACTGACGTAGTTCGTCACCCACTAGTACAAAAGATTATTCAAGCTTATGATTTAGCAAAAGAATGATTCGTAGTGACCCTACATTGATAGGGTCATTTCGTATTTTTATGATGAGGTGCATTTCTAGAAAGGGGAAACAATGAATAGTTTGCAAGCTTTAATTCAGCGTTTTAAGAATCAAACTCTTGTCATTTTACTATGTACTGTTGCATTCAGCTTATTAAGTTTTCTTCTTTTAGTTAGTCATGTTAGACCGGTAAAATACGACATTCAGCTATTATCAATTGCTGATGATAATATTTATTCACCTATCACGATTGAGGACAAAGGAGCTACGGCTAAAAAGCGACTTGAGGCTGCAGCAAGAGTTGAGGATGTATATAAATATGAGGAAAGTTATACACAAAAACGGATCGACATAGTAAATTCAATTTTTGATATTGTTACAGAAGTGAAAAATGAAAATGCAAAAAGTGATAATCCGACAGGACAAGCATTAATTGATAAAGAAACAAGTGATGTTAAGAAAAAACTGCCTGACGATATTCGTAAAAACTTAGAAGATAGTGTATTTAGCACTTTAGTTAGATCGTCAGAAGAACAGTTAAATATTACGAAAGCTTCGTTAAATACGGCGATTAACAATGTAATGTCTGAGGAAATCACGACGAACCAAATCGAAGAATCTCGTGGGAAGCTACGAAACGAATTATCATATGTAAGCGTTAATCCCTCACTAAAGGATGCGATGATCTCAATTGGTGAATTTGCGATTGTGCCAAACTACTTTTTTGATGCAGAGGAGACAAAAGAGAGAAAACGTCTAGAAAGTGAAAGTGTAGATAGTGTTTATATTTTACAAGGACAAGTCTTAGTAAAAGCTGGAGAGACAATTACAAAGGAAAAATATGATCAATTAAAATTAGTTGGCTTAATAAAAAACAAACAGTCGATTCAACCGTATATTGGATTAATTCTATTAATTGGAGTATTGGCGTACTTCGTATTGAAGCAAACGGCTTCATTGAAAGAAAAAGGGAATATATACATCGTTACATACTATAGCATTGTAATTTTTACAATCTTAATTTTGAAAATTGTAAGCTTGTTTCAAAAAGTTGAGTTTTCTGGCCTTGTATATGTAGCTCCAGTTGCGATTGGAACTTTATTGATAAAGTTTTTATTAGGTAATCGATATTTAATGGTTTCTTCTATTATTTTCTCTATTTGCGGTAGTTTAATGTTTAACGAAGATGTAAATGGCGCAATTAATTACTCGACTGGAATTTATATTTTATTTAGTTCAATCGCCGTTTTATTTTTAAATGAGGTCAAGAATAAGCGTTCAATGATTCTCCATGCAGGATTTTTAATTTCGCTTGTTAATATTGCTACTCTGTTTTCTTTGATTTTAATACGAAATGGACAATATTCATCAGTGGAAATTGGGATTTATTTATTAATGGGACTTACTTCCGGAGTTTTATCAAGTGTCATTACGATGGGGATTTTACCTTTTGTAGAAGATTCGTTTGGAATGGTATCCTCATTTAAACTTGTTGAGTTAGGTAGTCCAAATCATCCTTTATTAAGAAAAATATTATTAGAGGCTCCTGGTACATACCATCATAGTATAATGGTTGCAAATTTAGCTGAAGGTGCTTGTGAAGCGATTGGTGCAAATGGTTTGTTAGCTAGGGTAGGAGCATATTATCATGATATTGGTAAAACGAATAATCCAGGATTCTTTATTGAAAATCAAATGGGTGGTCATAATCCTCATGATCGTATTAAACCGATTCAAAGTAAAGATATCATTTTAAGGCATGTAAGTGATGGTGTAAAAATACTAAAAAAATATAATTTGCCAAAAGATATAATTGATATTGCAGCGGAGCATCATGGTACAACTTTATTAAAGTATTTTTATTATAAGGAAAAAGAAACGAATCCTGATGTTAAAGAAAGTGATTTTAGATATCCAGGTCCAAAAGCTCATTCAAAGGAATCGGCAGTTGTAGGAATTGCTGATAGTGTTGAAGCAGCAGTTCGTTCGTTAAAGGACCCTGATATGGAAAAAATCGAGGTATTAGTTTCTTCCATTATGCATGATCGTTTGAATGATGGTCAGTTTGCAATGTGTGAATTAAACTTAAAAGAATTACACATTGTTGAGAAATCATTGTGTGAGACTTTAAAAGGAACTTTCCATTCAAGAATACAGTATCCAGATGAAAGATAAGGTGAGAAAATGGTTCAACTAGAAATTGATTTTATAGATGAAACAAATGAAGTGACTAATGAACAACAATCTGATATAAAGGGTTTACTAGAGTGCGCACTTGAATATGAGGGTGTAACGGGTGAGGTTGAAATAGCAGTTTCATTTGTAGATGATGAAAGAATTCATGAAATAAATAAAGAGTATCGAGAGAAAGACCGTGCTACTGATGTTATTTCATTTCCAATGGAAGAATTAGGAGAAGGAGAAATTGAAATCATTGGAGTGGACTTACCACGTACTTTAGGTGATATTGTCATTTCGATTCCTACTACTAAAAGACAGGCTGAAGAGTATGGTCATTCGTTCCGACGTGAATTAGGTTTTTTAGCAGTTCACGGATGTTTACATTTACTTGGTTATGATCATATGAATGAAGCTGATGAGAAAGTGATGTTTACAAAACAAAAGGAAATATTAGAAAAATATGGCCTTGAAAGACTCTAAAAAAAGAGAGCCATTATTTAATTCTTTTGGTTTTGCATTTAGTGGTATTTTTAAAGTCATTAAAGATGAAAGAAATATAAAAATCCACTTATTTGCAGCTCTTATTTCAATCGGCCTTGCGTTTTATTTACATATTAGTCGAATAGATTGGTTAATCCTTCTGCTTATTATTACAATTGTCATTTCGCTAGAGCTAGTTAATTCTTCAATTGAAGCAGTTGTAGATTTAGCATCACCTAATAAACATCCTTTAGCAAAAAAAGCGAAGGATGTAGCAGCTGGGGCGGTGTTAGTCGCTGCAATCGTTTCAATCATTATAGGTGCTTTGCTATTTTTTCCGTATTTTACTATACTACGTTAATAAGACCCCACTTTCGTGTTCGGGCTTATAATAGGAGGCTACATAAATGGATAAACAACAACTTATAAATGAAGCGATAAAAGCTAGAGTAAACGCATATGTACCATACTCGAAATTTCAAGTTGGTGCAGCATTACTTACGAAGGATGGTCAAGTTATTCGTGGTTGTAATATAGAAAATGCATCATATGGGCTAACGAATTGTGCAGAACGTACTGCATTATTCAAAGCTTATTCAGAAGGCATTACGGAGTTTACAGCAGTAGCAGTAGTCGCTGATACCGAGGGACCTGTTGCTCCTTGTGGGGCATGCCGTCAAGTTTTATTTGAACTTAGTGGTCCAGATACAATCGTATATTTAGCAAACTTAAATGGAGCAATCCAAGAAACATCAGTAAAAGAATTATTGCCAGGAGCATTTACATCGGAGGATTTGAATGAATAAAGAAAGTTATAAATCAGGTTTTGTCTCAATTATAGGTAGACCAAATGTAGGGAAAAGTACATTCCTAAATCGAGTAATAGGTCAAAAAATAGCTATAATGAGTGATAAGCCTCAAACTACTCGTAATAAAATTCAAGGCGTTTTTACAGAAGATGATGCACAAATTGTCTTTATCGATACGCCAGGAATCCATAAACCAAAACACAAACTTGGTGATTTTATGGTAAAAGTAGCTCAAGACTCAATTAAGGATGTTGACGCTACGTTATTTATGGTAAATGCCAATGAAGGATTTGGTCGTGGAGATGAATTCATTATTGAGAAGCTGCAAGGAAGTCGTAGTCCAGTTATTTTAGTTATTAATAAAATTGATACAATTCATCCTGATCAGTTATTTGATTTAATCAATAAATACAAAGATTTATACCAATTTGCTGAAATTGTTCCGATCTCAGCATTACAAGGGAATAATGTCGATCGCTTATTAAAAGTTATTAAAACTTATTTACCAGAAGGTCCGCAATATTATCCTGCAAATCAAGTAACAGATCATCCTGAAAGATTTATCATTTCAGAATTAATAAGAGAAAAAGTATTGCATTTGACTAGAGAAGAGGTTCCACATTCAATTGCTGTTATTATTGAGCAAATTGAAAGAAGACCAGAAGGAAATGCGATCTACGTGAATGCAACAATTGTCGTTGAAAGGTCTTCTCAAAAAGGAATCATTATCGGTAAGCAAGGCAGCATGTTAAAAGAGGTTGGCAAGCGTGCTCGTTTAGATATAGAAAACTTGCTTGATACAAAAGTATTTTTAGAGTTATGGGTTAAGGTTCAAAAAGATTGGCGTAACCGTATGTCTCAATTAAGAGATTTAGGATTCCGTGAGGATGAGTATTAATAGGCAAAAATCAAGGAATTTGGGCTTAGTATCAGGGGTCCAGTAATATTACCACTTGTTCAAAAAGGCCCAACATATTTTTCTTGGTTTTGCAAGCTTTTTATTTGTTATTTTAATAAATTTTATACACATGAAAATCGGGAGAGAAGGTCACATTATAAGTAAGCAGGGAAAGTAATTGGCTATAGGTAATGAGCAATGAGTTGTAGCTATTCTTGAAAGGTGGTTTCTCAATGTTGAATTTTACCTGGGATGTCTTTTCTAAAACTGGAAATGTTGAGACATATTTATTGTTTAAGCAGCTTGAACAGGAACATGTGGATCAGAAAAGTTACATTGATGAAGAAATAGCTGATATTGATTCCCTACATACTTAACCTTCATCCAATTGGATGGTGAGTTAATTGTTACAGCGTGTAGAAGGAATTGTATTACGGGCAAACGCTTATGGAGAATCAAATGTTATTATTACTCTCTTAACAAGAGAATTAGGTAAGATAGGAGTTGTGGCAAGAGGAGCAAAGAAGACAAATAGTCGACTTGCTTCTGTTACACAACTCTTTACATATGGGTCGTTTTTAATTCAAAAAGGATCTGGCTTAGGTACTTTAAGTCAAGGAGAACTGATTGATTCATTTCGTGAATTAAGAAGTGACTTAGTTGCAACTGCGTATGCTTCGATTGTTGTAGAGCTTACTGATAAAGCGGTTGAAGAGAAAAAAAATAATCCGTATTTATTTGAATTAGTCCTTCAATTACTTCAGCACATGAATGAAGGTGCAGACGCTGAAGTTTTGACTTATTTATTTATGACGAAAATGGTACCTGTATTAGGATATCATCCATTTTTTGATCAATGTGTGAATTGTAGATGCAGTGCAAATGAAAATATATTTGTAGCCTTTTCAGTTAAAGAAGGTGGGTTTTTATGTCAGCGTTGTAAACACACTGATCCATATGCTTTTTCTGTTACTGAAAAATCGGTTAAGTTAATGAGGTTATTTTATCATTTTGATGTAAATCGACTTGGGAAAATTGAGGTTAGTGAAGCGACAAAGAAGAACTTACAACAAATTTTATTTTCTTATTATGATGAATATAGTGGAATCTATTTAAAGTCCCGCAAATTTTTAGAGCAATTAAAAAATATGGATAATTTTCTGAAAACTAATAAAAATTCAGAAACCTAAGGAAGGAAATAGGCTACCTATTTCCTTCTTTCTTTTTTAAATTGTAAAAATAGTATATAATATTTATTAGAGAGTATAACATATTGGATAGTTAGGGGTGAGGGAAATCGAACTGACAAAGCGACAAACTCAAATACTTGAAATTGTAAAAAATAATGGACCAATTACAGGTGAACATATAGCTGATAAGCTAGCACTTACAAGAGCTACGCTTCGCCCGGATTTAGCTATTCTTACAATGACTGGTTTTTTAGAGGCAAGACCACGAGTAGGATATTATTACACAGGAAGAACAAGCGGTGCACAAGTCATTGACAGAATAAAAAAATTGACTGTAAAGGAATTTCAGGCGATTCCTGTTGTAGTAGATCGAAGTTCATCAGTGTATGATGCAATTGTTACAATGTTTCTTGAAGATGTAGGAACGTTATTTGTTGTTGATCAAAATTCGATTTTAACAGGAGTACTTTCCAGAAAAGATTTACTCCGTGCAAGCATAGGAAATAAAGATTTGCATACATTACCCGTAGATATTATCATGACAAGGATGCCAAACATTACAATTTGCTATAAAGATGATACAATTTATAATGTAGCTAAGAGTTTAATTGAAAAACAAATTGATGCTGTCCCTGTTGTTCGTGAAAGTGAGCATGGACTTGAGGTAATTGGTCGATTTACAAAAACAAATTTTACTCGTGCGATTGTAGACTTAATGAACAATGATATGTTTTAGTAAAGTTAAGAGGTGAACATATGGGCAATTCAATCGTTTATGTTGTATCAGATTCTGTTGGTGAAACAGCAGAGCATGTCGTAAAGGCGGCTATTAGTCAATTTCATGAAAAATTCGAGATTAGACGTGTACCATACGTTGAAGATAATGCAACATTAATTGAAATAGTTCAAGTAGCAAAAGAAAATAATGGTATTATTGTATTTACATTAGTAAAACCTGATATGAGAAAGAAATTATTAGAAGAATCGCAAAGTGCTGGTGTAATCGTTTATGACTTAATCGGTCCATTAATCGACAAAATTTCAACGATTCATAAACTTGAACCTAGAAATGAACCTGGTGTTGTTCGCAAACTAGATGAAGATTATTTCCAACGTATAGAAGCAATTGAATTTGCGGTTAAATATGATGATGGAAGAGACCCAAGAGGTATTGAAAAAGCTGATATAGTCTTAATCGGTGTATCAAGAACATCAAAGACTCCTTTATCACAATATCTTGCTCATAAAGGATTTAAAGTTGCCAATGTGCCTTTAGTTCCAGAAGTTGATCCACCAGAACAACTACTTAAAGTTCCAAAAGAAAAGTGTATTGGACTAATGATTTCTCCAGAAAAGTTAAATCATATTCGAAAAGAAAGATTAATTTCATTAGGACTTCACGACGGAGCTAGTTATGCTAATATTTCAAGAATTGAAGAAGAACTAAAACACTTCAATAATGTTGTTAAACAAATTGGCTGTAAAGTTGTAGATGTTTCAAGTAAGGCAGTTGAAGAATCCGCTAATGTAATATTAAATTACTATTACCAAAATAAGCAGATTAGATAATTTTTTAAAATTAAAAATGATGATCGATCTATTTAGACTGACACATTAGAGTAATCTAATGTGTTTTCATCTTTTTTAAATAGGAATTTAGCTAAATTAGGAGCGTTTGTAAAAGATAAATTTCTTTAGTACTTATTGCTAGATTTCTTAATTAAAATAGATTATAATAAAAAATTGTATGAAATGAACTAATAATAGGTTTAACTTTTTATACTTACGAATAAACTATGAATATGTGCTTCCTAGTTTATTGAAAGATGGAAATAAAACTACATAAATCGATACATGTTTTGAAGGAATTACAAAAGACGTGTAGAAATTAATCATAAGCGATAAATAAATGGGTTTTAAGAAAACCAGAACCAGCAGTTGAATGCAATGCTTATGAACTACTGTTTAGCACTTCATTTTAGATAATTATTAATTCATATATGACTTTATAAAGTGAATTAACTTAAGTTAAAATATATGGAAATATTTTTGTCGAATCATGAAGGAATACAGTGAGTTTTATCGAATAAAATAGTATATGGAGCTGTCAGTATGGGAAACAGAATTCCCGATGAACTTGTCGAACAGGTTCGTCAGTCAGTTGACATAGTTGATGTAGTAAGTGAGTATGTTCCTCTGAAAAAACAAGGAAGAAATTATTTTGGACTTTGTCCTTTTCATGGAGAAAGCACACCATCTTTTTCTGTGTCTCCTGAAAAACAAATTTTTCATTGTTTTGGATGCGGTGCTGGAGGAAATGCGATTTCTTTCATTATGCAGCTTGAAGGACTTAACTTTCAAGAGTCTGTCCATCAGCTTGCAATAAAGGCAAATATCACTTTACCTTCAGATACAGTTGACACAGTCAAGAATCCACAAGCTACTGAACAAGGCATTATGCTTGAAGCTCATGAGTTTGTCAAAAAGTACTATCATCATCTATTAGTTAACACAACAGAAGGTAAACAGGCATTAGAATACCTACTTAACAGAGGAATTTCTAGAGAGGAAATAAAGCATTTTGAGCTTGGGGTTGCTTTAGATTCTTGGGATGCTGTTACTAAGGTGTTAGAAAAACGTGGCTATCCAATGCCGATCATGGAGAAAGCTGGTCTAGTTGTTCGAAGTGAACGGGATGGTAATTACTATGATCGATTTCGAAATCGATTAATTTTTCCAATTCATAACCATCAAGGAAAAATTGTTGCATTCAGTGGAAGAATAATGGGTGAAGGGTCACCAAAATATTTAAATAGTCCTGAATCTTCAATTTTCCATAAAGGAAAATTATTATATCAATTTTACCAAGCAAAGAATGTCATGCGAAAGCAAAATCGGGCAATTCTGATGGAAGGTTTTGCAGATGTCATTTCTGCGTTTAGAGCTGGTGTCCATGATGCAGTTGCAACCATGGGAACTTCATTAACAGAGGATCAAGCGAAAGTCTTGAAAACATCTGTTGATCAAATTATTATTTGCTATGATTCAGATCAAGCTGGTATTAACGCAACTGATAAAGCAGCTAAAGTTCTTCAAAAAGAAGGATTTACAATTAAAGTTGCACAAATGCCTGATGGCTTAGATCCTGATGAATATATAAGAAAATTTGGTCCAGAAAAATTTAATACCTCTATTATTGAAGCTAGTGTATCATTAATGAGTTTTAAAATGCAATATCATCGAAAAGGAAAAAATCTTTTAGATGAAACTGTTAAATTTCAGTATATAAAAGAAATGCTACAAGAAATTGCTAAACTAAGTCAACTGATCGAACAAGATTATTACTTAAACCAACTCTCTAAAGAGTTTTCTATCTCGATTGAAGTACTTAAGAAGGAATTTGGACAATATAGTAATCAGGCAAATCGTATATCTAATGTAACAGAAGTAAAAACTGATATCAAACGCGATATTACTACTAAGACACTTCTTCCTGCACATGTTCGAGCGGAACAATTACTTTTAGCTCATATGTTAAATAGCAGCGACGTGGCTGAAAAAGTAAGACAGCAATATCAGGGTCTATTCTACAATAATGATTATTCCGAGATTATAATCCATCTTTATGCTTATTATGAAGAGGGCAATGAGTCTAATATAAGTAAATTTATGAATTACCTTCCTTCAAAAAGGTTACTTGAAGTAGTTTCAAAAATTGTCAATTTACAGATAGCACCTGAACTAACAGAGCGAGAGTTAAAGGATTATTTAGATGCATTAAACAACTATGATAAACAACAACGTATACGTGAAAAAGAAATAGATCTGAAAAAAGCCGAACGTGAAGGAGATTTTGTAAAAGCTGCAACGATTCTCCAACAAATCACACAGCTAAGATCTAGTATGAAATATGTTAAATGATTCGCGAACTTTTCGAAGGAGGGGAACAGATGGCTGATAAATCGGCTCGTTCTAAAGATACGGAAACAGAAGTAACACTTGATCAAGTAAAAGCATTATTAATTGAAAATGGTAAAAAACGTGGTGTAATTACATATGAAGAAATTGCAGATCGTTTAAATGGATTTGAAATTGATTCAGATCAACTTGAAGAATTTTATGAGCAACTAGGTGAACAAGGTATTGATATTGTTGGTGACGCTGATGATGAACCTAGAGGAACTCAATTAGAGAAGGAAGAAGAATTTGACTTAAATGATTTAAGTGTTCCTCCTGGAGTAAAAATTAATGACCCAGTACGTATGTACCTTAAAGAAATTGGCCGAGTTGATTTACTTTCTGGACAAGATGAAATCAATTTAGCGAAACGTATTGAAGAAGGCGATGAAGAAGCGAAACGACGCCTAGCGGAAGCGAACTTACGATTAGTAGTAAGTATTGCAAAACGTTATGTAGGACGCGGTATGCTGTTCCTAGACCTTATTCAAGAAGGTAATATGGGATTAATTAAAGCCGTTGAAAAGTTTGACTATCGTAAAGGTTATAAATTTAGTACATATGCTACTTGGTGGATTCGTCAAGCGATTACTCGTGCAATTGCTGACCAAGCAAGAACGATCCGTATTCCAGTTCATATGGTGGAAACAATTAACAAATTAATTCGTGTTCAACGTCAATTGCTTCAAGATTTAGGTCGCGAGCCATCTCCTGAAGAAATTGGAGAAGAAATGGATTTACCACCAGAAAAAGTTAGAGAAATCCTTAAAATTGCTCAAGAACCAGTTTCATTAGAAACACCAATTGGTGAAGAAGATGATTCACACTTAGGTGATTTCATTGAAGATTCTGAAGCAACTTCACCAGCTGAGCATGCAGCTTATGAAATGCTAAAAGAGCAATTAGAAGATGTTCTTGATACATTAACAGATCGTGAAGAAAATGTTTTACGCCTGCGTTTTGGTTTAGATGATGGACGCACTCGTACTTTAGAAGAAGTTGGTAAAGTATTTGGAGTTACACGTGAGCGTATTCGCCAAATTGAAGCAAAAGCTCTTCGTAAATTACGTCATCCAAGCCGCAGCAAACGTCTGAAAGATTTCTTAGAATAGGATGTTTTAAAAAAGTTTATCCTTTATTGGGTAAACTTTTTTATTTTCATTTAAAAAATTAAAAATGAAAACGTTTTAATTAGTAAATATGTCATGATTAAAATTTTGTCAAAATATATCGAATGTCCGTACTAAATAGATAAATGTAGTGCTATGCTACATACTAAGTATTGCGAAAACGGGTGATCTTTTAATAATTTATTCTAAAGATGAATCAAAGAATAATTTAAGTAAAAATGGTTATTATAAATTATTATGGAGACGCTAGTTCGAATTCCATCATTTTAAACAATTGGATACCTATTTACTTTATTTTACAGAATTGTCTTTAAATTTGCAAATACTCATTTTCTTTACTTTTTTAATAATTTTTATAATTAGTTCAATACTACTAAATATAAAATAAATGGTTTGAAGACATATTACCTATATCGTAATAGCAATTATTTATTAGCGTTTTTAATAGAATAAGTTAAATTTTTTGCTTAAGCATTATTGTGTAAATAATTAAGATCAAAGTAAAAGTTTAATGGGTGACGATGGTTTTAAATGGTTTCTTAAAAAAACTTACTTATTTCATTTATCAAGAGGTGAGTTTATACAAATATAATTTGCAAATATGCTATACAGAATTTAATTCTTTATAGTAGGAAGGTTTATATAATTTTGAAATCGTTTAACAATTTTTAAATTTATCCAATATAATACTTTTTTTATTGTTTTTAATCGTATACAATAATAATGTTATAGTAATTAATTTTATTTTTTTAAGGGGTTACATAAGGGGGATCATAATGAAACGAAATCCATTAATTCCTTTTGCTCTAATTGCAGCACTAGGAATCGCAGTCATGCTAATTATTTCATTAAAAGGAGCAAAACAGGCTGATGAGATTGCTAACGGTGATAAAAAACCGGCGCAAACAGCATCAACTAAGCCAGATGAAATATATGCTCAAACATGTGTTAGCTGTCATGGTGATCAATTACAAGGGGTAGTAGGACCAAACTTAACTAAAGTAGGTTCTAGATACTCAGAAGATCAAATCAAAGACATTCTTAAAAACGGTAAAGAAGGCGGAATGCCAGCTGGTTTACTTCAAGGACCACAATTGGATGCTGTTGCTAAATGGTTATCTGAGAAAAAATAAGCAAGCATATAAAATGACCTCTTCGTTAAGAAGAGGTCATTTTGGTTTCTTGACTACTATAGTGTAAAATGATGTTATGAAAAATAAATTGAAATGGTGATTTTGTTATGAATGAAGTAAATTTATCAAAGCGTTTAAAAAGAGTATTTGATTACATACCAGAGGGCACGAAATTAGCTGATATTGGGTCAGATCATGCTTATTTACCTTGTTATGCAGTTTTAAATAAAAGATGTACCTCAGCAATTGTAGGGGAAATTACAGAGGGTCCATATAATTCAGCACGTTCTACGATCCGTCAAAGTGGTTTAGAAGGAATCGTAGAAGCGAGAATGGGAGACGGGCTAGAGGTTTTAGTGCCAAACGAAGTGGATGTCATAACAATAGCTGGAATGGGTGGTTCTTTAATTTCTAGCATATTAGAAAAAGGCAAAGAAAAACTTCAAGGTGTTGAAACGTTAGTATTGCAACCAAATATTGGTGCACATCATATTAGAAATTGGCTTGATTATGAAGGATATTCTCTTGTGGAAGAAGATATATTAGAAGAGGATGGAAAAATCTATGAAATACTAGTAGCTTCTAAATCAAATCCGAATAGTGCATACAGTGAAAAGAAAGAGATGGAGCTATTTATAGGTCCTTACTTATTAAAAAACAAAAATGATGCATTTAAGAAGAAATGGGAGCATGAAAAAAATAATTTTGAAAGAATCTTAACTCAACTTGAGTCAGCAAAACAAACAGAGGAATCGGTTCAGAAAATGAAAGAAGTTGATCAGAAACTTGAGTGGATAAAAGAGGTGCTTTCATGAAATCGATAAATGGTTTTCAAGTAGTACAGCAATTCGAAGAACTATTCCCTAAGCATTTAGCTGAGGAAGGTGATCCAAATGGCCTTCAAATAGGTACATTATCAAAACAAGTGACAAAGGTATTAATTGCATTAGATGTCACAAAAGAGGTGGTAGAAGAGGCAATTTCAGTTGGTGCAAACCTAATTATTGCTCACCACCCTATTATTTATCGTCCTTTAAAAAAGATTGATACAGACAGTGAACCGGGTAAAATTGTGGAGCTTTGTATTAAACATGATATAGCTGTTTTTGCAGCACATACAAATGTTGATATTGCAGAAAACGGTGTGAGTGATTTTTTAGCTGAAGCTTTACAATTAGAAAATACGAATGTTCTCGCTCCTACATATGTAGAAAAATTAATAAAGTTAGTTGTATATGTACCGAAAACACATGCTGAAATTGTTTTAAATGCAATTTGTGATGCTGGAGCGGGTCATATTGGTCAATACAGCCATTGTACCTTTAGTTCGAATGGAACAGGGACATTTATGCCGTTAGAGGGAACAACACCATTTATCGGGCAACAGGGTCAATTAGAAGAAGTTGATGAGGTAAAGCTCGAAACAGTTGTTCCACAATTAAAATTAAAACAAGTTCTTAAAGTGATGCAAAAGGCTCATCCTTATGAAGAAGTAGCATATGATACATACACATTAGAAAATGAAGGCAAAACATTCGGGATTGGGAGAATTGGAAGCCTTAAAGAAGAAATTTCATTAGAAGAATTTGCCCATTATGTGAAAGAAAAATTAGATTTACAAGGTGTAAGAGTGGTTGGGAACTTAAGCGATCGAGTAAAAAAGGTTGCAATTGTAGGTGGAGACGGAAATAAGTTTGCCTATCATGCAAAAAGAAATGGCGCAGATGTTTATTTAAGTGGTGATATCTATTACCACGTAGCACAGGATTGGAAAATGCTAAATTTAAATATAGTTGATGCAGGTCATAATATCGAAAAAGTAATGAAATCAGGTGTTAAACGTCTTTTAGATCATAAATTAAAAGAAAAAAACCTGGCTTGCGAAATTATCGCTTCAACGATCCATACTGATCCATTTACTTTTATTTAAACGTTTTTTGCGAATTAAAAAATAGGACTTCCGGGTTAAAAATCCAGAAGTCCTATTTTTTAGTCTTTAATTCTAACTTTAGGTAATATTTTACTTAATTCTACTCCTGATTTTGTATTCCAAGTGCTTTCATCGTTTGGATCATACTTCTCTAAAAATGCGATAACTTCACGAGTGATCGGTGTTGGAGTAGAAGCCCCAGACGTAACTGCTACAGTCTCAACGCCCTCTAACCATTTTAACTGAAGTTCAGTAATATCTGAAATACGAAATGCCTTTGTTCCTGCAATTTCATGCGAAACTTGTGCAAGTCTATTTGAGTTATTACTCATTGGGTCACCTACAACAATTGTTAGATCTGCTTGGGCTGCTTGATCAGCAATTGCTTCTTGACGAACTTGAGTTGCCATACAAATTTCTTTATGAACATGAGCAGTCGGATACTTTTTAATTGCGTATTGAATTAAATCTACTACGTCCCATTGGCTCATAGTTGTTTGGTTTGTAATGATAATTTTATCAGTTGGGATTTCTAAAGCATCGATATCAGATTTATTTTGAATTAAGTGAACAATAGAAGGTGCGATTCCAACTGCGCCCTCTGGTTCCGGATGTCCTTTTTTCCCAATATAAATAAAGTGATAGCCTTCAGCCATTCGTTCTTTAATTAGATCATGTGTTTTCGTTACATCTGGACAAGTCGCATCGATCGTCGTTAGCCCTTTTTTAATTGCTTTTGATTTTACTTCTGGAGAAACTCCGTGAGCCGTAAAAATAACAGTCCCTTTTTCAATTTTATCTAAGATATCTAATCTGCTTGGACCATCTAAAGTAATGATGCCTTCTTCTTCAAATGCGTCTGTAACATGTTTATTATGAACAATCATACCAAGTATGTAAATTGGCCTTGGTAGTGATGGATCTTTAGCTGCATTTCTAGCAATGACCATTGCATCTACAACTCCGTAGCAATAGCCTCGTGGGGTAACTTTAATAACTTTCATGGAGTAGCCCCTCCTTTATAATATTGTTTTCATTTTTTATTATAAAGGAGGGAGATACTACTATACAAAGAAAAAGAAAATTTACATAAACAATTTTGGTTTTGGATTTATGTTTGATGTAGTTTCTTCAATAATATTAGATGGTTCTACTACTTCTGACTTAATTGGAGCTTTTTTTCGTTTTTTTGGTTTTGTTTCTTCTGTTTGCACAACATCTATTATTCCATTTGAATCATTTTTTTTACTTTTTTTTGTATCAACCGGGTCGTCGGTATTTACTGCTTTAAATATTTTGTAGATTGAAGGGAAATTTTTAATAGCAGGAGCGTATTGTTGAATCATTGGCGTGACTTGTTGAGCTGCTTGAACAGCTTTTTGCATACCACCGATGACACCTGTAATAGAAGTGTCTCCTCCCATTAATCGCGAGAAAAAGCCTGGACTGCCATCATCTTCTTTTTCGGGTGGTTGCCCAGTCATTGGGTATTGATTCTGTGATCCTTGTTGCTGATAATTACTACCGCCTTGTGGCTGCATTACTGGCTGGTTTTGAAACGGAACAGGTTGTAAAATTTTATTTTGGCTTATATATTGTTGATGCGCGTTTAACTGCGGTTGATATGAAATTGGTTGCTGATAATGACCTTGTTGCCCAACAATTTGTTGGACAGGTGGATAAAACTGTTGTTGATGTTGCATATATGGTTGTTGCGGTGATTGGGGATATGGATATCGCTGATCAAAATTTGGTCTTGCACTGTATGGATTTTGTAAATTTTGATAAGGCTGTTGATAACTATTATAAAAATTTGGACCGTTCATTGGAAAAGGCTGTTTATTTTTTTTCTTAAATTTATCAAGTAATCCCAATCTAATACCTCCTTTCGAAAATACTCTTTATTACTTAGGCTATGCACATAATTTGAAATGGTTAGTATAGGACAGAATAAAAATAAAAATGCTACTAAAGAAGAAAGAAAAATTAGAATTAGCTTTATTGGGCAAATCTATTGTATAATAGATAATTGTAGCTATTTTGTACGAGGAAATAGATTCCTCATTACATAGAAAGTTTAAATTAAGAAGGTGAGTTATATGGCAATTTCATTTAAAAATTTTCAATTAAAACCATTTATTTTGGAAGCGATAGAGAAGAAACACTTTACAGAACCAACAGAAATTCAACAAAAGATCATTCCTCAAGTTAAAACTGGACGTAGTGTAATCGGTCAATCGCAAACAGGGTCAGGAAAGACTCATGCATATCTAATTCCGACAATTAATACATTAGATCCATCTTTAGATCAAGTGCAATTAGTAATAACTGCTCCAACTCGAGAATTAGCGACTCAAATTTATAATGATGTTCAAGCGATCATTGAATGTTGTCCAGAAGATGAGCAATTAACTGCAAAAAACTTCGTTGGAGGAACCGACTACAAACGTACTGTTGAAAAACTAAAAAAACAGCCACATATCGTAATTGGGACTACTGGACGTATTAAAGATTTAGTAAATGATAATGTATTATTAGTTCATACTACGAAGTATTTAGTAGTGGATGAAGCGGATTTAATGTTAGATATGGGATTTATCCATGATGTGGACCAAGTTGCATCAAAAATGCCAAAGAAACTTCAAATGCTTGTTTTTTCAGCGACAATTCCTGAAAAGCTTAAACCGTTTTTGAAAAAGTATATGGAAAATCCTGAACATATTCATATTAATCCGCAACAACTTTCAGCTCAGAAAATTGAACATATTATTGTTCCAAGTCGCCATAAAGACAAAGTTAAAATGGCTAAAGATATTTTATTAAGTTTTCAGCCATATTTAGCAATTGTCTTTACAAATACGAAGAAAAAAGCTGAAGAAGTTGCTACTCAATTATCATCATATGGCTTAAAAGTTGGTCAAATTCACGGAGATTTAAGTCCTCGTGAACGTAAAAAAATGATGAAGCAAATTCAAGATTTAGAGTTCCAATATATTGTTGCCACTGACTTAGCTTCCCGTGGAATCGATATTGAAGGGGTAAGTCATGTAATAAATATTGAACTACCAGCAGATTTAGATTTTTATGTCCACCGTGTAGGTCGTACAGGGCGTGCAAACTTCTCTGGAACTGCTATTACAATTTATGATCAAGAAGACGAACAAGCATTAGACAAACTTCAAGATCGTGGAATTACATTTGAGCATCGTGAACTAAAAAAAGGTGAATGGGTTGATTTAGGACCTCGCTCAAAACGTAAGCTACGTAAAAGAACTGATCGAAATCTAGATGCAGTTGCTGGTAAGGCGATTAAAAAGCCATCTAAAGTTAAACCTGGCTATAAACGTAAACTGAATGAACAAAGAGAATCATTTAAAAATAAAGTGAAAAGAAAAACGAGTAGATAGATAGCTTGCAAAAAAGAAAGGAAGAATATTCCTTTCTTTTTATTTTATAAGCAGGCGAACCATTTAACCATGATTGATTTTCATGTTAAAATGGTAAGTATGATTAATTAAGGTAGGAGCTGAAAGAATGTTACGAATAGGATCTCATGTTTCAATGAGCGGTAAGAAGATGTTTTTAGCCGCTAGTGAAGAAGCTGCAAGCTATGGTGCTAATACATTTATGGTGTATACAGGTGCGCCTCAAAATACACGTCGTAAAGCAATTGAAGATTTAAATATTGAAGCAGGTTTAAAACATATGGCTGAAAATGGAATTGCTGATATAGTAGTCCATGCACCATATATTATCAATATTGGAAATACTACAAATCCAGCTACTTATGAATTAGGTGTTGAATTTTTACAAAAAGAAATAGACCGTACCGCAGCATTAGGAGCAAAACAAATCGTATTACATCCAGGTGCTCATGTAGGCGCTGGTGAAGATGCTGGAATCGACAGAATTATTCAAGGCTTAAATGAAGTATTAACAGCTGAAACTCCAGTACAAATTGCGCTTGAAACAATGGCTGGAAAAGGATCAGAATGTGGTAAATCATTCGAAGAAATAGCGAGAATTATGGAAGGTGTACACTACAACGATAAATTATCAGTTTGTTTTGATACATGCCATATTAATGACGCTGGATATGATATCGTTAATGACTTTGATGGTGTCTTACAGCAATTCGATCAATTAATCGGGATCGGTAAAATAAAAGTACTTCATATTAACGATAGTAAAAATCCAATGGGAAGTCGAAAAGACCGACATGAGAACATTGGCTTTGGATCGATTGGATTTAAAGCATTAAACTATATTGTTCATCATCCACAACTAATGGACATCCCTAAAATTTTAGAAACTCCATATGTTGGTGAAGATAAAAACAACAAGGTACCACCATATAAATTAGAAATCGAAATGTTACGCAATCAAGAGTTCAATGAAAACTTAATTCAAGAATTATTGAAAGCTTAATATTCAAAGAAACCAGCTCATTTTAAATAATGGGCTGGTTTTTTATTTTCTTAGTTTAATCGTTCGAACTTCATCGTTGCTCAATTTAACAGATTTGAATTCTAAATAATGAGTGGCTATTAAATCCGTATATAATTAAAAAAGACGGTGTCTCCTTAGCGTATTAAGATATAGTATAGGTTCGAAATAGATTATAAGTGCAATTAAGTCAAATAAAGCTGCAAATTAGGAGTCCATCTGTGGGACTGCAAATAAATTCTGATAATCGCAATTAAAATTGGTAAAACTGCAATTAAATTTAGAAAACCGCAAATAAATTTAGCAAAACTGCAATTAAATTCCAAAGAATCGCAAATAAAAGCCAAAATTACCCATACCCCTTAAGGTATTACGACATGAAAATCAGATATAAGAAGATAATTTTAAATGAAAAACTAGTAAATTTGCTCTTATTCTTACTAAATTGAATAAAAAACTGCTAATTATATTTTAAATAGAGCGGTTTTATCAGCTACAAATAAAAATCGCTGTATAGATACTCCCCCAGTAATAAAAAAAGGGCACCCATATGTTAGTTAATCCAACATAAGAGATAGCCCATTCGATTTATTTTATAATTCTATTTCTACTACTTTCTTTAACTTACTATCCAAATATGAAGCGATTATTTTTCCTTCTTTAATTCTTTTCACAGTGACAACATTACTAACTAATTCGTGATCATGTTCGTCTAAGTGCAATAATTTAATATAGACCACATGTGCCTTGTCACGTTCGATTAAACTACTAGCGATATTAAGAGCTAAGTTATGGCTTAAATCATCCATATGAAACATGTGTTTGAATTTCACTTCGTCATCTGTTTCTTTGTCTAAATAAATTATTTCATAATGTAGCTCATGCAAATCCATATTAATCCCTCTCATTTCGTTTTAAAATAGTTAGGTGATTCTTTGTATGAGCATTATATGATTTGTGAAATGAGTAGAGTTATAAATTAAAGCTTTTTAATGAACATTTTAACCAAGCTTAAGTTAGCTTTTGAAAAATAATATCAATTTGTTGTGCAGTGGCTTTAGAGGTAACATTTGCAATTTGGGAAAGAATTTGTTTTTTATGTTCAGCGTCATAGATATTATAATTTTTCCCG
Source organism: Bacillus sp. UNCCL81 (assembly GCF_900112535.1). Lineage (NCBI taxonomy): Bacteria > Bacillati > Bacillota > Bacilli > Caryophanales > Bacillaceae > Bacillus > Bacillus sp. UNCCL81. The sequence continues at coordinate 12,509 of NZ_FOMF01000004.1, read as the reverse complement.
TTTAATATTGCAGCCACTTTATTGGCTTGATCTGGCGTAATATACACTTGATATTGTTGGCTTAATTTTAATAAATCCTTTGGTGTTATACTATTTACCTTTTTATTTATGAGAGTTTGGATAATATTCATTCTGAACCTCCTCTTAGGTGAAATATTTCATCAATAAATTTTATGAGAGGTTATTCTAAATAATGAGCACAGGACACAAATCTCAATTGATTTTTCAAAAATAATAAGTATTGCAGTGGGAGGAAGTGCAAAAAACTTTGACATTTCTATGATTTCACATGGAGATTCAGAAGCAACCAAAATAAGCTCTTATTCACAGTAAATCTTCTTACTGGAAAACAAAAGCATTGTAAAAGCGAATTAAATGAACAACTCAATTAAACTATTAAAATAGAAAAGCTTGAATTCACGATAGAATTCAAGCTTAATTGTTTACTATTAGTGGATTGCTTTCTTCTTAAACTTTCCACCTTTAACGTCAGCTATATTTCCGATTGCTACAAAGGCATTTTCATCATAGTCTTCAACAATTGATTTTAATTTTGCTTCTTCAAGTCTTGAAATGACTGTAAAGATGATTTTTTTATCTTCACCCATAAAGCCACCTTCGCCATGAAAATATGTAACTCCTCGACCTAATCGGGCATTTAATGCATCACCGATTTCTTTATCATTATCACTAATGATCCAAACAGATTTAGTATCCTGGAATCCTTCAATTGTTAAATCGATTGTTTTAAATGCTACATAATAGGCAATTAATGAATACATAGCATTATCCCATCCAAATACAAATCCTGCACTTCCGAGAATAAATACATTAAATGCCATAACAACCTCACCAATTGAAAAAGGTGATGATTTTGTTAAAAGTATTCCTATAATTTCAGTCCCATCAAGTGAGCCACCATTACGAATTACTAAACCTACGCCAATTCCTAAACCTAATCCACCAAATAATGCAGCTAGTAAAGGGTCATTAGTTAAATGAGGAATGTCTTTAAAAAGAGAGGTAAATACTGAAAGGACAGTGATACCAAATAAAGTTGAGATAGCGAATGTTTTACCGATTTGCTTATAACCTACTATTACAAAAGGTAAGTTTAACAAGAATAGAAAAATACCGAGATTAATCGAAGTAATATGGGAGAGGATCAAAGAGATACCTACGATTCCACCATCAATGATATCAGTTGGAATAAAGAATGCTTTTAAGCAAGCTGCCATCAAAGCAGCACCTAATGTAATAAAAAACCCCCGTCTAATAATCTTAAAGTTTGAAAGCTTACGATGTGTAATAGCGTTCAAAAAACCACCTCTTTATCTATATTTATATGTTAATTGTAACATATTGTATTTTTCATCACAAAGTGATAAGGCTTATTTATTAAAAATACATTAAAAAATTTATCGGAAAATTAAGGGATTTAAAGTTTTGATGAGGATGAAATTAATTGAAAATCGAATATATATTTTGCCGAGTTTTCTTTGTTTACAAATAAGAAGTATTCTCTTATACTAAGAACTTGAAGTAAAACGTAATTATTCCTAAATAGATGAAGGTGTTTTAATAAATGAGTCAAGATATCATAAAAATTGAAGATTTGTCTTATAGCTATGACCGTCAAAAGGTATTAACAGACATTAATCTTCTAGTAAAAAAAGGAGACTTTTTAGGTCTAGTTGGCCCAAATGGTAGTGGCAAATCAACTTTACTAAAATGTATATTAGGTATCCAGCAACCAGATGAAGGAAAAATAGAGATATTTGGTACAGATATTCGAAAAATGAAAAACTGGGATAAGATTGGTTATGTATCTCAAAAAGCGAATAGTTTTAACTCTGGATTTCCAGCATCGGTTTTTGAAGTAGTATCATTAGGTCTTGTTTCTAAAATTGGATTGTTTAACGGTTTTAAAAATTCGGATAAACAAAAAGTCGCTGAAGCGTTAAAATCAGTTGGAATGTATGAATTTGCAAATCGTAATATCGGCGAACTTTCAGGTGGACAACAACAGCGTGTCTTTATTGCGCGCGCACTTGTAAGTAATCCCGAACTATTAATACTCGATGAACCAACCGTTGGGGTAGATGCTGAAAATGTAGAAAGCTTTTATCAATTACTTAGCGATTTAAATAATAAGCTTGGTATTACTTTATTATTAGTTTCTCATGACATAGGCATTATTACTGATAAAGTATCACATGTTGCATGTTTAAATAAAAGATTACACTTCCATGGTAGTCGAGATAAGTTTAAAGATGCTACTGAGAAGGATTTGTCTCTTCTATATGGCCATTCTGTGCATGTACTATCTCACAATCACGAGGATGGAGGAGATAGAATATGATGGATTTTTTTCACTATGATTTTCTAAGAAATACATTAATCACTGGTATGATTATTGGAGTTATGGCTCCATTATTAGGTGTATTTGTTGTATTTAGAAGATTATCACTTATTTCTGATGCATTGAGTCACGTGACTTTATCAGGAGTTGCAGCAAGTCTTTTACTTGAAAAATATTTCTTTACATCTGGCTTTATTAGCCCATTATTTATGGGTATGACATTTTCAGTTGCAGGAGCATTTTTAATTGAAAAATTAAGAAGTGTTTATAAACATTATCAAGAGTTAGCAATTCCAATCATTCTTTCAGGAGGAATGGGATTAGGTGTCATTTTAATTTCATTAGCTAATGGATTTAATACAGATCTATTTAGTTATTTATTCGGTAGTGTTAGTGCTGTGTCACAAGAAGATTTAATTACTGTCATAATTATAGCTGTTTTTGTAGTAATATCTATCATAGTACTTTATAAAGAATTGTTCCTATTATCATTTGATGAAGAATATGCAGTTGCTTCAGGAATTAATGCAAAATGGATTCATTATTTGTTTATCTTATTAGTTGCTTTAGTAGTGTCCATTTCTATGAGAGTTGTAGGTGTTTTATTAGTATCTTCTCTAATGACATTGCCAGTAGCAGCGAGTATACGAATTTCAAAAGGTTTTAAGCAAACAATTATTTTTTCAATTATTTTCGGAGAGTTTTCAGTTGTTGCAGGTATTTTGCTTTCTTATAATTTAAATCTCGCGCCTGGTGGTACGATTGTGATCCTGCAAATCCTTATTCTTATTTTTACTTTAGGTTTGAAGAAATTAAGAACGAGTCAAAGGTAGTGATTAAATGAAATTAGCAGATGCATCAAAATTATTAAAAGAAAGAGGCTTCAAAAATACGCCTAAACGATATGATATGCTTGAATATATTTTTAGGCAAAATAAATATGTAACTGCAAGAGATATTCAACAAGCATTAAAAGATAAATACAAAGGACTTAGCTTCGATACAATCTATCGTAATTTATCCACATTTATTGAGGTTGATGTAGTAGAAGTTACAGAACTAGATGGTGAAAAACGTTTCCGATCGAAGTGTTCGTCTTCAGAACATCATCATCATTTTATTTGTTTAGATTGTGGTAATACAAAAAGTATTTATCGATGCCCTATGGACAATTTATCTGTTGATTTACCTGGTTATACAGTACAAAGTCATAAATTTGAAATATACGGACTTTGTCCGGAATGTAGTTGAATTCGATCCACTTTTAGAGAGTACAAATAGTACTCTCTATTTTTTTTTGTTCGAGAAACAAATAGTGTATTACATAATTTTCCAATTTTGTTTATACTTTAAATTAGAACAATTTAATACACTAAAAAACAAAGGAGTATAAAAATATGGCTATAGGAGATTTAATCTTTCAGTTGATTGTATTTTTAATACCAGTTGCTATTATTAGTTTTGTTATATTTATTTTTAGTTCTATTAGAAAAAATAGGCTTCAAATGCAAAGGGTTGAAACAAAGCTTGATAAAATAAACGAAAACTTAAAAAAAGATTAGTTGGCCTTATCTAATTTTATAGTAATAAGTCTTACCAGTATTTAAACCACTATTTGAATATCCTACAGAACTCGTAATTAGGATTTAGAAAATGTATTTGGGAAACAATTGAACAGGGTAGAAAAAAGTGAATATTATAAAACGTACCGAATGATTGATATAAATTAATATCTATTCATTCGGTATGTTTTTTAACTTTTTCTAGAGTAACAATTCTTATCTTATCGTTCATGTTGATTTTTTCGACGTAGATTAATAGCTATATAACAAAGGAATTATATGTAGATCAGGCTTTTATTGCCATTTTTTTGCCTACATTTTAATAGAATTTACAAAAGTATTGCCGATTTTTTGCCTATATTTTAAAAAGATTTACAAAAATCTACTCATATATTTACATCCCCTCTCTACAATTGACATGTCAGATTATTTTAAATTGGAGGAAAAAATAATGAAATCTAACATGTTTAAAAAAGTAGTAGTGGGAACTTCATTAACTTTGGCGATATCACTTTCTGTAAAAAGTACATATCTCCCATTTAATGTTTTATCCAACAGTAGTATGTCGTCCGTTGCGTTTGCTAGTGAGGGAACAGTTCTTGACATTAATTTTGACAACAATGTTGAGGATAGCTCTTCAAGTACTATAACTCCTCAAATCAAAGGCAATCCAGGATATGTTCAAGGACGAATTAATCAAGCAATTAAATTTACATCAAAAGGACAATATGTGGACCTGGGCAATCGTGACGATTTACGTTTCGGAGAGACCACAGATTTTTCTGTTGCCTTCTGGGTTAAAGCAGACAATATTCAAGGAGATCCTGCTATCATTTCAAATAAGAATTGGAATTCTGGAAGCAATACAGGTTGGAATTTAGCGTTGAACAGTTCAAAACAACTTGATTGGAACTTCAAGACATCCGGAAGCGATCGGAAAGATTATAATATGGAAAATGTAGCTGATAATCAATGGCATTTCATTGTTGTAACGCATGATCGTGATGGGAGTGCACGCTTTTATAAAGATGGTAGCTTAGTTCATTCTATAGATATTTCTGGAATGAAAGGAACTCTTGATACCTCATTTACGACGAAAATCGGACAAGATGGTACAGGAAATTATGGTTCTACTCTTAATGCAGCAGTGGATAATCTTAAAATCTATCGAAATGTTTTGAGTGAATCGGAAGTCCGCGCCATGTATGATAATGCACCTCCACTTCAACCGACATCAGTAGAATCAATTTCTTTGGATCAGACTGAACTCAATCTGAAGGCAGGAGCACCTATGCCACTGACAGCAACGGTTTCTCCATCAGATGCGACGGTAAAAGATGTGGAATGGACCTCTAGTAATGGATCAGTCGCAAAAATCGAAATGCTTAACAACCGTCCTACGATTATTGCAGTGAAGGCGGGCGAAGCAACGATTACAGCCAAAACGGTCGATGGTGGTAAAACAGCTACAGCTAACGTACATGTATCCAACTCCATTGACGTGTCGGGAGATGGGTTGTTAACTGATAATGATCTAAAACTCATTCTGAAAAACCTAAATAGTCGTGAAGGTGACAAACGTTGGAAGCATGCACAAATAGCGGATATTAACAATGATAAAAAAGTGGATAAATTAGATGTGCAAATGATAAAAGATAAGCTGGCTCCTTACAAGAATGATTTTCTTTACAAGCGAGTAGTATTCATAGGAATCGATGGAGCAGGAAACGGGGTAAAAGACCCACAAGCAAATGCAATAAATATAAAGACGCTAATGAGTGAAGGCGCTGGAACATATGAAGCAAAAGCAATGATGCCGACGATTAGCGGGCATAACTGGGGATCCATGCTCCATGGAGTTGTACCTTCAAAACATGGTCTGAACAACGACAATCTAGGTAATCCTTACCCTGAAAAAAATCCTTATCCATCTTATATGAAACTACTAAAACAGGAGCGTCCTATGCTTAATCAAGCTTCCTTTACTACGTGGTCTCCAATCAACAAAGGAATTATTGAAGATTCTGCAGGTGCTTATAAAGTAAATGGTGGGAACGATAATAATACGACACAAAAAACAGTGGACTACATCAAAGCAGAAGGTAAAAACAGTCGTAATATATTTGTTCATTTGGATGAAGTGGATGGAGCAGGTCACAACTATGGCTATGGCAGCCAGAGATGGTATGAGGCATTACAAAAAGCGGATCAGCATGTTGGGCAAATTGTCCAAACTTTAGAAGAAGAAGGACTGATAGAAGATACTCTAATTATCATCACAGCGGATCATGGAGGGAAAGGTTATGGTCATGGTGGTTCCTCCCCAGAAGAACAGACCATTTTCTGGACTGCTAAAGGAAAGTCTATAAAGCCTGGCACCGTATTGTCGGATGTAGAAAATATAGATACTGCTGCCGTCGTTGCTCATGCTCTACGTTTAGATATCCCAGAAAATTGGGATGCACAACTTCCTTCAGGACTGTTTCAAGTCAAAAAATAGAAAGTAAAAAACAGGTACATTTTTCATTATTAAGAAAAATGTACCTGATTTCATGAATTCTCCTTTTAGTCCCTTTCATAAAAAGAGGAATGTTATTTCTAAAATCGTGACGACTAATAGGACTGTCTGCTTAAAAGGTCTAGAAGAAAAACTTAGTTATGCATTAAAAATTACAATACTTCCTGTGGATCAAGATGGAACCATCCGTAGTCTAGACACATTATAATTAGCCGTTGAACCATCCCGAATGAACATGGCTAACCTTCCTAAAGGTCTAACAAAAACAAAGTTATTCAAATATGAGCATAAAGAAGCAATAAAATGATAGTATTAGTAGTTATCAAAAATAATGGAAATATCTTCTTGTCAGACGAATATAATTTGCCTAGAACCATAATTAATTATTCCGATAAGGAGGATTCTTGTGCGTCCACGACCATTATCTATTGAAAATCCAGAGAATGATAGGTATGTTAGTCTTGTACCAGAGGGAGATATTATAGAAATACTTAGTAAGCAACGAACTAAGACCATTACCCTCTTAAGCAGCGTATCAGAGGAGTCAGCAAGGAAGGCATATGCACCAGGAAAATGGACTTTAAAAGAAGTGATTGGGCATATGACAGACTCGGAACGTGTTATGTCGTATCGAATGCTTGCCATTGCACGAAATGAAAGTGAACCACTCCCAGCAATGGATCAAGATCAATACGTTTCTGCGGCAAACTTCAACAAATTATCCTGGGAGAAACTACTAGCAGGTTTAGATACGGTACGCTCCAACACGTTAAACCTTATTTCCACAATTGATGATGCAGCGTGGAATCGTAATGGAACTGTAATGAACAAGCCTGTTTCGTTAAGTACCATTGCTTATGGCATTGCCGGGCACGAGTTACACCATATGAAAGTGATTGTTGATAAATACTTATAAGTATTTTTGAATTAATGAAAAAACCTAATTTCGCATTTGTTAGTTAAGAAGCATCAAAAAAAGAATCTTCCTGGAAGATCCTTTTTTTATTGCTATAACGTATTTATGAAAACTAGATTTACATACAATATTCAAACGAAAATGAAGTAGTTCTTGTTCAACTAATCTGCCATTAGTACAATAAAAAAGTCGACTATTTAGCCGACTTTTTATACAACATACGCATGCGTTAGTTCAATAAGAACATTACTCAATTGTTTGATAAAAACTCTAATATTTCATGCTTATCTTCATTAATGTGGTTGAAATTAATTAAACCACATAACAATATAAACCCAATATAAAAAAGTAAATTAACCATATAAAAGTGTGAATTTAAAGCAATCTTTAAAATAAAAATTACAATTAAGTTAAAAAGTAATATTAGAAGAACTACCGCCAAGTAGTTAGCTCCCAGATACTCCTTGAAAGAACCATTAATTTCTAACTCGTCATTTCTTAGAACTTCAACTTTCCCATAAAATTTTATAGATTTATAATTTTTATAAAACCTTGGTTTTCTTTTCACTTCAATTTGATTTCCAGAAATAGTTCCCCAAAATTTTTTATCATTAGCCTCAACAATTTGATTATCTAATTATTTTTAAGGTCTAGTAAGAAATCGTATCCCATTTTCTGCTTTAATAATTAATTGAATTTCTTTCAAATTTTTCATTTACTGACTTCTCCGATTAACGCCATTCTAAACATTTCTAATATAATTACTATATCATAATCACTAATTAACTTATTTAACTATTCCTCCACGCAGGCGCAGGCTTCTCTTGGTGAAGAAAAAGAAAGAAACGAGTGAATTCAAAGCAATCTGTATTATAAAAGAATATTTTCTATCGCTACATGATGCTTTGCGAAAACAAACACAGGATGTCGGACAAGTTTTTCATCGACATTTTCAAATGATCGAAAAGAATGGGCGCAAGTTCCATCGGTATGAGAAGAAAACGGTGTTTGACATCCTGGGTGTAGTATATGGGCATAAACAAAGACTTCAAACTATTGCATAGAAAAAAATGTAATGTCTGAAGGCTTATTTAAGTATGCCTAAAATTCTGGTTGGTTATTTGAAGCTCATGGAAAACAGCCCGATCTTATTTGGGATATCTTTTCTCTATCGTTACCTTGATGGACATGCGGCTGAACCCCAAAAAGAATTGATATTTAACATAAGTTTTATTAAAAGAAATACTTACTCATGCCATTTTTAAATATAGGTAGGGTCTTAGTCACTAGCTCTTCTGGTGAAATAGGTCTTCCATCCTTATTCCATGAGTATGTAGCTCCGTATATACTCCAACTCAGTATAGTAGATAGGGTCGTTACCAAATGTTTATCCTCTAATACAATGGTATTTTTAGTGCCTTTTAGCACAAAATCAGCTATTAGCTTTTGTAACTCTTCTTTTATTTTACTTTCTATAATAGTTCCTAAAGAATTATAACCTTTAGGACATAAGTCGCTTAACTCTTTATGGTGATCACACATGGCTAGAAAAATATTTGTAATGACTTCTTCATTGAATCCCTCGTGACCATTTAGTCCTTTTTTCAATTTGTCTGTAAAAGTATTGGTGATGGTGGAATGTAATAAATCAAATTTATCGTCAAAGTGCGCATAAAATGTAGCGCGGTTAATAGCAGCCTTTTCAGTGATATCACGTACCGTTATATTGTTGAAATCTTTTTCACTAGCTAACGAAATAAAAGAGTCTACAATCAATTGTCTAGTACGAAGTATTCTCGGATCTTTTTTTGGCATAATCAATTTTTTCTTCTCCTTTTTAGGCTACACAATGGTGTTTAAAAACGACAATACAATAGAAGTGTTGTGTAAACAACATATTAGCCATTTTGGTGGTTGTTAATAGTTCTTTTTCATCTTATCATCAACTATACAACGCGCGTTGCTTAAATAACACATGTTTTTGTGGAATGGTTTTGATCAAGAAAATTGTTGTGATCATTCAGAATCATACCCAAAAGATTGAAAATGCGATTGGTTCTTAATAAATAAAGTAGTACCTATTGTATCAAATGAACTCTCTTAGAAAAAATAATTAGCTAAGAAGTTATGGAGGGAATTATATTATGAAAAATATTGTAATTGTTGGGGCAGGACCAGGATTAGGAATGTCTATTGCGAAGAAGTTCGGAAAAAACGGATTTCGTGTAGCGCTTATAGCCCGGAATGAAGAAAAGTTGAACCAACTGGTTATTGAACTAGAACAATTAGGCATTGAAGCAGCATCATTTCAAGCTGATATATTAAATAAAGCCCAAATTAGTTTAGCTTTCGCAACGATCAAAGAGAAATACGGATTTATTGATGTGGTTGAATACAGTCCAACTCCAAGTATCGATACAGTAACAACCGCATTAGATGTAACAGAAGAAAATGCGCTATACCAATTTCAATTCAACGTTTTAGGTGCGATATCGAGTATTCGAGAAGTGCTTCCGGATATGTTGGATAAACAAAGTGGAGCTCTGTTATTTACGACAGGTGGAGCCGCAATCAATCCAGTACCAATGATGGGCAATGTCGGAATTGCAGTTTCGGGTCTTCGTAATTATATCTTCAATTTGAACAGTGAATTAAACGACAAAGGTATTTATGCAGGGCACATTTCGATCGGAATCTGGATGCAGCCGAATTCGGGAGTTCAAGACAAAATCGCCGAAATTTGGTACGACATGTACACCAAAAGAGATCGAGTCGAAGAATTTATTACGGAAGATAAAGTATGAATCGGGTAGATTAAAAATCAATCATCTCGGGTATAAATCCGTCATCAATCACCAAAAGGGTAGCCGTTTTTGATGTGAGAAACGGCTACGCTAATCGAGGCACAGAAATGGAAGGATTTTATTCAGGACACCATAACACAAGGAGGCAGAAGACCATGAACATCACTATTTTTGATGCAAGCGGTGCAATCGGTCAACTTCTAACGCGATTTGCATTAGACAACGGAGATTTCGTTACGGCATATGTTAGAAACCCTGAGAAAATCAAGCTAAATCATTCCAATTTGAGGCTTGTAACGGGGGAACTCTCGAACGCTTCAGCCATTGAAACGGCAGTTGCGGAAGCGGATGTCGTGATCAGCGCCTTAGGACCTCCGTCTGATATGTCGCGAAAGCTTAAAGGAACGCCGGTCGCCGATGGACATGACCTGATTATCAAAGCGATGAAGAAGTTCAATAAAAAAAGGTTGATTACGCTCGCGACACCGGCCTTGCAATCTGAAGACGATAAGAAAAACTTATCGACGGTGGTGCCGGGAATATTGGCCAAGATCTTTTTGCCAAACGGTTATGTCGAAATGAAAAAGCTGGAAGGAATTATTAAACATTCGAACCTGGATTGGACAGTCGTTCGAATTATTAATCCTAATGTCAAATACAAAGGGCAATCTTATGATTATTCATTCGGCGATCAGCCAGGTAAAATGTCCGTCTCTAGGGAAAATGTGGCGAAATTCATGTATACTGCTGCTCGGCAAAGCCAATTGATCAGAAGAATGCCCATTGTCTATAATAATTAAATCAGCTTAAAAGGGAGCATTCAAAATGAAAATTGAGATATGGTCGGACTATGTTTGCCCATTTTGTTATATTGGCAAACGTCAATTTGAAATAGGGTTAGAACAGTTTAAACACAAAGAAGAGGTAGAAGTCGTATTGCGTAGTTTTCAATTAGATCCATATGCGAAAAAAAATACAGGAATGGATATCCATCAAGTATTATCATCCAAGCATGGTATCCCATATGAAAAAGCAAAAGCATTGAATAATCAATTTAGACAGAAAGCGAAAGAGGTTGGGTTAGATTATCAATTTGATACAATGATTCCTACGAATTCATATGATGCGCTTCTCCTTTCTTATTATGCAAAAGAGAATGGGAAGATGCAGGAGTTTATGGAGCGTATTATGAAAGCTCACTTCACGGATTCACTAGATATCGGTGACCATGCAACACTTGCTCGACTTACAAGTGAGATAGGTCTTGATGCCAACGAAGCTTTGAATGTTTTAGCAAATAATAAATATAGCAAGAATATTGCAGCTGATAGAGCCGAGGGATCAAAAATTGGGATTCAGGGCGTGCCCTTTTTCGTAGTGAATGATAAATATGCCATCTCTGGAGCACAACCTAGCCAAGTATTTTTAGAAATATTACAACGGGTTTGGAAAGAAGAGTACGCGAATGCTAAGGTTGAAAAGTATAAATTAAAGTCGTCGCACGATGATTATTGTTCAGATGGAACATGTAAATTTTAATGAATACTCAAAAAAAGATACAGAAATCTCAAAAGAATAATATAGTATTTCAAGGATCAGGTATTGTTGTTCCAAATCTTGAAGGGTGCCGCCATCATTTTGGAATTTTTGTATCCTATGCAAATTTTAAGAAGGAAATGGACTGTTTTTGAGTCCGCTAAAGACTTTCAAAAAGGTTTTTGATTTGTTTTGATGGAAATTTGTTTTTGGGGAATAGGTTTAGGAACTAAAAACTAGCGATTTTGGGTACATTTTAAATTAACTAGTTTTTAGTTCCAAAACACTCGTTAACGGTACTTTCCTTTCATATTAAAGCTTGTAGCCTTAACGTACTATTTTTCCGACTTGTTGTCTGTACCCGGGTCCTACCAACAAAACACGGGAAACAGACGCTAAGTAAATTCCAATCTAAAAAAAGTCGAATTGCTGTGCGCTAAGGAACCGACTTTTTACTGTGGCTTGTTAAGCTAACGCATGCGTTAGCCACCCATGAAGCTCAAAAACGGAGCTTCACCACAGTGAATGAAAATGTATTGAATCCGACCATACTGATTCTAAGGCTAGGAGAAGAAGGTCGATCAACTATGGTGCCATAGAGCCCACGCGTTAGTCTGACTCCAACGACCACGGTGCACCACTGACTGTTGCTCCCTTGCGGGAAGCACTAATAGTAGATTAATCCTAATCTGATTGTTGCACTAGCCTCCATTTATGAGCCTAGAAAGGAAGATTTCAATGGATGTAATCATTGAAAGAGCGTGTGGTTTAGATGTTCACAAGGACAATATCACTGCTTGTATCATGACAT
>NZ_FOMF01000030.1:0-1747 GCF_900112535.1 Bacillus sp. UNCCL81 | reverse complement strand
TTAAAATATATTTTAAAGGGTTGTTAGTTCTCTCTAAAAATCCTCTTTATATAATATAGCGCTAGTAAATGAAAATTTTTCTATAACTAGTCAAAATAAGGAGGAATTATTATGAGTATTAATGGAGTTGCTTCATGGCATCCTGGTGCAGGATTCACTCCAATGTGTCAACCGTGGGATAATAATAAAAATTTGGCAGCTTATCCTTATGTATACAAAAGTGGAACTGGAGGTGGAACATGTACTACTTATGGATGTGGTCGCGCTAGTGAATTTCCTAAAAAAAATTGTGGTTCAACGATTGCTGTATATAATCCATGTACTACCTCAAGTGTCACCGTCACAATAGCTGAGTGTGGACCAAGTATGAGTGGTATACGTTGTGGTGCTTCAGCTCCAAGATGTCAACTGTCTTATCTAAGAGATGTAATCATTGATTTAAGTCCAGCTGCATTTTCAGCTTTAGGAGATATTGATGATGGGTATCTTGGCGTCATAATTACACCTTAAAGGAGGGGTTAAAATGAGTAATCAAAAAAATTTAACAGAAATTAATGATTTTACTTCGGGTTCAATCAGCAAAATAGAAGGTAACATTGTGGACGTTGTTACAGAAAATGGTGTTTCACAACTTATTGTAGAAGACACATCTTTTATTTGGAGAGGGAAAAGGGATTTAGCTGTTAGTGATCTAAAAGTAGGGGACTTCTTTTATGCAAGAGGTGTAAAAAAAGATGGTGTATTTAATGTTGAAAAATTGTGGGCAAACATTGTTAATCATGTAGGTACAGTTTATACAAATAATGATAAAACAATATCCCTAGATCAAAATAATGATAAACGAATTAAAATTAAATATGATTTAAATACAGAAGTACTTCAACCGCAGCAAGATAATACATTCTTAAAGTTAAAAAATGTTACTGAAGATCACTTTAAACCTGGTAAACCCCTTTATGTAATCGGTTTATACGAAAAGGATTCAGATACCATTAAGGCGACTCGAATGTTTATTTAAATAAACAAAAAAGCGACTATTATTAGTTGCTTTTTTTGTTGGATTCTAAGAATTCCTTTTAAAAATTTTATCCTGTATTTTAATTTTAATTTTTTCAAATACTATATTTAATACAGTAAAAAGGAGGGATATAAGTTTGAAAATCTTTAACTTCAAAATTATTGTAGTATTTTTCGTATTATTCAATTCTGTTATATTCTTTGGAAGTCCAATTAAATCATCGGCTCACAATATAAAGGTCCCATTTAAAGTATTTACTCCTCAGTCGCAAAAAATTAATAAACTAACATCTGACGTTACAGTCGAAAAATTACCTAATTCTTCAATTGTTTCTAGTGTCATCATTTCTTATAAAGATTCTAACAATAATTTAGTAATGCGAATTACGGAAGCCCAAGCTCCACCTAACTTTGCAAAAATCATGCCTGAAGCAATGAAAAAAGGACCAATATTTAAGTGGGATAAAAATATTGGATACTTGGTTGATTGGGAAAAACTTGGTTTGTCGAAATTTACAGATCATAAATACACCTTTTGGTGGGTACAGGAAGGCACGTATTTATATATAACTTCGTCTACATTAATACCAAAGGAAATGTTTGAAATTGCAAAGTCAATGAAATAAATTTTTTGAATCTATTATTTAAAAGGTTGTTAATTTTTTAATAATAGATTCTTTATTTATATATGGGACAACTTAATTTTATTTTTAGAGGTGTTTGTTATGGA